>JBKPRE010000008.1:0-25607 GCA_046734435.1 Pseudomonadota bacterium | reverse complement strand
CTTCTTCCGCGCCCAACGGGTCGCCTTTCGGAGCGATGAAGTGGCACTAGGACAGAAACGACATCGTCCGAACGTTAGGGAAACGCCGGCAATTACAACCCGCTCCTGATTGCTGCGATTAAGAGAATGATTAATCCTGCTGCAACTAAACTGACCACGGTACCAATCGCACGTGCAGCAATCTGAACCCGCGATTGCTCAACGGCATGATCCAAGCGGCACATCCGAGTCCGACCAAACCGAGTTATCCAAAAATGATTTCTGCCGCCCCTTGGCGGTGGGTATTCCAATCCAGAACGAGATAAACCCAACTGCGATAAGGATCACAGCGAGAAGGGTTCGCAGTTTCTGACTATTCGGGGAATGCTGCTTCCTGCCGATTGATGTCATCAGACTTCCACGCCATCCCATTTTTTCAGGCAGTGGAATGAGTTTTAGTTTCCGAGCAGCGGGCAGAACCCGCGTTGGGTATCCTCCTCATTCAGGCCAGCATTCATGCGAATGTCTCGGATACCGTTCAGATAGAGGTAGTGGCACCGTTTTTCATAAACCACCAGACCGCTCGCTGAGTCCAAAATCGTGTTGGAGCCGACGTATACACCGCGACTAAGCAGGTAGCCGACCAGAACAACGCCCGCCAACGTCAAAACGGCGCGACTGATTATTGACCAGCGCATGCAAAATTCCCTGATCTATTGGGCTATAGTTCGGCAGAGAGAACAGTAAAAGCAACCGGCAACATTGCGCTTCAGCCGCGGAAGCTAGTTGCAAACGACCGTCTGGCCGCCCGCACTTGGCGTTCCGCTTCCCGTTCCCCCTCCGTTGGCGGTCGTCACTATTCTGCAATTCTTTGGGACCGAACTGCACCCGCCACGTTCCGAGCAGTAAATCTGACCGCCGCCCCCGCCGCCGTTGCCTTCTTCGCGTGACGGCGGACGCGTCGCCGATTTTGTTTCGCGCTCGCAATCGCCTGTGGCCTTGTTGCGCACGAAACCCCGCCGGCAGGCTTCGGCGACGCAGCGGTCTTCCTCGACCTTGAAGCCCTTGCCGCACACCAAAGGACAAAGGCGTGCCTTCTGTTGCTTGACCGCATCGAGCGCGCCGAGCGACGCAACCTTGACCTCGAAATTTGCTTTTGCACGCTTGTTGAATTCGGCCATTGCGTGCGCGGACTGGTCGGTCCATTTGCCGTCAACGGTCCCGGGGTCGCAGCCGACACGCTTGAGGTGGAATTGCAGCAACCGGGCGATATCGCCCTCGTCCATTTGAGGCGCAGGAGCCCGCATGGCGTCCGGCGCACTCGGAGCCGAGGCAACCACCATGGGCGTCTGCTGTGATTTCACCACGGCTTCCAGTCTGGCCTTCAGCTTTGCCTCTTCCTCGGCGAATTTCCTGGCCGCCTCTTCCGCTTTCAGCCTGGCCTCTTCGGCGGCACGGTAGCGAGCTTCCTCGGCGGCCTTGCGCCTGGTTTCTTCCTCGGCCGCCTTTTTCGCGTCGGCTTCTGCCTTGAGCCTTGCTTCTTCCGCGGCGCGCACACGGGCTGCCTCGGCGGCCTTGCGCTTGATCTCCTCTTCGGCCGCCTTTTCCTTGCCCATGGTCACGCGTTGTTCGGCCGCGATAATCTTGTCGCGCGCCGCACGCGCAAGATCGGCAAAGAAGCCGGTGCTGTGCGCGGTCAGAAAGCTGTCCCAGGCCTGTCGGGTGCCGATCCGCTCGGCGAATTCATAGTCGCGCGCCAGCGTGTCGGCGGCGGCGGGTGCAGCCGGCGCTTGTTTCTCGGGCGGTTTGGAGACGAGTGCGACGGTCGATCCGCCGATTGAGCCGTAAACGTAGGGCTCCTGCTTGTTATCGGTCGATTTCATGACCTCGTCGCGCACGCGCCCGAAGGCAATGCGGACATCGAGGCCGGGCGTCGCAAGTGAGTCGAGCAAGGCAGCGGTAAAGGGGCTGTGACCTCCGGTGCCATCGGCCGCGGTCATCCCGGCTTTGGCGGCAAAGGCCACAAGCGTATCGGTCGTGGTCACCTCGATCTTCGCGAGGCCGCGGCCCATCGAGCGCGACGCGATCGTGCGCGTCATCTTTTTTGCGAACGGATTCTCCCGACAGGCATCCAGGATGACGAGCCGCAGTCGTTTTACAGGATCGAGCATCCGCATGACGCGGTCGAGCGAGATCGTCTCGTCCTCGACGTCGACATCGCTGGCAAGCTCGGCATCGACCGGAATCAGGTAATTGGTGCCGTCGAACTCGATGCCGTGGCCGGCATAGTAGACGACAGCGATGTCGGCGTTTTTTGCAGTCCCGGTGAATTCACGGATCGCGCGCCGCATCGCCGTGTTGCCGAGATCGAGCTTGCTTTCGACCACCTCGAAACCGGCCTTCTTGAACATCGCGCCCACCGCCGCCGCATCCTTGGCAGGATTGGCGAGCGGTTGGACGTTTTTGTAGGTCGAGTTGCCAATGATCAATGCGACGCGGCGCTCGGCCGACGCAAATCCGGCCGACAGCACCAACATAAGCCCGATCAGAAACGAAAGGCTCAGTAGCCGCGAGGTCATCCCCCGCCCCCCAGAAATCAACGCGAATCTACCATGTCCGCGGCCTGGAAACCACGTGCAAATCGAGCGTCCATCCACGCAAATAAGGTTTTTCCCGTTTGAGAACTCTTGCCCGGCGGTGACCGCTCGATATCATCAATTTCGGAACGGCGGCCGATCGGGGGGATCTATCATGCGGTTTGTGGTCCTGGGCTTGTGCGTTCTTGCATTCACCGTGAACAGCCCGGCCGTCAGAGCCGGCAACGTGCTGATCTCGGCTGACGAGGCCGCCCTGCCTCCTGCTTCCGACGCAACAAAAATTCCGGCGCTCACACGTGCCATCACGCGCCGTCCCGATCTGATCTTGGTCTCCCCGACAAAGTCGGTGCACTCGCCGTTCGACCTGCAATTCAAATTTCAGGCGCATGGCAGCAGCGGCATCAAGCCGGAGTCCTTCCATCTGATCTATCTGAAGAAACCGACCGTCGATCTGACCGCGCGCGTGCGACCCTATATCCAGGCCACCGGCCTCACGATGCCGCAAGCCGAAGCGCCTGCGGGTCGTCACGTGATCGAGGCGAGGATATCCGACAGCGATGGTCGTGAAGCCGTCGGCGTCTTCACGTTCGAAGTGGTCAAATAGAGACCTGCGGACACTGCGCCTGGACGCAATCAGAACCCGACCAAGGCCCGGATACCCGTGTACAATGAGCTGGCGCCCGCGCCCAGCGCAGTGGCTCCGGTTGCGATCGTCCTGAAGTTATCCTGAATTTTCTGGGCGCGACGCCGCAATGCCTGCGTTCCGACGTGGCGTCCGGCTATGCGCGCGATCGTTATCGCGGCAGGGCCCGGCGCCCCTGTGGCATCCAACGTCCTTGGCAGCATGCGACGCACGAAAAACGCCAGAACCGCACCCGTGATGTTGGCGAGCGCGATGCTCGCAACATATTCCATGGTCTCGCGCCAATCGCGGGCGTTGTCCGGCAAGACGGGAACCTTGTCTATAACAGCGACGGCAATCAGCATCCCTGTCACCGCGAGGAGGCCGATCAAGATGCCGTCAGCGATCGCCCACTGAATGTCGTGATGCGAGCGCCAGATGAGCAGGAAACCGAATGGCAACGGAATTACTATGGACGCAAGGCGCAGATAGAGTGGCGAGATATCGAGACCGACGACGATCAGAAAATGCGCCGCGACAAGCAGAATGACCGGCGCCAAAATGTAGACGGCACAATGAGTCGACCAGAAGGTCAGAGGCATTGTCGCGCGCGCAACCGCCGCGCGCGCTTTGTGGACTTGATCTTCGAGGTCCATCGCCAGCGCGACGAGCCGCAAATTTTCATTGATGACCGGGCGGACCAGACGAAGATCGCGTCCGCAGTCCTTGCAAACAAGCGCCTCCTCGTTGAATGCCTCGAGGCAGTAAGGACACTCCATTGAATCCCCCGCCCGTCAGCTTCTGTCTTGGCGGCCGAGCCGCCCGTGCAGATCCGCCAGCTCGCGTCGCAGGCCTGCCACGCGCTCCTTGAGCTCTGCATTTTCGAGCGCAAGCGATTCAGGAATTTTCAGGTCGTTGCCGCAGTGGCGGCAAATCGAGGCGTCGGCCCGGACACCCTCGTTGCAAAATGGGCAGCGCACCGATGTCTTGCCGCCTGCCTTGTCGCGCTGTCTCATCTCCACCCCCGAAAGCCGAATCCATCGTAGCCGCTGAAGAAAGCCTCGTTAAGCGCGTGGCGGCACAGCATCCGGCCGCCCTTATCCGCCTGCCTGAGACGACGGGGAAACTCATAATTAACAAGTTTGGCACACCAATAGCCGGGGGGGACGCTGCAATTCCCTCGGTTTAAGTGCGCCCGAACCGCAAATGACCGAGCCAGCCGCCAAATCGTCGACACCGGCCGACGGCACCCCTGCCGTCGAGTCGCCGCCACTCGCCCCCGGCGGCGTACCAACCTGTTATGTCGTCGATGAAGAGCCGAGCATCCGGCATTTCCTGTCGCTCGTGCTGCACGGGGCTGGTGTCGATACCGTCGAGTTTCCCGACGGCGCCAGCATGCGCAAGGCCATCGAGTCACGTCCGCCTGCGCTCGTATTCATCAATATCTCTCTCGAGTCGGCCGACGCGATCGAAACCGTCGTCGCCCTAGGCAGGGGACGCTTTCGGGGCGCCGTGCAATTGATGAGCGCGCGTGGCGCGGCAGTCCTCGAGCACGTCAAGGGCATCGGCGCGCAACATAAGCTGCAGATGCTGCCCGTGCTGAAGAAACCCTTTGAGACCGAGACGATCGTCAAGCTCGTGCAGGAGCTCAAGCTGGGCACCCCGCCCGCGGTCGCGGCCAAGCTCGAGCTCGATGATGCGATCAAGAACAAGTGGGTGGAGTTCTGGTACCAGCCCAAAATTGCTCTGCGCAAAAAACAACTCGCAGGCGCCGAGGCCTATGCCCGCGTGCGTCACCCCCAGCATGGCATGGTGCTTGCCGGAGCGTTCACCGCCGACGCGTCCGAGCCTGCCGCCGCCAAATTGGCCGAGCTGGCGCTTGAAAACGCGCTCAAGACCAGCGCTCTTTTCTCCAAGCTCGGTGTCAATCTGCGGCTGTCGGTCAACATTCCCGTGCCCGCGCTGGTCAAGATCTCGGTTGAGGACATCGTCAAGGCGCATCGCCCGGCCAGCGAAAAATGGCATGGCCTGATCATCGACCTGCCTGAAGAGCAGATCGTCAACGACCTCAAGCTTGCCGGCGAATTGAGCAAGAAGCTCGAGCCGCACAACGTCAGGCTTGCGATCGACAACTTCGGCCGGGCCTATTCGACGCTCGCCAAGTCCGAGGAAATGCCGTTCGAGGAGCTCAAGCTCGACAAGTCCTTTGTCGCCGACTGCGGCACCGACAAGGTCAACGCTCCGCTGTGCAAGACCGTCATCGATCTCGCGCACAGTTTCGGACGTTATGCTGTCGCGGCCGGCATCGAAAAAGCCGCCGACGCGGTGGCGCTCGTCAGCATGGGCTGCGACTACGGCCAGGGGTATCTGCTCGGCCAGCCGATGCCGCAGGAGCGTTTTGTTTCGCTCCTCCGCCAGCGCGCGGCGACGCAGGGGCTCAGCCTGGAAGGCGCCGCTCCTACCGAAAAACAGCCGGCCTGATCCGCAAATTTCGCGACAGGTTTCTAGTGCGTCCAGGGATCGCGACGCTTGAAGGAAAAATTGTCGGCGTAGGACATTGTCCGCCGCTTGAGGGGGGCCGCGTCGAACACCTCATAGGCGAGCTTATGCCGCTCGCAATAAGCCACCGCCTCCTCTTTCGACTCGAACCGCAGCCGCAGCTGCTGGCGCATGTCGCTGGACGAGGTCCAACCCATCAGCGGCTCGACTCGGCGCGGCGCCTCCGGCTCAAAATCGAGCACCCAGCCTTTGGTGTTGCCAAAGCCTGACTGCATGGCGGTCTTCGCGGGCTTGTAGATCCTGGCAACCATTGGGAATTCTGCCTTGAGGTACCCGCAACCCTATAGGGCGGACGCGCCGCAATGACAATCGCGGCCGCCCGGCCCGCGAATTCAAGGGAGAAGGAAAGTAGCCTGTGTTGTGTCCAAGCGCGCCAGGTCGGTCTATCGGTCGGGACCGTCAGGCAGGCGGATTAAAATAAAAAACCCGAACTCGCCTGCGTCGACGCGGACTCTTGGTGGGGGCTACCAGGACGCGTTTGATTCACGGGACCGCGTGCGCGCGTGGATCGCCGCATTGTTATTCCGAACCTGGCCCAGTACCGAACGTAGTCCTCGCGGATGCGGATTCTCTTACGGTCTCGTTCCTGGCGGTCTTTTATAGACTGCGCTGCATTGTTCATTCCGAAACTGACCCAGTATCGAACGTAGTCCTCGCGGATGCGGATTCGCTTACGGTCTCGTTCCTGGCTGTCCTTTATAGACTGGCTGTCTTCTATAGCAACCAACTCGGTCGCCATGTCCCAATGTATCTTATCCCGGCCATCTGGGCAGCCCACGTGCAGCCAGATCTGGTAGGCCCGTTCACGGATACGTTGTTGAAGGTCTTTGGTCATCGACATCTCAGCCAAACAAGTTTGGCAAAGAGACGCTAATTTTTCCCTACCTAGTCGGGATCGTATCGGCCCAAGGCAACCCGCTTGAATCACAATGTCATTTACACCCTGCAGAAGAGCCGGACACTGCTCGCGCCATAGTGAGCAGTGAAAGCCAATCAAGTCAGGCTTAGCTCGGCCTAAACCGCGCGGGCCTTAGGTAGTCCGATAAATTTACTCGCAAATTCTGCGGCTAGGCTTGCATCGGCAAAACGCCGGCGGAACTAGCTCGTCGGGTTCGGCTTAGGCCAGCCATGGGATGAGCGACCCTTTGCGGATTTAGCGAAGCCACCGGTAAGGAGTTAAGGCACCGTGGCCAGATCGGCCCTGCCCACACTTGAAACGAAGCCCAGGGCGCGCGGTGTTATCAAGAAAGTGGGAACTAGCGCTCGAACACAGCCTTGTTGCCTAACGCTGTGAGTGCACCCGCGCAAAGCCTGTCCGGGTCGCGCTCACCTTCCTTGGCCAGCGAAATTATTCGCAGGGCAATTACCTCACTGACGATTTTTGGCTGGCCGTTATCATGAAGCGATCTGCATGCCTTGTCGTAGGCATCGCACAGCGACTTGACCGTTTCCGGATCGAAAGCCGAATTGTGGAAAAACTCTTCAACTTCCCCCATGAGTCACTTTGGTGCCGGCAAAAGGGGCTGACAAGTCCAAAACACCCACCAACAGCGAATTTACGAGTCCGTTATGATGACCCTAGGGAACATGCACCGCGAACGGCGTCCGCTCGTTCGCGGTGCACTGCCGCGTCCCCGGCGACCGAACGGAACCGCCTCCGGGCCGGCGGGATGCCCTCTCCGGCACCACTGCCCCGGCTCTATCGTTCGCCGTTCGTTCGTGTTCGAAAGTGGTCGGGGCAGCAGGATTTGAACCTGCGACCTTCTGCTCCCAAAGCAGACGCGCTACCAGACTGCGCTATGCCCCGCCGGGAAACAGGGGTTCGATACACGCTTCGCTATAGCCCGGCAAGCAAGCCTCAGCGCGCGCGGAAGATCGGCGAGGCAACACGGTCCCCCGGCGCGATACCGAGCTTGCGCGACGTGCCGCCGATGACCTCCAGAACCGCGCGCACCGCGCCGCGCGACGGTATCATCCGCGTCGACAAAGGCACGGTATTTTCCTCGATCCGCAGGATCTGTCCGTCGCCGCGGATGAAAATCATGTCGAGCGGGATATAGGTATTCTGCATCCAGAAGCTGACCTCCTGGTCGCGGTGAAAATCGAACAGCATCCCGCGGCCTTCGGGCAGTTCCTTGCGGTACATGAGCCCTTTTGCCCGGTCCGCATCATTGTCGACAACCTCAACCGAGAAGACGTGAACGCCGCTCTTGCTCGCGATTTCGAGCGTCTGCTCTCCGGCGGATCTGGCGGCCTCCGGCGACAAGGTCAATGCGAGGACAATAAGGGCAAGCGAGCCGAGGCGGACCATGGGGCCGCCTTTACGCGGCCTCATCAAAGCCGGCAATCGGAAAATAGGCCCGACTAGTGCGAGGCGGGCCCGAGCGAGCCGCCGTCCGGGCGGACCTCCGCGGCCATCAGCCCTTTGGGACCCGGCCCAAAGCGGACGAGGACGGTCTGACCCGGCCGCAGCTCGGCAAAGCCATAGCGGCGCAGGGTTTCCATATGGACGAAAATATCAGGCGTGCCCTCGCCCCGGGTCAGAAAGCCGAAACCGCGCAGCCGGTTGAACCATTTGACCTGCGCGCGTTCCAATCCGCTGGTCGGGGTGACGGTGACGTGCGTGCGTGGCGGCGGCATTTGCGCCGGATGCACCGCAGTCGACTCGTCCATTGAAACGATCCGGAATGACTGAAGGCCTTTCGACCGCTGCAGCACCTCGCAGATGACCCGCGCGCCCTCATAGGCGGTCTGATAGCCGTCTCGGCGCAGGCAGGTCACATGCAGAAGGATGTCAGGCATTCCGTTGTCGGGGATGATGAAGCCAAATCCCTTCGCAACATCGAACCACTTGATGACGCCCGACAATTCGATGAGATTGGTCGCCGTCTCATCGACGATTTCTCTGACCGTCCCTGGTCGGAGATTGGTCCCAGACATTTTTGGTTCGATCCCGTCCGACGCCATGAAAAGCGCTTCAACGAATCCTGAGGAATCGAATTTAACACTCGCCCTTGAACCGCAAAGTGCAAAATGCGCTTGCACACAGCCCTGTGCACAGCGCAGCGCTGTCCGAATCAGTGGGCGATGAAGGGTCCGAGCACGTCGCCGATGTCTTCGCGCACCACCAAGTCGGCGAGATCGTCGAAGTCGGTCGTCTCGCGATTGATGATGACGAGAATCGCGCCGGCTCGCTTCGCCGTCAGAGGAAATCCCGCCGCCGGCCACACGACGAGAGACGAGCCGATAGCAAGGAAAAGGCTGCAATTCCTGGCTAATTCGTCAGCCCGCTCCATGGCTTCGGCCGGCATCGCCTGGCCGAAGGAAACGGTTGCGGTCTTGATGTAGCCACCGCAATCGCAGTCAGGAGCGCGATTGCCGGCGGCCTCGAATTTTTTCCTCACCCACGGCAACTCGTACCGCTCCCCGCAGTCGAGGCACGTTGCGTAGGTTGTGTTGCCATGCAGCTCGACGATGTCCTTCGCTGCAACGCCCGATGCCTGATGGAGGTTGTCAATGTTCTGCGTGATCAAGCCCGGGACTTTGCCCGCGCGATAGAGACTCGCGATCGCCCGATGGCCACGACCGGGTTTCGCCCCGCCGAACTGATCCTCCATGGCGAAGCGCCGGCGCCAGGACTCATCCCGCATCTCCCGATCCGTCATAAAAGCGTCGAAGGGGATCGGCTGGTACTTCGTCCAAATCCCGCCGGGAGAACGAAAGTCGGGGATACCGCACTCGGTCGAGATCCCCGCCCCTGTGAATGGGACGATCGCCTGGGTCTCTTCGATCAGGTCGCGAAGGCGGGAGATTGCCGTTGGAAGATCGGGCGTGATCATAGCTATATTGTGCGTGCCGTCTATCAGTCAGTGAGGTTTAGCCCATGCGATACCTGCACACCATGCTCCGCGTCCGGGACCTGGATGCCGCTCTCGATTTTTATTGCAACAAACTCGGTCTGAAAGAGACGCGCCGGCGCGTCGATGAGAAGAACCGGTATACGCTCGTGTTCCTTGCCGGCCCCACCGACGAAAAATTGGTCGAGGACAGCAAGAAAATGGGCAGGCCGGGACCTGAAGTCGAGCTCACCTACAACTGGGATACCGAGGACTACGGCGAGGCCCGCTATTTCGGACACCTCGCCTATGAGGTCGACGACATCTACGAGACCTGCGACCGCCTGATGAAGGCCGGCGTTACCATCAACCGGCCGCCGCGCGACGGGGTGATGGCCTTCGTGCGCTCGCCCGACAAGCACTCGATCGAGCTGCTGCAGAAGGGCTCGCCCAAGCCGCCGCAGGAACCATGGAAATCGATGGGAAATACCGGAAAATGGTAGCAGGCATTCGCTTGCCGCTGGCGGCGAAGGTCTTTATACCCCCCGAAACTTTGCTCGTTCGGCCCGGCAAGCTCCCTCTGGCCGATCGCTAGCCATGCGCCCTTCGTCTAGAGGCCTAGGACACCGCCCTTTCACGGCGGTAACAGGGGTTCGAATCCCCTAGGGCGCGCCAATGAAATCACAGACTTAGAAATGGGGCTTTAGACTTTAAAGCGACTTTCAATATCCCAAAACCTCATCCGCATCGGCAAGAGCCGCGGCGGACGCTAGGACGAAAGCGGCCGCGTCGTCGGTCGCATCAGGCGCACCCGCGGCGCCGGGTCCCACAAATGTCCGTTAAACACGCATGGAAAACGCGTGTAGACCTTATTCGTGCCTCAATGCAGATGAGAAGTAATCGGGTGAGTAGACAATCCGGTGTTGCGTTCCCCGGATTGTGAGTGCGGCGCGACCAGTCACCCGGTTCGCATCGCCTCAATGGTAAGGGCCGCGCCGTGTATCTCGTGGGCGGCCTCTTTTTTTATGGGCTATTGAATAAACGCCACTCTCACAGCGGTTGCCCAATACAGTGTTTCTCATGAAACCTGAGGCAATACGTGGCACTGGCCGCGAGCTTGCGCGCATCGTTCGCACAAAATCGTTTCACAGCGTGGCCGCCGCGCTACAGCTTTTCTGAGTTAGTCAGGCTAGCTAATCGCGTGGCGCTTGGAGCTGTGTTGGGTCATGCGATCTTTTGTAATTAGCGACGGTAGATTATTTGCCCTTAAACCTTCGGATTGGTTTTTCCTACTGAGCGGCACTGCGCTTTGCGGATTGTTCGCACTGATATCGATTTAGAAAACGCCATTAGCCTCCGCTATAACGGCCAACTAAAAGCATCGCAATTTCCGCATCACGTTGACATCCGGCGTCCCGCCTGGCGGGCTGGCACGCGGCTCGATGCGATGTACGACTTTCACATTCAGCATGGCATCAGGGCGCAGCGCGGCCACGGCACGCACAATGCCGATGGCGCAGTTATTCGGTGGTGCTTTGCTGATGCGAGTTTAGCGGCAGCGTTTGTGAGTAAGTTCGAGACTTAGTGCAATCATCCGCGCTCGAACTTTGCTTTTGAACATGCTCAAGCACAAAAAGGCGGATCGCAGACGACAGATTGCTCTGCTTGCGCATAGCGTCAATTCCACCGACCAATTTCGACAACGTCATATGTTCGAAATGAGCGATTTCTTTGAGCTCAGTCCAGAAAGGCTCTTCAAGGCTGACGCTGGTTTTATGTCCATCCAGCACGATGGAACGTTTGATCACGGTTGATTTCATTGGGGCCCCCAATTTTTGGCCCCCTTACCCGGCGGTCATTTTACGGCTGATTCCCGCATATGCAAACCACTACCGCCAGATAAGATTTTCGTAAATTCCGCGGGTATTTTCGTGATGCCCGACACAGCGTATTTTTCAGCAACTCATATCCTCTCTCCGGCATTCGGAAGGATATGGACATGCACACCGAAAACAAAGATGTCGCTCCGCTGATCGAACTCTTAAAAATGGCCGCCGAGCGGCGATCCACTGACTTGCAGAATGAGGAGTTCAGCGAGGACCGCGCCTTGCTTGAAATGTGGCCAGAAGCGTGCCGACGCACTGGCGTGGGAACGCGGGTATTTCCGCCTGGGGTGCTTGACCTTTGGAAGCAAAGTCTCGGCCGCCCGAATTGAACGGCCGCCGCCAGTCGGAAATCTGCGCGAAAGTTTTTTGTCTTCGTGGTGCGGTGCTACTGCCCTCATTTAGTTCGACTCAGCGACAACCATTTCGGCGATGACGTCGTGCGTCATCCCCTTACCCCAAAGACGCGAACGCGTCCGCTCGCGCTCGGCCAGCGGCTCGCTTTCCTTCTACGTCATCGCCACCAAGGGATAGGAGCGGTCATGAGAACCAAATCTCCACGAACAAGACATTTGCAAATCATTGGAGTTCGCGGTTCTGAAATATTTTCCTCGCTCAGTAGAAATTGACGCGTTCTTATTTGCTGATGACGCCGAGTTCGCCTTTGCGGAGGCGCTAGGAACGTAGGACGAGAATGCCGCTGGCAGCCTAGAGCGTCATCTAGGAGGAACCCGTTCACTCGCGGTCAGCTCAAAGCATCGCGGACCGAACAACTGCAGGTGCGGGCACGGCACCATGCCAATGGGGCACTTATCCTGTGTTTTGCCGAACCGGCTATTGCCGAGACCTTTGCTGGCGAGCCTAAGTAAATCTATTCTCTGCGCAGACTGAACTGGGGGACCATCATGAGACTTTCATCCGCCGCGCGCGCCGCACTGGTTTTCTTGACACTAGGATTCTCAACAGTCGTTTGCGCCGACAGCGGGGCCATCCGCTTCAATGTTGTTAAGGCAGGCTTCGTTATTGGCGGCTCGGCGGGCGGTGGCACCTTGGTATTTCATGGCCGGCGCTATCCACTCGCGATTGGTGGCATAAGTTATGGCTTTACCTTTGGCGCCTCAGCGACCGACTTTGTCGGTACAGTCAGCAACATCCGAAGGCCAGGCGATGTTAATGGCGTCTACGCGGCTGCTGGCGGAGGTATCGCCGTTGGCCCCGGAGCGGGCGGGATCGTACTGACAAACCAAAATGGCGCGGTGCTGACCCTGTCGGGTCGACAAGCTGGTCTGATCGTCGCTGCCGACTTGAACGGGCTGGTGATCACCCTGCGATAATCAACGACGTCGGGTTAGTCCGTTGAAAGGATCGACCCCGGATTTTTCAGCGGCGGCGCCTCCGGGGTCGATGATCACACGCTAAGTTGGCTGCCATGTAGGCATCCCGTGAAGCGACCGCACACGGTTAGAATGATCCTTCAAGAACTCGTATCGCCGCTGGCGATTTAGGATTCTTGACCTTGATCCACTTTTCGAGGGCCAGATCGGCAACAATGCCGATCCCTCACTCGCGACTTAGTGGCGGCAACGATGGCGAAGCCGATACAGGTTCATCAGTGACTTTTTTTATCATATGCCATCGGAGTGCTGAGCCATTGCTACCTTGCCCGGACATCAAGAGCCACGTGTCGCCCGAGCAGGCGTTCAACAAAATCGAACCTATGTTGAAATCCATTACAGCGGTGCTCGCCGGCGACGTGATCCTGTAACAACCCCTTTCTTCGACGCTCATCACGATCATGTTCGGACGCGCCGTGGGAAGTGGAATAGCCCTCACGGCAGCTACCGCGCTACCGCTTGCAGCGATACTTTGCAGTAAGAACAATAACCAAGCAGCCGCGCCGATGCGGGCAAAGCAATGTTGAACCTTTGACATATTGGCCCTCCTACGCTTTACGGCGACAACTTAAACATCAAGTAAAACTGGAACCTTAGGTTCCCTGAGGAATTGCTCGAGCGGTCTACGCCCTCTCCAACCCGTCATCATCACCCCGGAGCAGCCATAGGCCGACGCTTCATCAGAACCCTCGGGCCGTCGCGACCCGCGACGCCCTTTTTCCTTTGCGTGCATGCGTGATGCCCAAGACCGGGTTAGACGGCCTTCCCGTCATTGAAGTGCCAGACAACGAAGAAATCACCGTTGCCGTTAAGCCCGGGACATACAGGAAGGCAGCGAGTCCAAACCGGAACAGCGCCCGACAGATCGCCCTGCGCCGACAGCGCGGTATCGATGATGCGCGGGTCTCAAAGCGTGAGATGCTTGTCCGGCGCGGTGAAGAGTGGTTCCGATACGGCAAGGAACAATCGACCAAGCCACGAGTGGGCGGGTTGGAGTCTAAGGTCGCGTGGACTCTCCCCTGAACGGAACCTGTTCCCGCGATCGGGGGCGGCACCCTGGGTGCGGCCCCCGCTTACTTTGTAGTTATTGTCCATTTTCGACTGCGCACTTTTGCTTCCTGCGGCATCAAGCTGGGATTACCGAAGCCAGCGTCATAAGCACACCACAAGCGAGTGTCAGGGCGAAAATCTCTTGGACGCATTCCTGTGTTTTCCAGTTGATCATGGTCCCCTCCATTCTTGGAGTGTCTCACCTTACCGCCTCGCTCGCCTGCTGATCTGTGATCGAAGTCACATGACTCACGTTTGGTATCCCCGTAGGTCATCACGTGACCGCGAGAGAATGTCTGTTCTGTGCTGTTCAGGTAAGACACTCGGTAATGCTGAGGTGCCCGACGTTGAATCGGGATCTAGCACTCAATAGCCATCTTGGAGAATGGGGCGGTCCTTTTGTGTCACTGCCGCCACACTGCAAAGTTTTAGCGAGCAGCTCTTATCAAAGTTAAATGCGGATTGGGACTGATGGCTGATGTTGTTAAAGCCATCGCTGCGGTGAGTTCCCCCAATCGCACTTATCACTGAGACCGCTTCTTTGTGTTGCCATGTCAGGGCCGCTCGTTCGGTGTGGGCGTCGTGACCGGGTCCCCATCAATGCTGGGGCTGCCTCGATTGCGGAATGTCGACCTGACATGCCCATTCGATTGTCAACATTATGTTATGCAAAAGCGTAGGCGCTTGCGGGCCGGTCGCCCACAAAAAGTCCGGCGATTTTTCTTTCTTATATCTGTCGATTTTGGTTGCGAGCACCTTTCGCTTCCCGGGATCGGCCGAGCGAATAATATCGTCAATCGCATCTACAAAATCGAACATGCTTGAATTCTGCTCCCGGCCCATGTGTCGAACTTTCTGGAAGTTGGCGTCGCCCCGCCACTTTCATTAACAGCCGGGAAGATGAATTCTTCCGAACAATCCGGCGTGCGACTTTCAAAAAAGGCCCCGACAAAGTCGGGGCTGAAGAGAAGATGCAAACTACGCAGGGAGGAACCATCCGAGTTTGCTGACCAATCGTTTTTTGGCCCCCGATAAAATGGCGGCAACCGTGTTATCTGCTTCAGCGCCGAAAGCAGACGTGTGCGGTGCGACCACAGATGCCCGCTAAAGGCCAGACGCCGACGTTCTTATTTGATCACCGCACGGTTCAGCGGCGCGCAATTCAGTCGCCTGCGGAAAATTCCTGCCGGGTGTTCGACGAGCGAACCGTCGCCTTTTCGAATGCGCGCTTGAGGCACGTCAGACCGGGGTCGGCCGCGCGTCCGATCTGCCCCATCATCGTCAGCCATTCCTCGTCCGAAGCTTCGGCTGCGTAGTGTTGGACCGCAGCCTTGGCATAGGCCGCAAGATCGAGACCTTCCGCTTCTGCCCGCTGCCGCATCGCCGCAAGCAATCGCAGATCACCGGCACCCAGAATGACTTCGGCCGCCTCGCCGTCACTCTCCAGTTTGCTCAAGATGTCGCCGAGCAGCATGACGATGAAACCTCAGTGGACGCGCAGCGCTTCGGCGCTCGCAAGCTCTATACCCTCAATGCGCGCGGCCGACGCGAGCCTCGCGACATATTGCGCATTGGCACGGCGCTGGACGCTTTCACGCAAATAGTCGGCAATAGGTTCGGCGACCACGTCGTAAGGAAGCACGCGGCCATCGATCTTGCGTTCTAGCCGGATGACGTGGAAGCCATAGCGGGTCGCCACCGGCTCCGCACTGATCTCGCCCGGTGCGAGCCCAAGGAGCGCGCGCTCGAATTCGGGAGTGGTCTGTCCGCTGGTGATCTGGCCGAGATTGCCGCCCTGTTCCGCCGAAGGACATTTCGAATAGGCCTTCGCCAGCGTCGCAAAGGACTCCGGATCATCCCGAAGCGTGCCGAGGACAGCGAGGGCATCCGCGCGCGCCGCCGCATAGCCGTCCCGGTCAGCCGGCAGCGCCGCAAATAGAATATGCGATGCCTCATAAATATCAGGCGACCGGAAGCGCGCCTTGTTTTGCTCGTAGTAGCGCCTGCAGATCGCATCGTCCGGCGTGGGCACGGTCACTTCCCGCTCCACCACCGCGCGCACAAGGGCTTCGTCGTCGGTCTCGCGCCGTCCTGCCTCGTCGCAGGCGGGCTCGGGCGTCAATTCGAGATGCTTCGCCCGCTGCAGCAGCAATTCCCTGATGACCAGCGCCCGCGCGGCCTGCTGCCAGGCGGCGATCGGCTTTTCCGCCGGATGGTGCTGCATCTCGCGTTGAATGGCATCGCGCGCGATCGCGACCCCGTTGACGCTGACCGTCACGGGCTTTCCCGCAGGAAACTGGACGTGCACCGAGCAGGACATGCGCTTACTCCGCCGGGACCGGACGGCCGCGCGAAACCGCTTCGCGTCGTCCATCGCTGCGCACAACCTGATAGCCGCGGCGACCCAGATACCAGATCGGCGCGCTCCAGACGTGCACAAGCCGGGTGAACGGGAAGACGAGGAAAAGCGTCATCCCGAGGAACAGATGCGCCTTGAAGATCGGATGCGCATCGGCGATGAGGTCGGCCACGCCCGGCTGCAGTGTGAGAATTCCCTGCGCCCAGGTCATGAATTTCACCATCTCATGACCATCGAGATGGTTCAGCGACACCCCGATCGTTGCGAGCCCGAGAATGAGCTGCGCATACAGCAGCAAGAGGATCGCGATATCGCCGAACGACGAGGTCTTGCGGATCCGCGAGTCGAACAGCCGGCGGTGGACCAGCAGCGTCATGCCGATAAAGCAGAACACGCCGGCGACGCCGCCGATGATGATCGCCATCCATTGCTTGAATGTGTGGGAAATGCCGAGGAAATCGAACACCCAGATCGGTGTCAGCAGACCGACGAAGTGACCGAAGAAAATGACGAGAATGCCGACGTGAAACAGGTTCGAGCCCCAGGCCAGCTGCCGGCGGCGCAGAAGCTGGCTCGATCCGCTGCGCCAGGTGTATTGCTCGCGGTCAAATCGTACCCAGCTGCCGAGAAGAAATACGATCAGGCACAGATACGGGTACCAGCCGAACACCGCATAATTGATCAGGTCGCGCATAAGGCTGTCCTCACTGGCGCGGGTTGGATCGGGAGGGGCTTGCGACACCGGGCGCCGCACGCATGGCGCCGCGCACGCGGGCGATGAGGCCGTCCTTGCAGCTGTCGCCTGAGCCGGGTCCGAAATTGACCGGCTCATCTTCCCAGGCGGCATCGAGCGCAGCCAGATCGGTCGCCTCCGGATCCGGTGACTGAAGCAACGCCGAGACGTCCTCGTCCTTCGGCTTCGCCGCGGCCAGGGCAATCAGGACGCGAAAGACAGCTTCGTAAGGCGATTTTCGCTTGCGCAACCGTTCCGCCAGCGCGCCAAAGATATGCACGGGCTGACCAAGCGCCTCGCATGCTTCCTTGGCAGGGCGCGTGGCGAGGTATTCGAGAAACAGCGGCAGAAAATCGGGAAGCTCGCTGGCGCTCATCAACAACCCGGCCTGCTCATATTGCGACTTGAGATCGATCATCGCCTGTCCGCGATCGCGGCTTTCGCCATGCACGTGCTCGAAGAGATGCAGCGACAACGACCGCGTCCGATCGAACAGCAACACGTAACGCTCCTGCAGGTCGTAAAGGTCGCCGCTCGCGATCTCATGCAGCAGCGTGTGCAGTTGGTCGCGGATGCGGCCCGGAATCAGCGTATCGGCATCGAGCACTTCGCTGATTTCGCCTGTCGCCAGCTTCAGTTCCTCGGTCGGGTAAGTCAGGAGCGCGGACAGCGCCTTGAAGGTCCTGTTCATCACACGACCTCCATCGGCGTCTTGGCGCGCTTCGGCGTGCCGAACAGATTGGTCTCGCTGACACCGCCCGAACAGCCGTTACCGAATGAGAAGCCGCAGGATCCGCGCAGATCATAGGCGTCCTCGTTGATCTCGCGATGTGCGGTCGGGATGACGAAGCGGTCCTCGTAATTGGCGATCGCCATCACGTGGTACATATCTTCGATCGCCTGCCCGCTGAGACCGACACGCCGGGCAATATTCTCGTCGATGACGCCGTCCACTGTCTTGGCGCGCATGTAGGCGCGCATCGCCAGCATGCGCTCGAGGCCGAGTGCGACCGGCTCTTCCTTGCCGGCGGTGAGAAGATTGGCGAGGTATTTCAGCGGAATCCGCAGGCTGCGGACGTCCGGCATTTCACGATCGTGACCGATCTTGCCGGCCTGCGCGGCCGACTGGATTGGCGAGAGCGGCGGCACGTACCAGACCATCGGCAGCGTGCGGTATTCCGGATGCAGCGGAAACGCGACCTTCCACTCCATCGCCATCTTGTAGACCGGCGAACGGCGGGCGCCTTCGAGCCAGTTCTCGGCAATGCCATCACGCCGCGCCTGTTCAATAACCGCCGGATCGTGCGGATTGAGGAAGATGCCGAGTTGGGCCTCATAGAGATCCTGCTCGGCCGCCACGCTCGCCGCTTCCTCGATCCGATCGGCGTCATAAAGCACGACGCCGAGATAACGGATGCGACCGACGCAAGTCTCCGAGCAGACGGTCGGCTGGCCAGCCTCAATGCGCGGGTAGCAGAAGATGCATTTCTCGGATTTTCCACTCGACCAGTTGTAGTAGATCTTCTTGTAGGGACAGCCCGAGACACACATGCGCCAGCCGCGGCATTTGTCCTGGTCGATGAGGACGATGCCGTCTTCCTCGCGCTTGTAGATCGCGCCCGACGGACAGGCCGCGACGCAGGCCGGGTTGAGGCAGTGCTCGCACAGCCGCGGCAGATACATCATGAAGGTGTTTTCGAACTGCCCGTAGATGTCCTTCTGAACGCCCTCGAAATTATAGTCCTTCGACCGCTTGGCGAACTCGGTGCCGAGGATCTCTTCCCAGTTCGGCCCCCATTCGATCTTTTCCATGCGTTCGCCGGTGATCAGCGAGCGCGGCCGCGCGGTCGGCGAGGCCTGCAGCTCGGGCGCGGTCTGCAGATGCTCGTAATCGAACGTGAAGGGCTCGTAGTAGTCGTCGATTTCAGGAAGGTCCGGATTGGAGAAGATGTTGGCGAGAACGCGCCACTTCGAGCCAATCCGCGGCTCGATCTTGCCGTTCTTCTTGCGGCGCCAGCCGCCGTTCCAGCGGTCCTGGTTTTCCCAGTCCTTCGGATAACCGATGCCGGGCTTCGTCTCGACATTGTTGAACCAGGCGTATTCCATGCCTTCACGGTTGGTCCACACGTTCTTGCAGGTGACCGAGCACGTATGGCACCCGATGCATTTGTCGAGGTTGAGCACCATCGCGACTTGTGCGCGGATTTTCATTCTGCGGCCTCCATTTTGGGCGCGACGGGCAATGGTTCGGGCTGATCGGCAGTCGGTTTATCGAGCCAGTCGACTTTCGACATCTTGCGGATGATGACGAATTCGTCGCGGTTGGTTCCGATCGTGCCGTAATAGTTGAAGCCGTAGCTTTGCTGGGCGTAGCCGCCAATCATGTGCGTCGGCTTGACGACGATGCGCGTCACCGAATTGTGGATGCCGCCCCGCTGCCCGGTCACTTCCGAGCCCGGCACGTTCACGATCTTCTCCTGCGCGTGATACATCAGGCACATGCCTTCCTTCACGCGTTGAGAGACCACGGCGCGAGCGACCAGTGCGCCGTTCTGGTTGTAGGCCTCGATCCAGTCGTTATCCACGATGTCCGCTTTTTTCGCGTCGGTTTCGCTGATCCACACGATCGGCCCGCCGCGCGACAGGGTCAGCATCAAAAGATTGTCGGTATAGGTCGAGTGAATGCCCCACTTCTGGTGCGGGGTGATGAAGTTGAGAACGATCTGCTTCTCGCCGTTCGGCTTGGAGTCGATCACCGGCTTGACAGCCTTGAGATCGACCGGCGGACGATAGACGCAGAGCGCCTCGCCGAAGGCCCGCATCCACAGGTGATCCTGGTAAAGCTGCTGGCGACCGGACAGCGTTCGCCAGGGGATCAGCTCGTGCACGTTGGTGTAGCCGGCGTTGTAGCAGACCTTCTCGGATTCCAGGCCCGACCAGGTCGGCGCCGAAATGATCTTGCGCGGCTGCGCCACCACGTCGCGGAAGCAGATTTTCTCGTCTTCCTTCGGAATGGCGAGATGCTTGTGATCGAGCCCGGTCGTCTTTGAAAGCGATTCCCAGGCTTTGACGGCGACCTCGCCGTTGGTTTCGGGCGCCAGTGACAGGATGACTTCGGTTGCATCGATATCGGTGTCGATGCGCGCCAACCCCTTCGTCGGCCCCTCTTCCGTCACCGCGCCGTTCAGGCGCTTCAGGAGATCAACTTCATGCTCCGTGTTCCAGGCAATGCCCTTCACGCCGTTGCCGATCTTTTGCATCAGCGGCCCAAGCGCCGTGAAGCGCTTGTAGACATTCGGGTAGTCGCGTTCGATGACCGCAACGGTCGGCATGGTCTTGCCGGGGATCGGCTCGACCTCGCCTTTTTTCCATTCCTTGACGTCGAGCGCTTGCGCGATTTCACCGGGTGAATCGTGCTGGATCGGGCTGAGCACCACATCCTTCTCGACACCGAGCACCTCCGGCGCCACGCGTGAAAAGGCCTTGGCGATCGCCTTATAGATCTCCCAATCGCTCTTGCACTCCCATACCGGGTCCACCGCCGAGGTCAGGGGGTGGATGAAAGGATGCATGTCTGAGGTGTTGAGATCGTTTTTTTCGTACCAGGTGGCGGTCGGCAGCACGATGTCCGAATAGACGCAAGTGGTCGACATGCGAAAATCGAGCGTCACCAGCAGATCGAGCTTCCCTTTTGGCCCGTCATCGTGCCAGGCGACTTCCTTCGGCTTTTTCTTTCCGGTTTCACCGAGGTCTTTGCCTTGCACGCCGTGCGTGGTGCCAAGCAGGTGCTTGAGAAAATATTCGTGCCCCTTGCCGGAAGAGCCGAGCAGGTTCGACCGCCATACGAACATGTTGCGTGGCCAATTGTCCGGGTGATCCGGATCCTCGCAGGCCATCTGCAGCTCGCCCGACTTGAGCGCCTTGGCGACGTAGTCCTTCGGTTCGACGCCTGCCGCTTGCGCCTTTTTCGCAACCTCGAGGGGATTCTGCTTGAGCTGCGGCGCCGACGGCAGCCATCCCATGCGCTCCGCGCGCACGTTGTAGTCGATGAGTGCGCCGTCCCACGGGCCCGCCGGCGCGGTCGGTGACAGAATCTCGTCGACACCGATCGTCTCGTAACGCCACTGGTCCGTATGGGCATAGAAGAAGGACGTTGAATTCTGCTGACGCGGCGGACGTCCCCAATCCAGCGCAAACGCCAGCGGCAACCAGCCGGACTGCGGACGCAACTTCTCCTGGCCGACATAGTGCGACCAGCCCCCGCCGGACTGGCCGACGCAACCGCACATCACCAGCATGTTGATGACGCCGCGGTAGTTCATGTCGCAATGGTACCAATGGTTCATGGCGGCGCCGATGATCACCATCGAGCGGCCCTTGGTCTTTTCGGCATTGAGCGCAAATTCGCGCGCGACCGTCACGATCTGGTCGCGCGGCACGCCGGTGATCCGTTCCGCCCAGGCCGGCGTATAGGGCACGTTCTCGTCATACGACTTGGCAACGTGCTCGCCGCCGAAGCCGCGATCGAGCCCATAATTCGCGACAAACAGGTCAAATACCGATGCGACGAGAATGTCGCCGTCTTTGGTTTTCACGCGTTTGGCGGGGACCTTGCGGACCAGCACACTTGGATGACTGGTGCCGGTGAAATGATCGTGCTCGCGGTTGCCGAAATACGGAAAGCCGACGTCGGCAAGCTCATCCTTGTCATTGGCGAACGTCAGCTGCAGGTTGGTCTCGGCGCCGTCCGACTTCTTTTCCTCGAGATTCCATTTGCCTTTTTCGCCCCAGCGGAAACCGACGGAGCCACGCGGCACGACGATGCTCTCTGACGTCTCGTCATAGGCAACCGTCTTCCACTCCGGGTTATTGGTCTCGCCGAGATTGTCGGCAAAATCTGACGCGCGCAGCAGGCGGTCCGGCACGAATTGGCCGTCCTTTTTCACGAGGCGCACCAGCATCGGCATGTCGGTGTACTGCCGGACATAGTCCTCGAAATATTCAGCCTGCCGGTCGAGATAGAATTCGCGCAGGATCACATGGCCCATGGCCATCGCGAGTGCGGCATCGGTGCCCTGCTTCACCGAAATCCAGAGATCGGCGAATTTCGATGCTTCGGAATAGTCCGGGGAGACGACCACGCTCTTGGCCCCCCGATAGCGCGCCTCTGTGTAGAAGTGTGCATCCGGGGTGCGGGTCTGCGGGACATTCGAGCCCCACAGGATCAGGAAGCTCGAATTGTACCAGTCCGCGCTTTCAGGAACGTCGGTCTGCTCGCCCCAGGTCTGCGGGGACGACGGCGGCAAGTCGCAATACCAATCGTAGAACGACATGCAGACACCGCCGAGCAGCGACAGGTAGCGAGAACCGGCAGCATACGAGACCATGGACATCGCCGGGATCGGCGAGAAGCCGATGACGCGGTCGGGTCCGTGTTTCTTCACGGTATACGCATTGGCTGCCGCGATGATCTCGGTGACTTCATCCCAGGTCGCGCGTACAAAGCCGCCAAGACCGCGCTTTTCCGTGTAGGCCGTGCGCTTCTTCGAATCCTCAACGATCGAGCCCCAAGCGGCGACCGGCGTGCGCAGCGCCCTCGCCTCGCGCCACAGCTTAAGCAGGCGCGAGCGGACCAGCGGGTACTTCACGCGATTGCCGGAGTACAGGTACCAGGAATAGCTCGCCCCGCGCGAACAGCCGCGCGGCTCGTGATTGGGCAATTCCGGTCGCGTTCGCGGATAGTCGGTCTGCTGTGTCTCCCAGGTGACGATGCCTCCCTTGACGTAGATCTTCCACGAGCACGAGCCGGTGCAGTTCGCGCCGTGAGTGGAGCGCACGATTTTGTCGTGCTGCCAGCGCTTCCGGTAACCATCTTCCCAGCGGCGGTCCTCCCGGGTGGTGATTCCGTAACCGTCCGAGAAATCACCAACGGTTCGCTTGAAGAAAGCCAGGCGATCAAGGAAATGACTCATGACCTCTCCTCACTCCGCCGGCACGGCGGCTGCTGTCGCTCGCGCCGCCGGCCGACGCTCGACATCGTAGAGCAGACCGCCGGGACGTGTGTAGAACCACCATGTGATCACAAGGCAGCTTACGTAGAAAACCATGAAACCCCACAGGGCAAATTCCACACCACCCGTCAGCGCGATCGAGGAGCCGTAGGACTTCGGAATAAAGAACGCGCCGAAGGCGGCGATTGCGGACGTAAATCCTGTAATAGCCGCAGACTCTTTCTCCGCCTGCCGTAGCTGTTCGTCTCGATCGAGCTTCGGCATCAGCCGGGCGACCTCCTTCCGCATGATATTGGGGATCATCTGGAAAGTGGATGCGTTACCGACACCTGTGGCAAAAAACAGCAGCAGGAACATCGCAAAGAATCCCCAGAAGGCATTAGGCTCATCCTTGATGCCGAGGAAATAAAGAACGCCCGCCACGCCAGCCATCATCATCAGGAACACAACAAGAGTGACCCGCCCGCCGCCATATCGGTCGGATACCCACCCGGTCGCCGAGCGCGACAGCGCCCCCACCAGTGGGCCGAGGAACACGAACGGAAGTGCGTCGACAGCCGGGAACTGGGTCTTGGCCAGCAGCGGGAACCCAGCGGAATAGCCGATGAAGGAACCGAAGGTTCCGGTGTAGAGCCAGCACATCAGCCAGTTGTGCTTGCGCTGGAATATGACGGCCTGCTCGCTGAATGATGCCTTGGCCGATGCGATATCGTTCATGCCGAACCAGGCGGCAAAGGCGCTGGCGGCGATAAATGGCACCCAGATAAAGCCCGCGTTCTGCAACCACAGCGGCGCCGAGCCTGCCGGCCCCCTCACCATCGTGGGATCGCCGCCGAACCAGTCGAATACACCGACGGTGACGACGATCGGCACCACGAATTGCACGACGCTGACGCCGAGATTGCCAAGCCCGGCATTGAGCGCGAGCGCATTGCCTTTTTCCGAACGCGGGAAGAAGAACGAGATGTTGGACATCGACGAGGCGAAGTTGCCGCCGCCGAACCCGCACAACAACGCAAGGGCAAGGAACAGGAAATATGGCGTGTTCGGGTTCTGCACCGCGTAGCCGATGCCGACCGCCGGAATCATCAGCGACCAGGTCGCAAGCGTGGTCCACAGACGGCCACCGAAGATCGGCACCATGAACGAATAGAAGATGCGCAGCACCGCGCCGGATATCCCCGGCAAGGCCGCAAGCCAGAACAGCTGATCGGTCGTGAACTGGAAACCGACCGACGGCAGTTTGGCGACGACGACCGACCAGACCTGCCAGACCGCGAACGACAGCAGCAAGGCCGGGATCGAAACCCAGAGATTGCGACGCGCAATTGCGCGGCCCGTCGACTCCCAGAATTTCTTGTCCTCAGGCCGCCAGTCGGTGAGCACCGCTCCGGAGAGCGCACCGACATGGGCCGGCCTGTGGATTTCCTGGAACTCGGGCAGTTGAGGCAGTTTTGCGAGCGCCGGACCGGCTACGCCGCGCTCCATCTGGCGGATGGACACGTGCATCCAGACCAGGGCCGCGGTCACCAGCACGAACAGCAGCATGAAGCAGCTGGTCCACAAACCGGTGAGATCGTTGAGCGCACCAAAGGCAATCGGAAGCACGAAGCCGCCAAGCCCGCCGATCATCCCCACGAGGCCGCCAACGGCGCCGACGTTTTTCGGATAGTAGACGGGAATGTGCTTGTAGACGGCGGCCTTGCCCAAAGCCATGAAGAAGCCGAGCACAAACACGATGACCGTGAACGGCACCACCGCCATTTCAAGATGGAATTGCCGTGGACCGTTGATCGTGCGGACAATGTAGTCGGTCGGCGGATACGAAAGCACAAAGGTGCAGGCGATGCCGACCATGAAGGTCCAGTACATCACGCGGCGCGCGCCGTACCGGTCAGAGAGATGACCGCCATAAGCACGGAATACGCTTGCTGGAAACGAGAAAGCCGCAGCAACCATGCCGGCCGTCTTGATGTCGACTCCGTAAACGTTGATCAGGTATTGCGGCAGCCACAGAGACAGCGCGACGAAGGCGCCGAACACGAAGAAATAGTAGAGCGCGAAGCGCCAGACCTGGACGTTCTTGAGCGGTTCCAGTTCGAGCCAAGCGCTGCGCGGCTTTTCGCCGCGCGCGCGCCTTGCGACCAGCACCGGATCGTCATCAGTGAAAAACCAGAACGCGATCGCCATGATCGCGATACCGGCGGCCCAGATCTGGGCGACGGCCTGCCAGCCATAGGCGACAAGCACGAATGGCGCGAGGAACTTCGTTACCGCCGCGCCGACATTCCCGACGCCGAAAATGCCGAGGGCCGTGCCTTGCTTTTCAGTTGGGTACCAGCGCGAGACGTAGGCAATGCCAACCGCGAATGATCCGCCGGCGATACCGACAAAAAACGCGGCAACCAGGAACTGTGGATATGTCGACGCCCAGGTCAGAAAATAGGTTGCAACCGCCGCCGCCAACATCACCAGCGTGTAGACGATCCGCCCGCCATACTGGTCGGTCCACACGCCAAGAGCGATTCGGATCAAGGATCCGCTCAGAATTGGCGTGCCCACCAGCAAGCCCTGTCTCTTATAC
>JBKPRE010000007.1:0-10467 GCA_046734435.1 Pseudomonadota bacterium | reverse complement strand
GCCCCGCGCCAGGCGGAAGCCAGGGCGATCGGCCAGGCCTGCCGCGCCGACTATCGCGTGCACTGCGCCGGCATTCCGCCGGGCGGCTCGGCATCGATCGCCTGCCTCAAGCGCAACGCCAGGACATTGTCGCGCGGCTGCCTGCAGGCGCTGGTGAGCGCCCCGACCGTCGCGGCCGCCCCGGCGCCGGCGCCTGCACCCGCGCACATTGCCGCGCCGGCCGCGCCGCCGCCGATGGAGCCGGCGCCGCTGCTGGTGACGCCGCGCGAGGAGCGGTTCATCATCCGCAGCGCCTGCGGCGCCGACTTTGCCGCGTACTGCGGCGGCCTGCGTCCCGGTCTCGGGCGCGTCGCGGCCTGCCTGCACTACAACAGGGCCAATCTGTCGCCGCGCTGCCAGCAGGCGTTGATTGCGTTGCACGAAGGTCGTTAGAGCGAAGGTGAGACAATGCGGCGTCGCGATGTCATCGCGTTGCTCGGCGGCACGGCCGCGGTCAATTCGCTTGCAGTCTTGCCCTTTGCCGCCTGGGCCCAGGCAAACAAGATCCGCACCATCGCATGGCTCGGCGTGGGCGGGCCGGGCCAGCCGTCGCCTTACCTCGAGTCGCTGCGCGACGGCCTGCGCGAGCTCGGCTGGGTCGAAGGCCGCAACCTGAAGATCGGCACCTACTGGGCCACCGGCCTCGACGACATGGCTGCTGCGACACAGCAGGCGCTCGCCTCCGATCCCGAGGTTGTCGTCACGCAGGAATTCATGGCGATCGCGATGCTGCTGTCGAAGGCGCCGAAGCCTGTGGTGTTCGGCTTCAGCGGCGACCCGGTCGATGCGAAGCTCGCGCAAAGCTGGGCGAGGCCCGGCGGCAATTTCACCGGCATGAGCTATCTCGCCGTCGAGCTGGTCGGCAAGCGCATCGAGCTGCTCAAGGAATGGCTGCCGGATACCAGGCGTATCGCCGTGCTCGCGCGGCCGCAGCATCCCGGCGAGTCCATCGAGCGGAAGGCGACCGAGGAGGTCGTGAAGAAGCTCGGGATGGAGATGTCGTATTTTCCTTTCATCACGCGATCGTTTCTTCCGGGCGCGCCGCCGCCGACCGGCGATGAGAGCGATCTCGACAAGATCTTCCGCGCCATCATTGCCGACCGCTGCGACGCGCTGGTCGTGTTTCCGGACTCCAGCATGTTCGAGGTCAGCGAGCGCGTCGCCAATTTCGCGCACGATGCGAAGCTGCCGTCGGTCTCCGGCTGGTATCCCTTCGCGCAGAAGGGACTGCTGATGACCTACGGGCCGAACGTGCGCGAGCTTTACCGCTCGCTCGCGCGCTACACCGACCGGATCCTGAAAGGCACCAGGCCTGCCGACCTGCCGGTCGAGGTACCGGCCAAGTTCTACCTCGCGATCAACCTGAAGACGGCAAAGGCGCTCGGCATCGCGCCGCCGGCGCGGCTGCTCACGCGCGCCGACGAGGTGATCGAGTAGGGGCCGTCAAACGAAAAGCGGAAAATTGTGACGGCGGTCACAGCGCACTTGCGCGACCCGGGCTAGTTGCCCAAGCATGAAGAAAAACTTTGCCATACGCCGGACGGTGGCCGCCGCGCTGCTGACGGCGATCTTTGTCGATGTCGTCGCCGCGGGGGTGAAGGCCGTGTCGCGCGGGAGCCGTGCGTCCTATCCGGCATCCGGCGGCGCCGTCACCGTATCGGTGCCGAACGCCATGAAAAACTTTCCGGCCGAGCTGCTGCCGCAGTAATTGCGGAGCGCTCTTCCTTCGAAAAGCGAAGCGTCGCCCGGAGTCCGCTGCGGCGGACAACAAACAAGAGAGTCCGCCGACCGAGGCGGCTCTTTGCTTTTCTTATTTTTAGGTAAGCTTGTAACGGCTCCAAACCAACATCAGGACGACGGCGATTGTGAGGATGACCCCAACGGTTTCGATTTCCGACATCACAGCCTCCTTGAGAGTCCGCCAAGCGCGGCGGTGGCTATGGCCGGAAATAAGACTAAAGTCGTACACGTTTACAATTACGGATGTTTCCCTAATGCATGAGCCATCACCAAAACGAGCCGGACTTCGCTCAGCGCACTTTCTTCAACGCTAAATCAGCATCGGGAATATCTGTTTTTAAGATAATCGGGAGACCGAGGGTATTGCCTGCTGACGCATGGATACCGTCAAACAGGCATTGATCTGGATCGTCATCGCCGCGGCAACGAGCCCGATCTGGGGCGCGCTGCTGTGGGTGCTTTGGCAGGGCAGCCTCCGGCCTCGTCTCATCCCTCGTGCCGAGATCGACGCGCGGGCGGCGGAGATGCTCGCCCGGCACGGGCCGAGGGCGAAGGAGGTGGCCGCCGCCGAAGAGGAATATGCGTGGCGGAATTCGCAACCTTTCGAGCAAGGACGATGGCGCCGGGTGCGGAAGCGGATCGAGCGTCTGGAAACATCCGCAAAAAAATGAGGACGACGCGGGCATCGCGTCGTCCTCGATCAACCGCGCAATTCGGGGGGTAAGGGGGGTGCGCGATCGCCGGAACAACGCGCGCGGGCCAGTTGCGTTCCGCGCCTTGCGAAAAATTAAGGCGGCAGTCCCCTGGGGAAACTGCCGCCCGGCTCCGCCCTTACGAAATGGTCGGGGCAGAATAGGCCGATTCATTGTGGACTTTCAAAGGCAAAGAGCGGGGGAGCTAGCAAATAAAAAGTTCCCGCAGCTGAGTGCCTGAGGGCGTGGTCACCCAGCGCCTGATGGTACAGCCGGGCGGGGCAAATTCCGTCCGGAGAGTTTGGCCGTGCTGCCAGAGGTAGGTGTGCCGCCAGTCGATGTCCCAGGGACGAAGGCGCTCGCTGGCCGTCAGCTCGTTCTGGATCTGAAAGCGGGTCCTGGTTTCGCCGAAATTGATGTCGGCGGCCTTGGCAGCGGCGCTTCCGGCAAGAATGAGTGCAAACGCGAGGGTGAGATATTTCATGGAATCAAGAACTCGGATCTGATGCTGGCGTTCCCGATCTCATTACAGGCCTGCAATGACCGGCCGGAAAAATCAAACGCCGAACCTCCCGCCTGTCACCATAGCCTCAATCCGCGCGCATGGCGTTCGACAATTGCTGGTCTATTGCAATGGCAAGCGCGAGGGCGACTGGCCCTGCCATCATTCAGGTGAGCTGCCGATCGAGCAATTCAGCGCCGATGAAACGCTGCGCGATATCGAGGGCCGTTGCCGTTGCACGGCCTGCGGCTGGCGGCGCGCCGATTTGAGGCCGGACTACAGCCGGCAGCAAGCCGGCACATGTGGCGGCGGCTGGATCATGCCGCCCGGCGTTCGATAGGTCGCGGACCGGGTTACCCTTTTAGAGGAACTGCCTGCGGCGACCGGGCATTGGTCCTGCGTTATGGATGCGTTTCGCCGCGTACAACATGTTGCGTTCGCCGTGCCTGGTGATCTCTCGACCCCGACCGGAGGATATCGCTACGACCAGCGCATCATCCAGGAGTTGCGGCTGTTGGGCTGGCAGGTCGATGTCCTCGACATCGGTGACAGCTTTCCGTTCCCGAGCGCCGCGCAACGTGCGACGGCGCTGGTGATGCTGTCCACCGTGCCGGCCGGCTGCCCGATCGTCCTCGACGGGCTTGCGTTCGGGACACTGCCGGAGGCCGGCGCGCTCCGGTCCCGCACGCCGCTCATCGCGCTGGTGCACCAACCGCTTGCGCTGGATTGCGGCCTCGACACGGAGCAGGCCGCCGGCTTTCGCGAGAGCGAGCGCGCCGCGCTGGGCGTGGCCGCGCGCGTCGTCGTCACCAGCGAGGCGACCGGCCGGATTGTCATCGCCGATTACAGCGTCCAGTCTCAGCGCATCAGCGTCGTGCGGCCCGGTAACGATCCTGTGGCGCCGGCGCATGGCAGCAAGGACGCCGTTGTCCGGCTTCTCTCGGTCGGATCGGTGGTGCCGGGAAAAGGATACGATCTGCTGATAGCGGCAATTGCCACGATTGCCGATCTGCCCTGGCAACTCACTATCGCTGGTGACCTGACCCGCCACGCGGCCACGGCCGCGCGTCTCAACGCCGATATCTCCGCCTGCGGTCTCGCAAACAGGGTCGCCGTCCTCGGCGCTCTGCCGCCTGAGCGCATCAAGGAGCTGTATCGGGCTTCCGATGTCTTCGTGCTCGCATCGCGTTTCGAGGGCTATGGGATGGCGCTCGCAGAGGCGATCGCGCACGGTCTGCCGGTGGTGTCCACTTTGGCCGGCGCGATTCCCGACACGATACCTCCGGGTACCAGCCTGCTCGTGCCGCCGGACGATGTGGCCTCCCTCGCGCAGGCGCTCCGCCGCCTGATTACCGATCATGCCGAACGGCATCGTCTCGGCAGGAACGCGCGCGCGGCAGCGACGCAGCTGCCCACGTGGCAAGAGTCGGCTCGTCTTTTTGCCGGAGCAATCGAAACCGTCGAACTGGCGCCTGCCTGCTAGGATCTTGCTGTGCGCAAACGGATTTTCATCGTTCATCTTGCGGTCAGGCAAGTCCGCATGACCTTGAAATCATACAGATGCACGTCGTCGCCGGCGAGGAAAGCGTAAGGCGGGAAGTCTGCTTCCTCCTTGGCCAGCCGCGCCTTCGTTTCGCAGGCCGCTGTCTTCGGGTTATTTGAATAGTCTTTCGCGTTGTTGAATCCGGCCATCAATTCCGTCATCGGTTCCTGCGCGCAGTCGGCAACGGCTTTGTCCGAAAACTTCTCGCGGCCGATCGAAACGAGGCACGCGTAGTAGATATACGCCTTGTTGTAGAAGAGCATCTTGATGGCATCGACCGCGTCTTTGTCGCGCTGCTTGTTCTTGAGCTGCTCGAAGTCCTCCCTGGTACGCTCTTCCACCATTTTTCTGGCGGTTTCTTTCAAAAGCTTTTTGTCCGCATCCCCGGTTTGAGCGGCAACCGGAGCAGCCAGGAAGAATGCACACATGAGGCCCGCACAAGCGACAAGCACCGAGCGCTGCATGTCTCTCTCCTTACTGCGATACCTACACCGTAATCCATCGCTGGCGCGATAGCGTTTTTTTAACCGGGCCGCTGCACCGTATCTCACGACCGAACGTTTTGAGCGGATGTTAGCTCGGATCATGCATCCGGCAGAAACATATCGACGACGGGCCGAACGTGCGGAACGGGCCTGCGAGACCGCCCGCACTCCGGAGGCCAAACGTCTGGCGCGCACTGCGGCCCAGCGTTGGCGTGAACTGGCGGAGCTTGCCCGGCGTCAAGAGGCGGAGGGCCCTCCGATCCCCGTCCGTTTCGGCGACGCCGAAGAGGCCGTCCATTACGCCCAGGACCACAAGTTTGCGCTCTACTGGAAAGGCACGCACGCCTTTGCGAAGCGGCAGCGCGAACTGGGCGACCGCTTCGTGGCGCGGCCCGTGTTCACGCGCAAGGGTTCGACCTATGTCGGCCTGGTGCCGCTCGACAAGCAAAAGAAGAAGGCGGGCGGAAAAGGACCATAAGCGGTCTCTCCACAGAAACCACGCGCGGGCTCGGCCGTGTCGTGATCGGGCAATTGCCGTCGCACAAGAGAGACCGTAGACTCAATCCCTGCAATGCCGCGCCATTTCCATCCGGGGATAGAACTCGTGTTGATACGTCAGGTTGCGACCGTGGCTGCGATCGCCGCCCTGCTTGGTCCCGTCAGTCTCGCGCAAGCCCAGTCCGACAGCGACTTGCTGCGCGGCGGTGCGACCAGGAAGGGCATCTACAACATCTTTGGCTTCGATGGCACCGGCCTCGGCCGCAGCACCGTGCGTTATGACAGTAAATATGCGCCAGGCACCATCGTCATCAACACGGCGGAACGGCAGCTTTATCTCGTTCAGGGCGGCGGCTCGGCGCTGCGCTGGGGCATCGGTGTCGGCCGGGCCGGCTTCCAGTGGAAGGGCACGCACAAGATCACCGCGAAGAAAGAAAATCCGGATTGGACGCCGCCACCGGAGATGATCGCGCGGCAAAGGGATGTGCCGAGGCACATGAAGGGCGGCGATCCGGACAATCCGCTCGGCAATCGCGCGATGTATCTCGGCAGCACGCTCTACCGGATTCACGGCTCGAACGATCCGGATTCGGTCGGCGAGGCGGAATCATCCGGCTGTTTCCGGATGAGGAACGAGGACATCGCAGATCTCTATAACCGGGTCCCGGTCGGCACGACCGTGGTGGTGCAGTAGAGAGATCTCCACAGCTTCTAGGATAATAGTCCTTGACAGCGTAACGCTGCACCGTTAGAGATCGCGCACACTCCATAATTATGAATCGAGGCACGGGCGGTTTGTTTGGTCGGCAATACTAGGTGCCTTCGTCAATTAATCCCTCACGTTCTAATACTTTTCGAATTTCTTCAAACGCCGCAGATATTCTCCCTTTTGGAAATCGGATTTGCCCTAAACCTTGGATGTTGCTGAATTCGGTACAGCCATCTTCTAAGACGACAATAGCCCGCGTGAAGCCGAGGCGGCCTTGAAATAAGCCCGCCTCATGCACGACGTTCATCCGTGCTTGTAGTTCGCCGTCAGCCATTTCGTCTTCCGCAGTCATGACCAGAAATGCGATTGCTGCGGCGTCAAGCATTTCGGAAAGCCGCGCCACGTTCGTTACGCCCGCGACAGGCACACGGTTAAATTCATCCCACGGCAATGCAAGACGGTCTTGGATAAAGTCCTTTAGTTCACGCCAGGCTGACGAACGACCGTGACCGATAAACACGTTTGTGCCTACCCGGCTAGCAGCCTTCTTTTTTCTACCTTTTCGCTCAAGATGAGATGCAGCTTTCACGCAAATCTCGGCAGCCGCTTTGCAAATTCCAAACGAATGACGGATTGAAGCTACGTTCGCTAGTACATCGATGTGCGGAGGGATCTGGTTCTTCTCGTTCAGTGCTGTCATGTCGCGAACAACAAATGAACCTTTTGGGGACCACCGCTCCGCGACGTTAGATTTCGATAATGGTTCTATGTGTTCCAACTCTCCTATCAATTTTGTCAGGAACGCATCTGTTTCGTCCGCCAACTCATTTTGTAGAATTGAAATTATGTTTGATTTTTCGCGATCAAAAATGGCGTTCGCCTTGTTAGCTGCCTCCCGCGCCGGTTGAATTTTTGGATTGTTGGCGTCTTTGTAGATAACCGACTTTACGTCCTCAAAATCGTATTCACGCCAACCACTGCTGCCTTCCATATGGGTCAGCCCCCATTCTTGGCTAAAGTGATCATCCGGAGGCGGTGGCGCAAAGCCTTCATAATAAACCCGTGATTGGTAGCCGAGCCACGATCCACTAAAGGAGCGTTTAAGTTTGTCGGCGGATGTTTTGAGGGCTCCCAGCGGCTGAGCAATTTCTTGTGCATCGCCAGACGCACTTGCTTCGTTCAGTCTCTTGGCGATTTCAAATAATTCTTCGTAGTCTTTCATGATCGCACGGTGGTTGCGCGCCTACGTTAATATTGCTTCCGCTTCCTGCGCCAGCCGACCAAACACAACGTGCCTAGGCCGGTGGCGAAGAGTGGGAGCGCGGCGGGAAGCGGCGTCGCCCCAAGGGCGAACTCGAACGAAGGGTCGTTGGAAGAAAAAGTTGCACTGGTGAAGTCAGGCAGTCCCGTAATCCTCAGGTACGTATTGCTTTGGTGGTCGTAGTAAGGAAATCCCTGATTGATTATCGCGGCCTGAATGGCAGCACCGTCGATCGTTACGGCACCGATAGTGATCACATTGCGCCCGGGTTCGGGGTCAACAGTCCCCCACAAGACATACAGTGCGTTTTGGGTAGCGGCCCACGTGACATCAACGTTCCCGTTGGCCGCCGCAACGAAGTTCTTGCTGGTGTTATCGAAGCCAAACGGCGATGAGTTTGCCGTGTTTCCGGCCCACTCTGCGCTGCCACCGCTGAAGTTGAACGTGACCCCGCCAACGGTGAAGGGCGAAGTTGTCTGCTGCGCGTTTGGGTTGCCTGTGCCTAGGTCAAGCAGCGTGAACCCCACGGGCGCAGCCGGACTGCCTCCAGCGATATGATTGTTGACTTGCAGAATATCGATAGTGGCCGCCGCCGCGTACCCCGTGGCAACGAAAAGAGCCGCGCCGCAAATTGCGGCGAGCCGAAACGCCCTAAATTTCATGGCACGTGTCCCCCACCGCCACGGTTGGGATGATTGGCACTCGCCTACGGGTTGTCAATTGTCATCACGCGGTTGTGGGCAAGCCTAGGGCCGGCTTTTTCGCTCGTTTTTACCAACGCCGTGGCCAGACCGCGTCACCGCGCTTCACTCATTCTACAAGGAGAACTAAATGGAAATTGAAACTGATATTGCACTCGAAACGAAAGCCGGCATTCCCGCCGATGCTGCCGTGACGCACGCTGAACTGATGCGTGCGTTCGATGAATTCAAGGAAGCGAACGATCAGCGGCTTTCCGAAAAGCGCTCGGTCGACGTTCTGCTCGAGGAGAAAATCGAGCGGCTCGATGGGGTGATCGCTGCCCAGACACAGCGGCTGGAAGCAATCGAGCTCAAGCAGGCGCGGCCGGCGATCGGCAGCGAGTCACGGCCGGCGGAGCCTGCCAACCAGCCTGCCATCGAGCACAAGGCCGCATTCGACGCCTATGTGCGGGGCGGCGACAGCGCAAACCTGCGCGCGCTCGAGCAGAAGGCATTGTCCGCCGGCTCGAATCCCGATGGCGGTTTCTTGGTGCCGCCGGAAATCGAAACCAAGATCGGCGAGCGGCTGTTCAATATTTCGCCCATCCGCTCGCTGGCCAGCATCCGCACCATCAGCAGCAATATCTACAAGAAGCCGATGATGGCGACGGGCGCGGTGGCCGGCTGGGTCGGGGAGACCGACGCGCGCACGCAGACGACCACCCCGACGCTCGACGAGCTGTCGTTCCCGGCAATGGAGCTTTACGCCATGCCGGCGGCGACGACGCTGCTGCTTGAAGACAGCGCGGTCGATATCGACGAGTGGCTGGCGCAGGAGGTGGACCGCGTGTTCGCCGCGCAGGAAGGCGCGGCCTTCGTCACCGGCGACGGCAACAACAAGCCGAAGGGTTTCGTGTCGTACAACACCGTCGCGAACAGCTCCTGGACCTGGGGCAATATCGGCTACGTGGCGTCAGGCGTTGCGGGAGCCTTCCCATCGACAGCGCCGTCCGACGTGCTGGTCGATCTTATCTTCGCGCTCAAGGCGGGATATCGGCAGAACGCCGCCTTCGTGATGAATCGCAAGACGCAGTCCTTGATCCGCAAGTTCAAGGACACGACCAACAACTATATCTGGCAGCCGCCGGCATCGCCGTCGGGGAGGGCCAGCCTGATGAATTTCCCGGTGCACGATGTCGAAGACATGCCAGACATTACCGCGAATTCGCTCTCGGTGGCGTTCGGCGATTTCCAACGCGGCTACCTCATCGTCGATCGTGCGGGCGTCACGGTCCTTCGCGATCCTTATTCCGCCAAGCCCTACGTGCTGTTCTACACGACCAAGCGCGTCGGCGGCGGCGTGCAGGACTACGACGCGATCAAGCTGCTGAAGTTCGCGGTGAGTTGATCGTCGCCCCGGATGAGTTCAACAAAAAGCCCGGCAGCCGCCGGGCTTTTTGTTCGCAACACCTTTTTGCGTCCGCTTTCTCCGAAAGCGGACATACGATTCAAGGCTGCCGGCCGGGGCCGGCAGCCTTTATTCCAGACAGTTGTCAGCTCTTCTGTGGCTTCTCTGGCTTCTCCGGCCTCATGATGTAGTAGCCGGCGGCGATCGCCACGATCAGCACGACGATGAGTCCGACACTTGCAAGTGGGTCCATGTGAGTCTCCCCTCAACAAGCAAGAATGCGCAGTCTGCATCCTTGCCGCGGGGCTGCCTTGATCTCGATCAACTGTGCCGAGGGCCTCCTTCACCCGTATTTCGCGTTCATCCGCGATGTCCCGGCGACCGCATCGCGTTGTCCCGGCCACGGTGCAGGCGGGACACATGGACCTCGCGGTCTGGAACATTGACGTGCCTCAAAGCCTTGCTTCGTGCCGGCTGCTAGAGACGGAAAGCTTTCGACGGAGGGCGTCATGATTTCCTTGGAAGATTGCATCGCGTTCAGCGGCCTGAGCGAAGACGAAGTGGGCGCGATCGGAGAGCACGAGCACATTCCGCAAATCGCGGCCTGCGCCCTCGCTGACTATCTCCTGAAACAGCCCCATGGTGGCGAGGCAATCCGCAAAATGATTGTCGAAGACATTCAACAAGCGCTTTCTGCGGACCGTATCAACCACGCGCAGGAACTGTTCATGGCCCTTCGCCATTTTCTCGAGAGCCATCCCGAGGCACGGGTTGGCGTGCAGACCTAGGCCTGTCGAGGCAAAGCTGGAAACCGGAACCGAAAGCTGTCGATGACGCGCGCCGGATCAATCGCTGCCGGGTTGTTGCTTGTGGTTGCGGGGCAGACCTCTGGAATGGAGCAAACCCGCCA
>JBKPRE010000006.1:0-50111 GCA_046734435.1 Pseudomonadota bacterium | reverse complement strand
CGAAGCCTGAACGCCTTTTTTGGCGAATGGGCCGCCGCTCGACCACGAGTGACGGCTCACTCGTTAGCTGAAGTGCGATGCATGCCCGCTATCGGATCGAGAGAGTAATTGTAATTCAGTCACCGGTCGTCCCGCTGCATGGTGGAAGGAAGGCTGGCGCAATCACGCGCGAGTCAAATTCTGAGGGATGATCCATGTTGACCAGAGCAAAATTCCTGCGCCTGTCCGGCTTGACCGCGCAGCAGTCGTCATTTCACCCGAGGCCATGCCGAAATCGAACGACGGTATCGTGCGTGTCAAAAGCAGCTACGGCTTCCAGGAGACAATCGCGCGGCTCAAGAAGGATATCGCTGCGAAAGGCATCCGGTTTTTCAACGAAATCGATCAAACCGAGCTTGCTGCGGGGGCCGGCATCAAGCTCAATCCATCCACGCTGCTGGTGTTCGGCAACCCGCCGCTTGGCACCCAGTTCATGACGGCAAATCCGAACGCAGGTCTGGATTGGCCCGTGAGGCTCCTGGTGATCCAGGACAGCGCCGGCGCGGTATGGACGGTCTACACCGACTTTGCCTGGATCGCCGCACGTCACGGCATCGTCAATCGTACCGAGCAGTTCAAGATGGCATCGATGGTGATCGCTTCGATTACCTCGAGCGTGAAGGCCTGACGCCGTTAGGTCAATTCGGCTCCGGCGCTTCGCGGCGGAGCCAATTCTCAAGCAACGATGCGCCGAATAGCGGTCGGCTATCGCGATTAGAGCAACCCGGCATTTCCTTTCAATTTCGCCGCGCTTCATCATTGCAATCACTGCGGCGGCTCATAGCGAGGCCGCGGCGAAACAGAGAGGAGATAACGATGTCCACTTCAATCAGCAAAGGCTTGCTTCGCGCTCTCGCTGCCGCGGCCTTCGTCGCCACGTCCGGCGTCGCATTTCACGCCCAGGCGGGTGAGTGCCCGGCAGATAAGCGCATGCCGAATGCGCGCCAGCCGGTCGATTTCAAGGCCGTCGGCGTGACCGACACCACGCTCGGCTCGATCGATCTCGGCAAAGAGAAGGCGAAAATTGCCGGCCGCGAGCTGCGGTTCCGCAAGCTCGTCATCCAACCGGGTGGCATAGTCCCGTGGCACAGCCATGACGACCGGCCGGCGCTGATTTTCGTTCAGCAAGGCGAGATCCTTGAATTCGCAAGCAATTGCGCTGGGCCCATCCATCACAAGGCCGGCGACATCCGGGCCGAAACCCAAGGCACGTCACACTGGTGGAAGAACCTCGGTGAAGCGCCGGTGATTCTCTACGTCGGTGACGTCCGCCACGACGAGCGTGACCACAATATGTGACGGCTGCGCGTCCCCCCACACCCCCGTCGCATGACGTGATGCCCCGTTGTCCCCGAACGGGGCATCACTTTTCCGCCTAACGGTCGGAAGCGGCAGTGGCAGGGCCCGCCGGATGTGGCCAGGCAAATCATAGAGAGCGGCTATCGAAAAAGCGCTTAAATTTGTGGCGTTTGGACGGGTCAATCGCCTATGAATGGACCGTGCTGGCGCAGGTCGCCACAGGGAAGCCCTGGAAATGGCCACGGAAATTCTGGTCAAGGATCTCAGGCAGGCTTTTGAGCAGGCGCGCGCGCTGGATGGCTCCATGGCGGAGCGCCTTGACGTCTTCGCCGACGCCACGAGAAAGCTTCACCCATCCAGTGCCGCAATTGTCGACCGACTCGTGGCCCGTCTCAAAGAGCATGATGCCGGCAAGGATGCGCCAAAGTTGGGCGATGTCATGCCGCCGTTCGTGCTCCCCGACGAGAACGGGCGGCTGGTGAGCCTGAAGGATCTGCTTGCTCAAGGCCCTGTTGTCGTAACGTTCCATCGCGGTCACTGGTGTCCGTACTGCCGGATCAGCATCAACACCCTGGTAAAAGCGCAGCCACGCATCGAGGCGCTGGGCGCACGCATGGTCGCAATCGTGCCGGATCGTGAGCAGTTTGCCGCCGAGATGAAGGAGGACTGCAACGTAAACTTCCCGATCCTCTCCGACATGGACAATGGCTACGCGATGTCATTGAACCTTGCGATCTGGGTCGGCGACGAGATGGAGGAGTACATGACCAAGATCGGCCGGCGGCTTCCGCAATACCAGGGCAACGAGTCCTGGACGCTGCCGATCCCCGCCACCTTCGTCGTCGGCAAGGATGGCCTGATCAAGGCTCGTTTTGTCGATCCGGATTATCGTAAGCGTATGGCGGTCGAGGACCTGATCGCCGCGCTGAGCTGAATTCAGGCCGGCTTTTTCTGCCAGTTCGCAGCGCGCAGCATTTTCATGAAAGTCGCGGCAATCGGGGTGCGTTGTCTGCCAGCGACGCCGTAGAGACATACGTCCCGTCCCAACTCAAGTCCTTTCACCGAGACGCGGGCCAGGCTTTGCGGCGCATTGACGGTTCGCGGCAGAAAGCCGATGCCGATATTGGCGTCGAGCAGAGCCAGCAGATCCTGGTCCGACGAAACCTCATGGCGATGGTCGGCATTCAGTCCCTTTGCACGCAGCATCGCGGCAAGGTCGTCGCACTTCTCGCAGTGGCTCCTCAGGAGAAAACGCTCGGGCTTGAGATCATCGAGGGTGATCGCCTCCTGGCTCCCGAGGCGATGCGTTCGGCTGAAGACCATGTCGAACGACTCCTCAAAGAGCTTCCAGCTGTCAAGCCGGTCCCAGGTCTCGCCGATCGAGGTTCCCACGGCGAGTTCGGCGTCACCGGCCTTGAGGTATTCGACGATTTGCGGCCCGGTGCCACGCAGAATCTTGAGTTCGACGTCGCTGAAGCTCTTTCTCAGTTCGTTGACATGCGAGAGGATGAGACCGAGCTCAATACTGCCGGATACGGCGAGCTTGAGCGCGCCGACTTCGCCGTCGTTGATCATGGCCGCGAGCGCGCGGGCACTCTGGGCGCTGTCGTAGCACTGCTTCAGCAGCGGAAACATGCGCTCGCCGAGCGGGGTGAGCATGGCGCGCGGCCGCTCGCGGCGGAAAAGATCGCCACCCAATTCGCCTTCCAGAAGCTTGACCGCCCGCGTCAGCGACGGCTGAGCCACGTGGCACTCTTCCGCCGCGCGGGTGAAATTCAGCGTCCGCGCGACTGCCAGGAAATATCGTACCTGGTGCATTTCCATGCAGACTTCCCCCTGGCGACCACTAAAGCATAGTTCTCTAGCCTGCTTGCGATCGAAGTTCTGTTCGCGGCGACTGGCGGATACCGTCCGTACGCGCGTAGAGGCCGGTGATAAGGCGGCTGCCACGCTGAAAAGTAAGATAATTCCATGCCCAGTTCAGGGCGACCACGAAGCGGTTCCGGAATCCGATCAAAAAGTAGACATGGGCGACGCTCCACAAGACCCACGCCGCGAAACCCGAAAGGCGAAGCCTGCCGAATTGGGCGACCGCCCTCGAGCGGCCAATCGTGGCGAGCGAGCCGAAATCGCGATAGCGAAACGCATGGGCTGTGCGCCCCTGCCGGCGCGCGATCAGCGTGCGGGCAATATACTGGCCTTGCTGCTTGGCAACGGGAGCCACGCCAGGAAGCGTTGCTCCGTCCGGGCCAGCTACCGCTGCGGTATCGCCGATGACAAAGAGATCGGGATGTCCCGGCACCGAAAGATCGGCGCGCACCATGACGCGTCCAGCGCGGTCGACTACCGCGCCGAGCCAGCGGCCTGCGGGCGACGCCATCACGCCGGCGGCCCAGATGATGGTTCGCGCCGGAATGAATTCGCCGCCTGCGCGCGCGCCGTCGCAATTGCATTGGCTAACAGCCGTTCCGAGCCGCACCTCGACGCCGATCTGCTCGAGCGAGCGGCGAGCCGCATCCGAAAGTCGAGGGTCGAACGGAGTAAGGAGTCGCGACGCGCCTTCGATGAGAATGATCCGCGCACAAAGCGGGTTGATCGATCGGAAGTCGGATGCGAGTGCGCGCTTGGCGAGTTCAGCGATGGCGCCGGCCATCTCGACCCCGGTCGGGCCTCCGCCGACCACGACGAAAGTCATGAGCCTCTGTCGTTCCTCCGCATCCGCTTCGTTTTCGGCGCGCTCGAACGCCAGCAAGATGCGGCGGCGCAGGTAAGTCGCATCGTCGATGGTCTTCAGGCCGGGCGCGAACGCAGCCCAGTCGTCATGTCCGAAATAGGCATGCCGGGCCCCGGTGGCGAGCACCAAGTAGTCGTAGCGGATGCGGCTGCCATCCGCGATCACTTCCTTGCGCATGACATCCACGCCCGACACGTCCGCCAGCATGACTCTGAGATTGGCCTGGCCACTGAGGATGCTGCGGATCGGCGAAGCGATGTCGGCTGGTGAGAGCCCTGCGGTCGCGACCTGATACAGCAGCGGTTGAAACAGATGATGGTTGTTGCGATCGATCAGCGTCACCTCGAACGGAGCGCCCGCGAGACCCTTGGCGGCCGAAAGCCCGCCAAAACCGCCTCCAACGATCACGACGCGTGGATTTGACCACTGTTCCATTTGTCCGTCCCATTGATTTACGCGCTTATTGCTACAGCCGGCGGCCCGGCGGACAAGGTTTTCGTCCCTATGTCGTCGATAGCGCGCGGCTATCGTCGGACTCCAGGCCGACTGTAATGTCGGCGGAAATCAGCGTTTCGAAGCACTCGGTCAGATCAAACTCCGGGGCGTTGGCCACGCTTCGATCGATGGCGTCGCCGACGCTGGATCCCTGCGCCAGGGCGGACAGGAATTCATAGGCGCCGGGCGTCAACCGTCGCACTTCCACGTCCAGCCTCGGACGGGCAACCAGGGCACACTCCGGCTGCCAGAGATTCAGCGTGTTGTCGTTCGCATGGAGATTGGCTTCCCAGATGCTGACCACAGGAAATTGCGATTTGAGCAACTGCACCGAAGGATGCAGTGCGAGACGCAGATTCGGAATCTCATCCGGAGCCAACTGGCTGAAAGCGTCACGGGCAATCGGGGTCGCGTCGGCGGCATGGTAGGCGCGTGTGCGCGCGGACTCGAGCTCGGCGACGTCGGCAAGGTAGTTCGCAGAGACGCCTTGTCCGATGCTCCGGAGGAATTGCGGAAAACTCTCGCCGTATTCGAGCAAGACCGGCGAACGCGGCGGCTCCGCTGAAACGTACAGATGTGCAATGCGATTGAATCCGTCGTCCCACAACAACTTTTTGACGACCGGATAGCGTGCGCCGATGGCGTTTGTCAGACCGGCGAAGACGTTGTTTCGATAGATCGAAAAGCGGCTGGCGTGGGCCTCTCCCGATGCGTCGCGAATTGTCGAAGGAATCGGTGCGTGGTCAAAGAAAATCGCATCGGCGAAGGTAGCCTCGAGCCGCGTCAATCCATCGTCCAGTGTCAATGCAAACATGGCTCTAAGCCGCGCGCATTGTCGCCGGAGCACCGGGCTGCGCAGCCATCAGCTGACGCGCGCGAGCAACCTCGCCGGCCAAAGTGTCGAAAGGCGGAACATCATTGTCCCATTCGATCAACGTGGGCGCCGGGCATATCCGTGCCAGCGCGCGACAGTACAGGTCCCACACGACGTTACTGACGGGCCGGCCATGGTCGTCGATCAGGAGCCGTGCTCCTTCGCTGTCGCGATCTTCGGCGAAGCCGGCCAGGTGAAATTCGCCGACATGCTGCATGGGGAAAGCGTCGACGTAAGCCGTGGCGTCGAACCCATGATTGACCGCGGAAACATGGACGTTGTTGACGTCGAGCAGCAGTCCGCATCCGGTCCGCTGTGCGACTTCCGACAGGAACTGGATCTCGGTCATCGTGGTCGCGCCAAAGGCGACGTAGGTCGACGGATTCTCAAGCAGCATTTTCATGCCAAGACTGTCCTGGACCTGGTCCACATGGGCGCAGACATGGGCCAGCGAAATCTCATTGTAGGGCAGGGGCAGGAGATCGTTGAGGAAGACGCCGTCGTGAGTCGACCACGCAAGATGCTCGGAAAAGAGGGCCGGCTGATAGACCGCAATGAGGCGCTTCAAGCGAGCGAGGTGCCCGCGGTCGAGCGCCGCCGTGCCCCCGATGGAGAGGCCTACGCCGTGAATTGAAAGAGGATAGTCCGCCCGGATACGCCGAAGAAGGTCATGCGGCGGGCCACCGCGGCCCATGTAGTTCTCGGCATGAATTTCGAAAAAATCGACCTGGCGCGGCTGCCCGAAAATATCTTCGGCATGTTCGGGCTTGAGCCCGGTGCCAGCGGCATTGGCGGGCATGACCGTACCGGCGGTCTGCGGTGACACGGGCTCTCTCATGCGCTCCCCCGAGGAAATCGCGGCGGTGGGCGGAAGCGGGTCACCGCTCCCGCCCGTTGCGCGCGCTAGGCCGGCCGTTTAATGGGCGTGAGCGAACCCGGACCAAGCGGGGTTTGCGTGGTGGTACAGGTGCCCTGATCGACAAGCCTCCAGGCGTTGCCTTGGTAATCGACTTTTGACGTTGCCGCGCACGTGGTGCCGGCGCCCGCCGCGCAGTCGTTCAAGCCCTTCAGGGAAACGCCGTAGCATTTCTCTTTTCCGCCGGCCTGTGCGGGCGAGATTGTCGTCGCGGCAAGCGCGGAGCTCAGGGCCGCTGCGATTGCCAGCGATGTTGTGATCTTCTGTACCATTGGAAATTCTCCCGTTTTGCGAAGCGCTCGCCATCGAGCGATGCCGGAAGACTGCCGATTTTCGCGATCACCCTAAAATATCGTCTGCCGATGGTTCCGATAGCGGGCTGCTATGCCGCTGAATGAAGCTTCTGCAGCTGCGCAATGATGGCCTCGGGCTCCATGCGCTCGCGGAATTCGATGTTCACCTGCCGCGCTTTTACAAGGCCGTCACGCCCGACAATGAATTTCGATGCCATGGGCAAGAAATATGCGTCATTGCCGTGGTACTTCTCGAGCTCCACGCCGGCTTGGCTGTAGAGCGTCTGGATCTGATCTCCAACCCAGAAAATGAGGTCGAGCGAAAGCGAGTAGCCGAGATCGATGTCGCTAAGCACCGGAAAGGGCAAACTGTTTCGGGTGGCATAGCCCTCCGTAAATTCTGCGCTGTCCGGCATGATGGCGATCGTACGCGCTCCGAGCCGTTCGATTTCATCGTTGATGTCCGCGAGCGAGCGGAGATCGAGCTTGCAATACGGACACCAGTGACCCCGATTAATGCTGATAACCACCGGTCCAGATCGGAGAAGAGATGTGAGCGTGACGAGCCGTCCGTTCTCGTCGGGAAGGTTAAATTGCGGCATCGCTTCGCCAAGCTGTGGACCGACCTCACCGCGGTCGATCACGTTAAGACGCTCAACAAGTTCATCGTAGGCCTTGGCGAAATCTGGCCTCCTAAGGCCGCTTTCCCTGCGATACGCCGACAACCGGGAACTCAGGTTGTTCTGGTCTTCTACGTGTTGCTCTTCGCGGTCCGGGTGCGGAGATTTTCTTGATTCTTTCAACGTGTCCTCGGCCGAATTGGCGATTGTTCCGGTAACAACTAGCACAAGCGCGCATAGCAGAGGGCTATCGACTTGATTGCCACTTGGGGGATTGAGCGCAAGGCGTCGGCGAGTAAATAGGACGCAAGCAAGAAATCAATCTTGCTTCAACTCAACGGAGATCAACGATGAAGACCACCACGAAAGTTATCTTCGCTTCCGCCCTGATGCTCGCGGCGGCCGCGCCGACTCTCTCCCATGCAGCGTATTTCGTCGACCAGACCAAGACCTGGGCCCTGGAAGCGCGTGCACAGGACAACATGGGCAAGGTCACGCGTCACGACACAGCGAAAACGCAAGCCCCAAAGGGCCAGGCCTTTGGCGTCGGCAACACGTCGGTGCCGGGAATTGGTATCGACAAGGACGATAGCCGGACCCAGAAGTCCAAGTAAGGCGGAATTCGCTCCAAATGTTTTCAAACTAAAGAGGCCGCGGTCGAACGCGGCCTCTTCTATTTTTTATCGGCTTCTTTCGATGAGGGTGTCGGATTTGTCGGGGGCAACAGTCAGTGCCCGGAGAGGCTGTTAGCGACCCCCAAAGTCAAAATTGTCGATGCGCGGCGAACTCGAACTGGGAGATTGGTCCGCAACAATTGCCACTGGAACGCATAGCAGATGGCTATCGAATTCATTGCCACTTGGAGGATTGAGGATAGGGCGTCGGCGGGTAAACAGGACGCAAGCAAGAAATTTGATCTTGCCTCAACCCAACGGAGATCAACGATGAAGACCATCACGAAAGTTATCTTCGCTTCCGCGCTGATGCTCGCGGCGGCCGCGCCGACTCTCTCCCATGCAGCGTATTTCGTCGACCAGACCAAGACCTGGGCGGTGAGTCCGCAGCCGGACGTCATGGGCAAGAAAGTTCGAGTCGATCGCGCGCTTGACGCAATGGCTTTTGTGCCAGCCGACAATAACTTCGGCAACGAGTACTTCCAGAAAGGTGGAATTCTCAACCAGCACTAAGCGTTCGAAGGTTGTTCGGACGTAAAGAGGTCGCGGCGAACGCGGCCTCTTTAATTTTAGAGCCGTCTGCAGCCGTGTGGCGGAGTAGCGTTGTCTCTACCATGATGATTAAATATTGGCCGGCTATTGCTGGCTCCTCTATGCGCGCACCGACAGTCACCACGATACCGGCGCAGCTACTCGACGCGGAATCGTTCGCACCTTATGGCGAAGTCATTTATCCGCGTGCTGCTGGCTCACAATTTGACATCAATCCCTATGACCCGGAGACAAGCACCGAAGAACCGAAACTGACCTTAACCAACGGGACGCCACGGTTATGGATCATGCGACTGAAGAAAAACGGGCTTGCTTTCTCAAAGCTGGCGCGGCATCGGCGCGTCTCACAGTGCCTCGGCTCCTTGCAGGGCAAGGAATGGTTTATTGCCGTGGCGCCACCCAGCGATCTGACCGACGGGGCACCTCCCGAGCTTGCGCGAATGGCGGCATTTCGGATCCCGGGCGACTGCGTCATCAAACTTCACGTCGCCACCTGGCATGCCGGCCCTCACTTCACGCACGACGAATGCCTGTTCTTCAATCTTGAAAATCTCGACACGAACAAACGGGATTTTGAAGATTATGAACTGCCTAACGCATTCCGCATGTCGCCATGACACGGGCGCTTGAATGCGGTTTCTTTAATTTCAGACTCGCCTGGAGTAGCTGCGCCCGGCAAAGCATTCGTCGTAGTGCTGCCAGGACATCGGGTGATCGAGCGCCAGCACACCGGCGACCGTTACCGCATAGACCGCGCATTTCATGTCGCGGTCCTTCGGGCCGAGATTCTCGGGCGATTTGGCGCCGCTATATCCGACATAGTGCACGCGATGCGCACTGAGGCCTTCCGTGGCATCGAGCGCGGCCCGCGCCGTCATATAGTGGTCGGGATGATCGCGGGGATTGAGTTTGCTATCGCCCTCCGGAAGATGGAAGTGGATGGCCGGGGCTTGCCCGCGTTCGGTATCGACAATGGCACGCAACGTTGCCGTCAGGTCGCTCCAGCCTGCGTATGAGGCGCTGCCGTCGATTGCGGTGAGCGCCCGGATCTGGCCCTGTGCCAGCCGCTGGAGCGATTGGTGTTTTGTCCCGGCGTAGCCGTCGCCCTCCGTGCCGCCATCCGGCAAACGTAGGAAATACGCCGCGGTGTTGCGGTAGCTTACCCGGCGGATCTGCCGGCCATTGAATGCCGGCGTGGACACCCCCGGCTCGACCGGCGCACGATTGTCTGAATCGGCCATGAAACGGATCGCGTTCTCAGCGCCGTTTTCGCGCGCGGCGTAGTAGGGATGCCTGCGTCCGCCTGTATCTGTTCCGAGACCCGCATCGCCTGCGGTCACGTGGATGAAGACCGTCTTAGCAGTGGCATCCAGCACGTCATAAAAAGCCGCAGGATTCATGAAAAGTTGCCAGTCGTCCTCATGCGCCGCGAAGTAAAATGCGACCCGCTGGGTGCTGCTATTTTGCATCGTGTGTCCTTGCGACAACCCACGTTGGTTGCCATTGATGGAAATCAATGTCGAAGCCGCGGTTATCGAGTTTCCTTGATAATAAGATGCCCGAAAACAACTACATCCGGTGGTTTTCCGACATTCGGCTGAACGATGTGCCGATCGTCGGCGGCAAGAATGCATCGCTCGGCGAGCTCTATTCGAGCCTGACGGCGCAAGGAATACGCGTTCCGAACGGCTTTGCCTTGAGCGCGCAGGCTTACCGGGACGCTCTTACCGAGGCCAATGCCTGGGAGCCGCTGCGCAAGCTCCTCGACGGGCTCGACAGGCGGCGCGTCGAAACTCTGGCAAAGCGGGCCGCCGAACTTCGCCGGATTGTTTATCGCGCGACCGGCAATGACGAACTTAGGCGGCAGGCCGTTCAAGCCTATCGCAAGCTCGAGGAGCAATACGGGCGCAATGTTGCAGTTGCCGTCCGGAGCTCGGCCACGGCCGAGGATCTGCCGTCAGCCAGCTTCGCCGGCCAGCACGAGAGTTATCTCAACATTCGCGGCGCCGATGAACTTTTTGACGCCTGCCGTCATTGTTTCGCGTCGCTGTTCACGGCCCGGGCAATTTCCTATCGCATCGACAAGGGCTTCGACCATTTCAAGGTCGCGCTCTCGGTCGGTGTGATGAAGATGGTGCGTGCTGACCGGGCCGTCAGCGGCGTGATGTTTACGCTCGACACCGAATCCGGTTTTCCGGATGTGGTGTTCATCACCGGCGTCTATGGGCTTGGTGAAAACATCGTGCAGGGCACCGTCGACCCTGATGAGTTCTACGTTCACAAGCCGACGTTCCGCGCGGGCTTTCGCGCCGTATTGAGCCGGTCGCTCGGCGGCAAGCAACAGCGCATGATTTATGCCGGGCGCGGGGGCGGAACGAAAAACGTCACGGTGCCAGAGACCCAGCGCGAGCGTTTCTGTCTGACCGACAGCGAAGTGCTGAAACTCGCCGAGGACGCGATGGCGATTGAGGACCACTACTCGAGGATCGCCGGCCATCATATGCCAATGGATATCGAATGGGCAAAAGACGGCACGGATGGCCAGCTCTACATCATCCAGGCAAGGCCGGAGACGGTCGTATCGCAGCGGCCGTCGACGGGATTCGAAACTTTTTCACTCGAGAGCACCGGCACCGTGCTGGCCGAGGGTCGCGCGGTCGGAGAAAAAATCGCGGTCGGTCAGGTCCGCACGATCCCAAACGTGAAGCAGCTCAAGAAATTCAAAGCGGGCGAAGTTTTGGTTGCCGAGTCGACAAGTCCGGACTGGGAACCGGTCATGAAAATTGCGGCCGGGATTGTGACGGAGCGCGGGGGACGCACGTGTCACGCCGCCATTGTGGCCCGCGAACTCGGCATTCCGGCGGTTGTAGGCGCCACCAACGCCAAAAGAACGCTGAAGGCGGGAGCGACGGTGACGGTGTCCTGTGCAGAAGGGGAGACCGGTCACGTCTATGCGGGCACGCTGCCGGTAAAAACCACCCGGCTCAGCCTGAACGAGCTCAAGCGGCCGCGCACGGCGATCATGCTCAATCTTGGCAATCCGGAACTGGCCTTCAAATGCGCCATGCTGCCCAACGAAGGCGTCGGCCTCGCGCGCATGGAATTCATCATAAGCGAATACATCAAAGTTCATCCGATGGCCCTGGTGAAACCTGACAAGATTGCGTCGGCTTCCGCGCGCAAGGCGATCCGGCGATTGGTCCGCAACTATGCCGATCCGGCAGACTTCTTTGTCGACAAGCTCGCGGAAGGCGTCGGCACGATCGCGGCCGCCTTCTATCCAAAGCCGGTCATCGTGCGTCTGTCCGATTTCAAGACCAATGAATACGCACGTCTATTGGGCGGCGAGGGGTTCGAGCCAAAAGAGGAAAACCCGATGCTGGGCTTTCGGGGTGCGGCACGCTATGCACATCCCGCCTATGCCGAGGGTTTTGCGCTCGAATGCGCCGCGCTCCGTCGCGTTCGTGAAGAGATGGGTCTGACGAATTTGCGCGTCATGGTGCCGTTTTGCCGGCGCGTCGAAGAAGCCAAACAGGTCATCGATGAGATGTCCAAGCACGGCCTCAAGCGCGGCGATAATGGCCTTGAAATCTACGTCATGTGCGAGATCCCGAACAACGTCATTCAAATCGATGCCTTTGCCGAGCTATTCGACGGGTTTTCCATCGGGTCAAACGATCTGACGCAGCTCACACTCGGTGTCGATCGCGATTCAGAAATCGTCGCCTTCGATTTCGACGAGCGCGATCCTGGCATGCTGGAGATGCTCAATCTGGCGGTCACCGGAGCCAAGCGTAATCGACGCCATGTCGGTATCTGCGGGGAGGCGCCAGCCAACTATCCCGAGATCGCCAGATATTTGGCGCAACTCGGCATCGATTCGATCAGCGTCAACCCATCGAGTGTCTTGCGCACCCTCCAGGTCGTCGGCGAGGCAGAATCCGCTTCCAAGGTCGTGTCGGCCGAGAAAAGTCATTCCCTGACGCACAGCTAGGAAAAAGCGGACATCGCTGAGATGCCCGCTTTTGACGAAACGTGTCGGATTTGTCCGGCGTGTCACACCGATTCGAGCCAGGTGTCGACGTCTTTTCTGACCTGGTCCTTGGCGATTCCATACCGCTCCTGGATCCTTCCCTCCAGCTGATCGCGATTACCCTCGATTTTGTCGAGATCATCGTCGGTGAGATTGCCCCACTTCTCTTTGATCTGACCCTTGAACTGTTTCCAGTTACCTTCCACGCGATTCCAGTCCATGACTGATACTCCTTGTGTCTTTTGATGCAGGTAAGACTTGGCTCTGGCCGTACCAACAACCAGCCGCGGCCTGCCGCGTTCCTTCGGAACAAACGGACATTTCGACGCTTGTCGGTGATCACAGGGATCATCGCTCATGCTGACAACTTCGGTTGCTAGGAAAGAACGAAATCGCGTCGATTTATCCAGCAAGGATCTGGCGCGTCATTGGTGCAAGCGGCTCAAAAAATCGCAGGCCGAGATCGAGGCTGCGATTGCCAAGGTCGGCAACAATGCCGAAACGGTCATGAAAGAGCTCGGCGCACAGGAGCGGTAACCGGCTGCCGCGGATAGTTCTCCGTGTAAGAAGTTATTTTCTGATCACAGATACTTTGCCGCTTCTTTCAAGACGGGCTTCTTTGACCTCTTGGAGTTTCCCGACGCCTTGCTCCCGCAAGTCCTCGTCGAGATCATCGGAGGACATATGTGCGTCCCGTAACGCATTTCGATTCAGACGGCCGTGTTTTATCAGGAGCGTATCGTTGCCTTTTACCAGGAAACTAAGCGTGGCAGATCGTACCGACAAATAAGATATGAGCCAGTGCACGAGGACGAACACGAGGGTAGCCGCAAGCGTGGCGACGAATGGAGCAGTGCCGGAAACGCTTCGACTGGCCAGAGAGCCGATCATAATTATAAGAACGGCATCAAAAGCGGTCGCTTGCCCGAGGAACCGTTTCTTTCCGACGCGCACGAATAGAATGAGTACGAAGTAGACGACGACTGCGCGCAAACATACCTGGCCAGTCGTGAGCTCATGGGCGCTCGAAGCGGAAAGACCGAGCAATCGGTCAAGTAATAAGCCTACTTCTTCCATCTGCCTCCAATCCATAAACCGGCCGCTATAGGCTTCGCGAGAGATCACATGCGATGGCGCGCCGATTGGCATCGGGCGAACCTCGTTGCGGCTTTCGCTGCAATTGCAACGGCGCGGTACCAGCCCAGTTCCCGGTTCCCGGCAGAGCGCCTCGCGCGCGGGAACACTCATGAATACGCCGAGTTATCGAGCGAGACTTCATTGCGAGAGGCAAATGGCCAAAACGAGCCGGCGCACGAAGACAAAGGCCGCCGAAACGGGTTTTCGTCGACAAGCGCAGAAGACCGCCCGCAGGGAAAGGTCGATCCAGCGCAAGATTGATCGCCGCGACAAGCGCTGGGGCAAAGCCCACAAAGAAAAAGGCGCGATGCAGGCAGGCGCGCGCCGCTATCCCGAGCCGAAATTGCCCGCTCAGCATCTTTCGAAGCCAGGCCGTGAGGCCGATCTTGAATTGGCGCCGATGTACAAGGCGCCTTTCTATCGAGGTTCCGGAAAGCTGCACGATATGGTCGCGCTTGTGACCGGAGGGGATTCCGGAATCGGTCGCGCGGTGGCCGTGCTGTTTGCGCGCGAGGGCGCAGACGTGGCGGTTGCCTATCTGAACGAAGATGTGGATGCCGAAGAGACGAAACGCGCGGTGGAGAGCGAGGGCCGCCGCTGCATTTTGCTGCCGGGCGATGTCGCTGATCCGGCCTATTGCCGCGCCGCCGTACGGAAGACTATCGAGACGTTCGGCAAGCTCGACATTCTGGTGAACAACGCGGCGTTTCAGGAGCACGCCGACAAGCTCGAAGACATTTCCGACGAGCACTTCGACCGCACCATAAAGACAAATCTCTATGGCTACTTCAACATGGCGAAGGCGGCCGTTCCCAAAATGAAGAAGGGCGGTTCGATCGTCATGACCGGCTCTGTCACCGGCCTGCTGGGCAACAAACATCTCCTCGATTACTCGCTCACCAAAGGCGGCATCCATGCCTTTGCGCGTTCGCTCGCGTCACAGCTTGTCGAACGCGGCATACGGGTCAATGTCGTCGCCCCGGGGCCAGTTTGGACGCCGCTCAATCCCGCCGACAAGCCGGCAAAGCTCGTCGCGAAATTCGGCGGCGATACGCCGATCGGCCGGCCGGCGCAGCCCGAGGAGATCGCGCCCGCCTTTGTGTTTCTCGCGGCGCCGTGTTGTTCGAGCTACATTACCGGCGAGATCCTTCCGATCATTGGCGGCTATTCGGGCGGTTGAAGGGGCCGTACGAACGTCGATTGTCGGCCGATAGAGTGAACAAACATCTCCGCTGCCTGTTGGTTTGCAGAGGTGAAAAACGATGATATCCGCTGCCTGGAAGCTGCTGGTGGATACCACGCTGTCTTTCATTGACGATGAAGCTCTAAGTCGCGGCGCCGCTATCGCCTTCTATGCGATTACCTCTCTTGCTCCGGTGCTTCTTATCGTCATCGCGATCGCGGGCATGGTTTTTGGACGCGACGCTGCGCAGGATGCGATCAGCGACCAGTTCAGCACGCTGATGGGAAAGCAGGCCGCTGACGTCCTGCAGTCTGTGATTGCCAGCGCCTCGACCAAGTCGTCAAGCATCGTTGCGACCGTCGTCGGGATCGCCATGCTGATGGCCACCGCGTCTGGCGTCTTCGGTGAAATGCAGGCCGCCCTGAACACGATCTGGAAAACGCGGTCCCGGGAGACCACACTGTCGCGTCTCATTCGCGCGCGGGTGACGAGCCTCGGGCTGGTGGCGGCCTTGGGCTTTTTGCTCGTGGTGTCGCTCGTGGTGAGCGCAGGCCTGACGGCTTTCGCGAATTATCTGGATCGGTTGCCCGTGGGCGCATTGATCCTGTCGGGGATTAATTTCACCGTTTCGTGGCTGCTTTTCACCTTGCTGTTTGGAGCGATCTACAAGGTTTTGCCTGATCGTACGCTTCATTGGAAAGACGTGATCGTCGGGGCGCTGATGACGTCGCTTCTCTTCAACATCGGAAAAGCGCTTATCGGCTGGTACATCGGCAGCAGCGCGGTGGCTTCGAGCTACGGCGCCGCCGGCGGTCTCATCGTGCTGCTATTGTGGGTGTACTACTCGGCCCAGATATTCCTGTTCGGTGCCGAGTTCACGAAAATTTACGCGAATACGCACGGCAGCAAGCGCAGCAAGCCGGTCGCGAATTAGCAGGCCATTTTCGGGAAGGGACCCTCTTGGGATGAACTAAACCTATAGTTCCGCGTTGAATTTCGCACGCGCCCGGTGGCAACCGGCCGCAACAGGGAAGACGGACGCAGCTGATTTTGCCGGTTTCTGGCTGCGGCACCAACGCATCGGTACGCGTAGCGTCTAACCTGTTCTGGGCGTGTGCACGTGATTTTTGTCCGTGATGGTCACGGAGAATTTTATTTGGAGAGACACATGTCAGTCGGCACAATCATACTGATCATTCTGGTCATTGTTCTGCTTGGCGGCTTTAGCGGGCTTGGCGGCGGACCTTTTTATGGCACTGGCTATTATGGTGGCGGGGGGCTTGGCCTGGTGATCGTTATTTTGCTGATTTTGGTTCTGCTGGGACGAATTTAAATCGTTGAAGTTTGGTAGTTCGGAGTCGGAACCCGACGCAAAGGCCCTATGTTATTGGGAACATGAGGGCAACGCTCTTTCATAATCCGTCAGCTGGAGGGAAGGCTGCCAAGGATGAAATCCTGGCAGCGATGAAGCTTGTCGATTTCGACGTCCATTACGTGTCGGTCAAGCGTGACGAGCTGAAGGACGCGTTCAAAAAGAAAGCGGATCTGATTGTCGTTGCCGGCGGCGACGGCACAATTGCCGAAGTTCTTACCAGGCTGCCCGATCGTTCGTTGCCGGTGGCCTTACTGCCTCTTGGCACCGCTAACAACGTTGCGCGCTCGCTGGGCATTGCCGGAACGCCGCAGGAACTGGTCGAAACCTGGAAGATCGACCGGACCCATCCGCTCGATATCGGCCTGGTGAAAGCGTCCTGGGGCACATCGCGCTTTCTGGAAGGATTTGGAGTCGGATTGTTTGCCGAATTCCTGCGGGCAGCCAACAAAAGAGAGAAAGCCAAGGGAGCCGACAATTTGCGCAAGGGACGGGCTTTGCTGGAAAAACAGCTCAAGGCGGCAAAGCCGGTCGATCTGACCGTGAAAATAGACGACAAGGCCCTCAATGGCGAATTTCTCGGCATCGAGGTCATGAACGTGCCGTTTACCGGGCCGGGTCTGCCGCTGGCGAAAAAAGCTGATGTCGCGGATGGGCTGCTCGACGTCGTCTGCTTCGAATTCGAACGCCGGCGCGAGTTGGAAGAGTGGCTCGATGCGCCGCACGAGGACTCGGCGCCGGTGAGCACGCGGCAGGGCAAAATAGTCGAGTTGGTCTGGTCTGACACCGCCAATCGTATTGACGACGAATCTTATGGCAACCGCGACACCAAGCAGGTCGCCGAGATTGGCTGCGACAAAGACCAGGTGAAGATTCTGATTCCGGTGAAACATCCGGCGCAAAAAGCTATCTCAAAATGACTGAAAACCGCACGGTTGAAACTCTCGAACTGAATGACATTGAACGTACGGCAGTGGAGCTTGCGACGCTTGCGGGCGCGGAAATCCAGGCCGCGCTCGGCGGCCTGATGACCGTGCGTTATAAAGGAGAAACGCCGGAGCAGTCCTTGTGGCGCGACCCGGTTTCCGAGGTTGACCAGCGCGTGGAAGCCTTGATTCGCACAAGAGTTGCTGAACGATTTCCCGACCATGACGTCATCGGAGAGGAAACGGTCGAACGACTGAGCCGCCCTCGTGAGTGTGTGTGGACCGTCGATCCGATTGACGGCACGACCAACTTCGTCAACGGCTTTCCGATGTTCGCGGCTTCGATCGGTGTTTTGCAGCGTGGGCGGCCGGTGGTCGGTGCCGTCTGGTGCTCGACCGGTCACGCGCTGCGGCCAGGCGTTTATCATGCGAGCGCGGGTGGCAAGTTTCGTTTTGAGAATAGCGATGTGACGCCGAAACTGAATCCCGCCGTGCGGCGGCGGCTCGCTGGCGCCTCAACTGTGGCTGCCCACGACAAAAACTGGGAAACACGCAAGACGGGATCCGCCGCAATCGAATGCGCGTTTGTCGCGGCCGGCATGCTGCGTGTGGCCCGTTTCGAGAGTCCAAACATCTGGGACGTGGCCGGCGGCATCGCCCTGGTCGAGGCAGCAGGCGGCGCCGTGCGCCAGTGGCGTGCCGGGAAGTGGGAATCGATGTCTCGATTTGCGCCGGAGCAGCCGTCGCTTGGCGGCCAAGCGGATCTTCGCTACTGGCGACATCCCATTATCGTCGGCGCACCGGAAGCCGTTGAAGACATGTGCGCCAACTGACGGCCGAGGTCTGGCGCGCTCGCAATTTATTGTTCCATCGTCGATGACGGTTCCGTTGGCCTCGCGGGAACTGCAGGTCGTGCCCTGGCGTTCGCCTGAGGGCGATTCCCGCCCGCACGAATGGAGGTTGAGCATGAAACGCATTTTGATGGCAGCGGGTCTTACGGCCTGTCTCGCCGGGGCGTCGGCGTTCGGTCAGACCGTAGGCGTTGGCCCTGCAGACACCATTGTTGTGGAACCCGAGCAGCGAACTTTGATCAAGGAGTACGTTGTGAAGGAAAAGATAGCCCCGGTCCGGGTACAGGAGAGGATCGCGGTAGGCGCAAGACTGCCAGCCGATGTGGAATTAAGAACGGTTCCCTCTGCCTGGGGTCCGAAGTTCTCGAAATATCGCTACGTGTACTCCGACGAGCACATTTATCTGGTCGAGCCGTCTAACCGCACGGTCATTCAAGTCATCGACTAGGTTGAACGGAGAGGGCCGCCGCGCGACGGCCCTCCTCTTTTCAAAGACCGACAAAGAACAAATGGCCAGGCAATCAAACACCGTGCACAGCGAAAGTGTTCAGCTCGTGCAGAAATCCCGGTCGCACGGCGGAGCGCCGGGGTTTAATTTCCATTTCAACCTCGTGTTCATTATCGGTCTGTCGATTGTAATTTTGCTTTCATATCTTGTTTTTAGCTGAGCGACGAACGAGGTTAAATTCAGCCAGAATCAAGAGAAGAACTCAGCGAAGCTCAGGTGACGTGAGTAATTACGTCTCATAAAGAGCAAAGTAGTTGATGTCGAAGAGGCCCGCCCGCTGCGCTGACGGCCAGGATTCAAGAGTTGCTCGGCGATGACAAGGCAGAGCGAGGCCGGTATGTATGGATGACTCGTTGAGCCCGCGATGCATCCATTCAAGGCCATCGGCCTGAAACTGATTTCAGCTCTGCTCTTTGCCGCCATGTCAGCCCTGGTGCGCCAGCTCGGCGACGTCGCGCCGATCGGGCAGATGGTGTTTTTCCGCAGCGCCTTCGCGATCCTGCCGGTCGTGCTGGTCTATGCCATCCGCGGCGAGCTCGCGACCGCGGTGCGCACCAGCCGGCCGCTCGGCCAGCTCGGCCGCGGCCTGCTCAGCGTCGGCGGGATGTTCAGCAACTTCTCCGCGCTCACCCGGCTTCCGCTGGCCGATGCGACCGCGATCTCTTTTGCTTCACCGCTCATTACCGTGGCACTCGCCGCCATCATCCTGAAAGAGCGCGTGCGCATCTACCGCTGGTCGGCGGTGCTGATCGGCTTTGGCGGCGTCATCGTGATGCTGATCCCGCACCTCGACATCGGCCGTTATGCGGCGATCGGGGGCGCGGCTGCGGCGGCGGGCTCGATGTTTGCCGTCATCGCTGCCTTCTGCAACGCGGGAACGGTCATCCAGACCCGGCGGCTGACACAAAGCGAAACGACGTCATCGATCGTGTTCTATTTCTCGCTGGTGTGCGCCATTGCCGGCGCGCTGACCCTGCCATTCGCCTGGCATTCGCCGACGCCGCGCGAGCTTGTCGCGCTGATTGCGCTAGGCGTCCTCGGCGGTTTTGCCCACATTTTGCTGACCGAGAGCTATCGCTACGCCGCGGCCTCGGTGGTTGCGCCCTTCGATTACACGTCGATGCTTTGGGCGCTGCTGCTCGGCTACTGGTTGTTTGGCGAGCTACCAGACACGCTCGTTTACGTTGGCGCGACGATCGTCGCCGTCGCCGGACTCTACGTCATATGGCGCGAGCGCCAGCTCGGCCTCCAGCGCGCCCGCGAGGCGGAAGGCCCGCCGCAGGGGGCGTGAGAAGCGCTACGGGAGGGCAGCGAACTATCGCTACTGCAGGGAGATGGTTACTCCGCTGACACTGAGGTTGGCCTGAAAGCCAACCTGACTTCCCTGCAGCGTCAGCACGACGCCGTTCGCATTCTGCAAAGTTGCGGCTTTCCCACCGCCTGCCACGGCAACTCCGGCAGAGGCGGCCGAGTAAGTCCCCGCGATGTCCGCGGCGGTCCGCAGATTGGAGGCGGTGCCGACCAAATCCATCCCTGACGCGCCGATCGTGCCGGCGCTGACGCCGCTGATGCGCAGAGGGTATGTCTTGCCTCGGAAGGTCAGGGTGCCGGAGCCCCCGCCAACGCCGACGATGAATCCGACACTTGTGACTTTCAGGCGCACTCTGCCCGTTTCCGCGAATGACGGTGAGGCGACGGCGGTGAAAAAGAACGTTGCCGCGAGAAGAACTGCGCAAAGCTTTGCCGCGTTGAAGAGACCAGCCATTTCAACCTCCCGGTCGCATTTTCCAAAATCGATAGGTGTACGATGCATTTGATGCCTTTATTGGCATCCAATCAAGTAGCGCGGAGCGCGGTCGTGCTCCGTTACCGGAGCGCATCAGCCCTGTCGCGCGGCTGGCGGCGAAGATGTGCTGCCCACAGTGTTCAGCACAAGGCCCTCCAGCGTCATGGCCGGGCATAGCCGTCCGAAGGACGGCGTGCTTTCGCACGCCTATGTCCGGCCATCCACGTCTTGCTTGAATTGTAGAAGGAAAGACGTGGATGCCATAGCCGTTCGAAGAACGACGTGCTTTCGCTCGCCTATGCACAAGGCCGGGCGTGACGAAAATCGTTGTGCGCGCGCAAATCTAGATCGCCAGCGCGCGCTTCAACGCCCCTTCATCCATGCCGTTTTTGTCGCACGCATAGACGATCGAGCCGCGTTCCATGACCGCGAAGTGGTCCCCCAGCTCGCGCGCAAAATCGAGATATTGCTCCACCAGCACGATGGCCATTCCGCCAAGCCCCCGCAGATAGGTTATGGCGCGGCCGATATCCTTGATGATCGAAGGCTGGATGCCTTCCGTCGGCTCATCAAGTAAAAGAAGCTTTGGGCGCATCACCAGCGCTCGCCCGATCGCGAGTTGCTGCTGCTGGCCGCCGGACAGATCGCCGCCGCGGCGGCGGAGCATGCTGTTGAGGACCGGAAAAAGGGAAAACACGTCGTCGGGAACGTCGCGCTCGCTGCGCGGAAGCGGCGCAAAGCCGGTCTTGAGATTTTCCTCGACGGTCAGCAGCGGGAAGATCTCGCGACCCTGCGGGACAAGGGCGACCCCGCTGCGCGCGCGTTCGACGGTCGATAATCTCGTAATGTCGGTGCCGCCGAGCGCGATCGTGCCTTTGCTGACGGGATGCTGTCCCATGATCGCGCGCAACAGGCTGGTCTTGCCGACGCCGTTGCGGCCGAGCACGCACGTCACCTTGCCAGGTTCGGCTTTGAGCGAAATCCCGCGCAGCGCCTGGGCGGCGCCGTAGTGCAAATCAATGTTGCTGACGTCCAGCATGATTAGCGCCCCAGATAGACTTCCACGACCCGCTCGTCGGCCGAGACCTGGTCGATCGAACCTTCCGCGAGAACCGAGCCCTCGTGCAAACATGTGACCTTAACGCCGAGCTCGCGCACGAAGGCCATGTCGTGCTCGACCACAATGACGGTCTTGTCGCGATTGATCTCCTTCAGAAGCTCAGCGGTCTGCATCGTTTCGGCGTCGGTCATGCCGGCGACCGGCTCGTCCACAAGGAGCAACTTGGGCTCCTGTGCGAGCAGCATGCCGATCTCGAGCCACTGCTTCTGGCCGTGCGACAGGCTGCCGGCGACGCGCGAGCGGGCGCTGCCGAGCCGGATAATGTCGAGAATCTGATTGATGCGGCCCTGCTGCGCGGATGAGTCTTCCCAGAACAGGGTCGCGCGCACGCTGCGGTCATTCTTAAGCGCCAGCAACAGATTGTCCTCGACGGTGTGCATGTCGAAAACGGTCGGCTTCTGAAACTTGCGGCCGATGCCGAGCTCGGCGATCTCGGTTTCGTCCAGTTGGGACAAGTCGTAGGCGCCCTGTTCGAAGTAGACATCGCCATTGTCGGGGCGCGTCTTGCCGGTGATGACGTCCATCATCGTCGTCTTGCCGGCGCCGTTCGGGCCGATGATGGCACGCATTTCGCCGGGCTCGATGACGAAGGACAATTCGTTCAGCGCCTTGAAGCCGTCGAAGGACACACTGATGCCGTCGAGATAGAGCATTGCGGAGGTTGTTTTCAGCTGCATGACCTCTCACTCCGCGGCATGCGGCGCTTCGGCCGCGATTGGAATGATCTGCGTTTCGGCCCGGCGTGCCCGCCACCATTCGTAGGTGCCGATGATCCCGCGCGGCAGCAGCAGTGTCACCGCGATGAACAGGCCGCCGAGCACGAAGAGCCAATAAGGCGCGAGCCAGCCGGTGGTGAAGAACGTCTTGGCGTAGTTCACGACGAACGCGCCGAGCACGGCGCCGGTGAGCGTGCCGCGGCCGCCAACCGCGACCCAGATCACCGCCTCGATCGAATTGCCCGGTGCGAACTCGCTTGGATTGATGATGCCGACCTGCGGAACGTAGAGCGCGCCGGCGACGCCCGCCATGCAGGCCGACAGCGTGAACACGAAAAGCTTGTAGGCTTCCACGCGATAACCGAGGAAACGCGTGCGTGTCTCGGCGTCGCGGATCGCCACCAGCACCTTGCCGAATTTCGACGTCACCACGGCACGGCAGATCAGGAAACAGATCGCGAGCGCAAGGCACGACGCAACCAGCAAAGCGTTGCGCGTTGTCTCGGCCTGCACGTTGAAGCCGAGGATGTCCTTGAAATCGGTGAGACCGTTATTGCCGCCGAAGCCGAAATTGTTGCGAAAGAAACCGAGCATCAGCGCGTAAGTCATCGCCTGTGTGATGATGGAGAGGTAGACGCCGGTCACGCGGCTTCTGAATGCAAACCAGCCGAACACGAAGGCGAGGAGGCCCGGCGCCAGGAAGATCATCAGCGCCGCATAGGCGAAGTGGTTGAAGCCGTACCAGTAGACCGGCAGCTCGTGCCAGTTCAGGAACACCATGAAGTCCGGAAGGATCGGATTGGCATAGACGCCGCGCGTGCCGATCTGCCGCATCAGATACATGCCCATGGCGTATCCGCCGAGCGCGAAAAACGCGCCATGGCCGAGCGACAAGATGCCGGCATAGCCCCAGATCAGGTCGATCGAGAGCGCCAGCATCGCGTAGCAGATGTATTTGCCGAGCAGCGCGACGAGATAAGTCGACACATGCAGGCCGGAGCTTGCGGGCACCAGCAGGTTCAGCGTGGGGATCATGACCGCGAAGGCGGCGAGCAAGATCAGGAACACGGCCGAGGACCGGTCGAGCAGGCGCGTGAGCGGGAAGGCGCCCATCTAGGCCTCCACCGCCCGGCCCTTGAGCGCGAACATGCCACGCGGGCGCTTCTGGATGAAAAGGATGATGAGAACCAGGATCGCGATCTTGCCGAGGACGGCGCCGGCATAAGGCTCGAGGAATTTATTGGCGATACCGAGCGTGAAGGCGCCGACCAGCGTGCCCCACAGATTGCCGACCCCGCCGAACACCACGACCATGAACGAGTCGATGATGTAGCCTTGCCCAAGATTGGGCGAGACATTGTCGATCTGCGACAGCGCGACACCGGCGATGCCGGCAATGCCCGAGCCGAGCCCGAAGGTGAGGGCGTCGATGCGCGCGGTGCGGATGCCCATGGCCGCCGCCATCGCGCGGTTCTGCGTGACCGCGCGCATCTCAAGGCCGAGCCGGGTCAGGCGCAGCATGGCGAGAAGCGCAACGAAAACCGCCAGCGCGAAGCAAATGATCCAGAGCCGGTTGTAGGTGATGGTGAGGCCGCCGAGGTCGAAGGCGCCGCTCATCCATGAGGGGTTGCCGACCTCCTTGTTGGTCGGCCCGAAGATCGTGCGCACGGCCTGCTGCAGGATCAGCGACAGCCCCCAGGTGGCGAGCAAGGTTTCAAGCGGCCGGCCATAGAGGAAGCGGATGATGCCGCGCTCGATCGCAATGCCGACTGCGCCGGCGACGGCGAAGGCCAGCGGCACCGCAATGACGAGCGAATAGTCGAACAGCGCGGGGTTGTAGGCGCGGATGTATTCCTGCACGACGAAGGTCGTGTAGGCGCCGAGCATCACCATTTCGCCGTGCGCCATGTTTATGACGCCCATGACGCCGAAGGTGATGGCAAGCCCGATCGCCGCAAGCAGCAACACCGAGCCGAGGGATAGCCCGTACCAGGCGTTCTGAAGCGCGCTCCAGAGCGCAAGATTGCCCTGGATCTTCGCGCTCGCCGACGCCGCGGCCTGGCGCACGGCCGGCGGCAAATCAGAGGGGAGGCCGTCGATCAGTCCGAGCGCGTCCTGGTCGCCGCGGTCGCGGATCACGGCAATGGCGGCGATCTTGTCTTCGGGACTCGCCTCGGCAGAGGTGAGAACGATTGCGGCACGCGCCTCGGTCAGGGCCTTTCTGACGCGTGCGTCGGTCTCCTTCTCGAGGGCTTTGTCGATATTGGGCAATGCGCCGGCATCGCGCGACTTGAACACGGCCTGGGCGGCGTCGAAACGACGGCCTGGCTCCTTCGCCATCAGCGTCAGCGAGCCGAGCGCCGCGTCGAGCATTCCGCGCACGCGATTATTGAGGCGGACGTTGTCGGCATCGGCCGGGGGTGCCGCCACCGGCTGCCCGGTCGCCGCATCCGTCAGCTTGCCGGATTTATCCTTGATGAAAACGCGTTTGGTCTCCGCCGAATAAAGCAGCCGTTGATCCTTGAGCGCTTCAACGACCGCCCCCGTTCGCGGATCGCTGCTTGCGGTCAGGGCCTCGATGGCGTCGGCCGTGTCGCCGAACGAGTCGGCGGTGAAGCCTGCAAGCGCATCTTCATAAGCTCCGGCATTGGCCAATGTTGCGCCAAAAAGCAGGAGGCCTATGGCAAATACCAGCGCCAGCGCGCGATCGTGAAAACCAGGCATTGCATTTCATCCGGCTTGAAATGCGCGACGGGAGGCGGCGATTGACCGCCGCCCCCGCCGCCGTCCCCTCAGGAGGCCTGACCTCCGCACTTCTTGGTCACCTTGTTGTAGTTGCCGCACTTCAGCGTCACCCAATCCGCCTCGAGATCCTTCGAGCCGGGGAGGAAGTCGGACCAGGCGTCGCCCGGCACGAGTCCCTTGGTCTTCCAGACGACGTCGAACTGGCCGTCGCCGCGGACTTCGCCGATGAAGACCGGCTTGGTGATGTGATGGTTCGCCAGCATCTTGGAGGTGCCGCCCGTCAGGTTCTCGGCCTCGATGCCGGGCAGCGCGTCGATGACTTTATCCGGATCGGTGGATTTGACCTTCTCTACGGCCTTCACCCACATCTGGAAGCCGATGACATGCGCTTCCATCGGGTCGTTGGTGACGCGCTTCGGGTTCTTCGTGAACGCCTGCCACTTCTTGATGAACTCGGCATTGGCGGGGTTCTTGATCGACTCGAAGTAATTCCACGCCGCGAGGTGACCGACCAGCGGCTTGGTGTCGAGGCCGGCAAGCTCTTCTTCGCCGACCGAGAAGGCGACAACCGGAATGTCGGTCGCCTTGACGCCCTGGTTGCCGAGCTCCTTGTAGAACGGCACGTTGGCGTCGCCGTTGATGGTCGAGACCACGGCGGTCTTCTTGCCCGCCGAGCCGAACTTCTTGATGTCGGCGACGATGGTCTGCCAATCGGCGTGTCCGAACGGCGTGTAGTTGATCATGATGTCTTCGTCCTTGACGCCTTTCGCCTTCAGATAGGCCTCGAGGATCTTGTTGGTGGTGCGCGGGTAGACATAGTCCGTGCCCGCGAGCACCCAGCGCTTCACTGATCCGCCATCCTTGCTCATCAGGTAGTCGACGGCCGGAATCGCCTGCTGGTTCGGCGCGGCGCCGGTATAGAAGACGTTGCGCTCCGACTCTTCACCCTCATATTGCACCGGGTAGAAAAGGATCGAGTTGAGCTCCTTGAACACCGGCAGCACGGATTTGCGCGAAACCGAGGTCCAGCAGCCGAATACGACCGAGACCTTGTCTTTCGAAATCAGCTCGCGCGCTTTTTCGGCGAAGAGCGGCCAGTTGGATGCCGGGTCAACGACCACCGCTTCAAGTTTCTTGCCGAGCACGCCGCCTTTCTTGTTCTGCTCGTCGATCAGAAACAGCATCGTGTCCTTCAGCGTGGTCTCGCTGATCGCCATCGTTCCGGACAGCGAATGAAGAATGCCGATCTTGATCGTGTCCTGGGCCATCGCCGAGGACGTGGCTGTAATTCCGAACGCAACGCCCGCGGCGGCCGACAGCCAGCTGCGTGCCTGCGGCCATCTCGCGGCCGCGCAATTCATTTCCGACATTTGCCTCTCTCCTGTTTGACGCACGCGCAATCGGGCCCGGTCCCGGCTCCGCAGACACACAATCGCAAGGCGCGTGCCAAACGGGTCATCCAACGGATATAATTGGGTTATTTGGCGTGAGCGCCAAATTGCTGCGCAGCCTGCCCATCCTGTGAGCGGCGCGCGCGCTATTATTTAGGCAGGTTGCCTCTTCGGAGGCAGGCCCGGCCGGCAGCCCTTTGTGCCTGCAGGTTTGATGCGTACGATGTTCGGCAGGGGCGTAAGGAATGAAGCGGCGCAAGACTGGGCGCAAGACTGCGAAGGCGCGCGCCAAGGTATCGAGGCGAAATGCGCTGAAGGGCGCAGGCGTTAGGGCCGCCGCCCCGAAGGACACCTATGTCGCGCAGATTCGGCGCGAGCGCGATGAGGCGCTGCATCAGCAGGCCGCGACCGCTGAAATTCTCAAGTTGATCAGCGCTTCGCCCAACGACACGCAGCCGGTTTTCGATGCGATCGTGCGCAGCGGGCTGAAGATCTTTCCCGACGCCGCTATTGCTATTGCGCTTCCAGATAAAGACGAGCTGCGGACTGCCGCCTTTGCGGCGACAGACCCCGTTCGCGCGAAGATGTGGCGGAAGCAATGGCCGATTCCGCTCACCCGCGCATATATGCACAGCCTCGCGTTTCTCGATCGTAAGATTGTGGACGTCCCCGATGCGCGAAAGCCGCCACCTGAAATCGCGGTTGGAGCGAAAAACCTCCTGCCCACCGGCTACCGGGCACTGACAATCGTGCCGCTGATGCGCGGCCGGAGCGCTATCGGCACGCTCAGCGTCGCGCGGCTGGCGCCGGGTCGACTCACCAAAAGCCAATTTTCGCTGTTCAAGACTTTCGCGAACCAGGCGGTCATTGCCATCGAGAACACGCGGCTGCTCAACGAGTTGCGCCAGCGCACGGATGATCTCTCGGAGTCGCTCGAGCAGCAGACAGCGACGTCGCAGGTGCTGGGTGTCATTTCCAGCTCGGTGACGGATGCCCAGCCTGTTTTCGACATGATCGCCGACAGTGCCGCCAAACTCTGCGAAGCCCAGTTCTGCTTTGTCTACAGGTTTGACGGCGAGCTGCTGCATTTCGTGGCGTCCCGCAGCGTTACTCCCGAGGTGCTCGAACTCAATCGACGCGCATATCCTTCGCCGCCCAACCGGGGAAACGTGGCGTCCCGCGCAATCCTCGAACGCAGGGTCGTGCAGATCCCCGATGTCAGCGTAGACTCTGAGTATGCTCTGAGCGACATGGCGGCGATCGCCGGCTACCGCAGTGCCGTGGGCGTCCCAATCTTGCGCGACGGCATTCCCATCGGGGCGATTGGGGTCACCCGCGCCCAAGCGGGGCTGCTCCCGGACCGACAGGTCGATCTGCTGAAAACGTTCGCCGAGCAGGCGGTCATCGCGATCGAAAACGCGCGATTGTTCGACGAGGTCCAGACGCGCACGCGCGATCTTTCCGAATCGCTCCAGCAGCAGACGGCCACTGCCGACGTCCTCAAGGTCATCAGCCGGACGACTTTCGAGCTGGAGACAGTGCTGGATACCTTGACGGCATCGGCGGTCCGGCTTTGTCAGGCCGACAAAGGTGCCATCTTCGTGAAGGATGGAGCGATTTATCGCCTCGCGGCGCACTTTGGGCTTTCTCGCGAAGAGGAGCGGCTGGCGGACCAATATGCCCAGGAACACCCCTTGGGACCGAGCCGCGGCAGCCTGGTCGGACGTGTCGCGATGGAAGGCCGCGTGGTCCACATCGAGGACGTGCTTACTGACCCTGATTATCGGGCGAGCGTCTACCAGGAAGCATTCGGCTATCGTTCAAACCTCGGCGTGCCTTTGTTGCGTGAAGGCGAAGTGGTTGGCGTCTTCGCCCTGATGCGAACCGAAGTGAAAGCGTTTACCGGCAAAGAAATCGAGCTCGTCAGCACATTCGCCAATCAGGCCGTCATCGCCATTGAGAATACACGGCTATTAGGCGAGTTGCGCGAGTCCCTCCAGCAGCAAACGGCGACATCGGACGTCCTCAAGGTCATCAGCCGCTCGACCTTCGACCTGCAGGCCGTGTTCGATACGCTGGTGCAATCGGCCGCCCACCTCTGCGAGGCCGAGCTCGCGGCCATTACACGGTTGGAGGGAAAAGTATATCGCCACGTGGCGAGTTGCGGCATGCCGCCCGATGACCACGAGGCCATGACGCGTGTCTCGATTGAGTTGGATCGCTCCACCGTGACGGGACGGGTCGCACTCGAGAAAAAGATCGTCCACATCCTTGACGCCCAAAACGATCCGGAATTCCGATTTTCCGAATCCCTCAGAAGGCTGAGCTTTCGAACCATCCTGGGTATTCCTCTGCTCCGCGAGGGGATCCCCATCGGCGTGATCGTTCTGATGCGCAAGGCCATGCAGCCGTTCACCGACAAGCAGATCGAGCTGGTAAACACTTTCGCCGACCAGGCGGTCATCGCAATTGAGAACGTGCGGCTGTTTGATGAAGTGCGTCAGCGCACAGATGATCTGTCCGAGTCGCTTGAGCAGCAGACCGCAACATCGGAAGTGCTCAAAGTTATTTCCAGCGCGCAGGGCGAGTTGGAAACAGTGTTCCAGACTTTGCTGGCAAATGCGACCCGCATTTGCGAGGCCGCCTTCGGTTCAATGTTGCAGCTGGATGGCGACATGTTCCGGCGTGTGGCGCTGCATAACGCGCCAGCTGCGTTTGCCGAATTTCATGCGAAGACGCCCCTGGTCGATCCGCGGAAAGTAAGCGACCTCAAACGCGTGATCGAAACCAGGCAGGTCGTCCATGTGGCGGATACCGCAGCCGAACATCCCGACGCCCCGATCGCCAAATATGCCGGGGGCCGTACCCTTTTGATCGTGCCGATGCTCAGGGACGAGGAGTTGATCGGCGCAATCGGCATCTACCGCCAGGAGGTGCGGCCGTTCACCGACAAGCAGATCGAACTCGTCAAGAATTTCGCCTCGCAAGCGGTGATTGCCATCGAGAACACCCGGCTGCTCAGCGAGCTGCGTGAGTCGCTTCAGCAGCAGACCGCCACCGCCGACGTGCTCAAGGTCATCAGCTCGTCGCCTGGCAATCTAGAGCCGGTATTCGAGGCGATGCTCGAGAAAGCGGTCCATATTTGCGATGCCAAATTTGGCATGCTGTTTCGTGGGGAGAATGGCGACGCTGTGAGCGCGGCTGCAATGTTTGGTGTGCCGCCAAAATTCGCCGAGTTCTGGCAGCGGGGTCCACAACGGCCCGGTCCGGGGACCGCGCTCGCCCGCGCAGTCGAAACGAGGCAAACGGTTCATGTCACCGACGTCAAGCAGGAACCGGCCTACGTCGAAGGTGAACCGATCTTTCTGGCCGCCGTCGGCCTCGGCGGATTTCGGACCCTTATTGTGGTGCCGATGCTCAAGGACAACGAACTGGTCGGCGCGATTGGAATTTACCGCCAAGAGGTGCGTCCGTTCACGGAAAAGCAGATCGAGCTGGTTCAGAACTTCGCTGCGCAGGCGGTCATCGCCATCGAGAACACGCGGCTCCTCAGCGAGCTTCGTGAATCGCTTCAGCAGCAGACGGCGACCTCCGACGTTCTCAAGGTCATCAGCCGCTCGACGTTCGACCTGCAAACCGTGCTTGACACGCTGGTCGAGTCCGCCGCGCGGCTCTGCGGTGCGGAGATGGCAAACATCTGGCGACCGAGAGACGCTGGCTATCGCCTTACGGCAAGTTTTGGAGTTACTGCCCGGTACAAGGAGTACCTGGAGAACAAGGAATTCCTGAACACGGTGGTCATCGAACCCGGCCGGGGCACGATGGTGGGCCGGGTCCTGCTTGAGAAAAATACGGTCCATATTCACGACATCCAGGCTGATCCGGACTACAGGCTGAGCGGTCTTGTCGAGCTCGGTGGTTACCGCACGATGCTCGGGGTCCCAATCCTGCGCGAGGGCCAACCGATCGGCGTATTCGTCATGGTGCAGTCCGAGGTCCGGCCATTCACAGACAAGCAAATTGACCTCGCCACGACATTCGCCGACCAGGCCGCCATCGCGATCGAGAATGTGCGGTTGTTTGACGAGGTGCAGACGCGTACGCGCGACCTTTCGGAATCGCTCGAGCAGCAGACCGCGACGTCCGAGGTTCTGAAGGTTATCTCGAGCTCGCCCGGCGACCTGGAGTCTGTGTTCACGGCCATGCTGGAAAATGCGACGCGGGTGTGTGATGCGAAGCAAGGCTTTCTGTTCCGCGCTGAAGGCGATGGCTTTCGCGTCGCGGCAACCTTGGGCGATCGCACAGCCTTCATTGAGCAGATGAAGAACCGGGCTCTTAGACCGGGGCCACTGACGCCGATCGGCCGGGTGAAGTCGACACGCCAGATTGTTCACGTACCGGACCTTTCAAAAGATCAGTGTTATCTGGAGCGCGATCCGCTCATTGTCACTGCAGTCGAGCAAGGCGGGGTGCGGTCCGTTTTGATCGTGCCGATGATCAAGGATGGCGAATTGGTTGGCGCGATCGGCATGCATCGGCGCGACCAGCGGCCATTTACCGAAAAGCAGATCGAGCTACTCACCAACTTCGCCTCGCAAGCCGTCATCGCCATCGAGAATACGCGGCTACTCAGTGAGCTGCGGGAATCGCTTCAGCAGCAGACCGCCACCGCCGATGTGCTCAAAGTCATCAGCAGTTCGCCTGGCGAACTTGAGCCTGTTTTCCAGGAGATGCTTTCGAATGCGATGCGGATTTGCGACGCGAAATTCGGCATTTTGCTCGAATTCGCGGATGGAGCGTTTCGCGGGCTGTCGTCGTTCAATCTTCCACCCGCATTTGCCGAATATCACAACGAGGCACATGTCTGGGGGCCGGATACCGGTCTCGGCAGGTTGGCCGCCACCAAGAAAACAGTCCACGTTAATGACGCTCAAGCGGGACGCGCTTTCACCGAGAGAGATGCGGGCCGCATGGCGGCCGTCGAACTCGGCGCGGTCCGTACCTTTGTCGCCGTTCCGATGCTCAAGGAAGGCGAGCTCATCGGTGCAATAGTCATCTTTAGGCAGGAAGTTCGTCCCTTCACAGACAAGCAGATTGAACTTGTCAGCAATTTCGCGGCCCAGGCGGTCATCGCCATCGAGAACGCGCGGCTGCTGAACGAACTTCGCGAATCCTTGCAGCAACAGACCGCCACCGCCGATGTGCTCAAGGTGATCAGCGCGTCGCCTGGCAACCTGGAGCCGGTATTCGAGGCGATCCTTGAGAACGCCACTCAAATCTGTGAGGCCGGCTTCGGCACCTTGACGTTGTTCGAGGACGGCGCCTTCCGGAGTGTTGCGCTCCACAACCCGCCACCTGAATTCAGGACGCGGCTGGGCGAAATCATTCATCCGCATCCGGACAGCGGTCTGGCCCACGTAGCCCGGACCAAGCAGATTGCGCATATCGAGGATATCAAGACCCAAAGACCCTACCTTGACGGTGATCCGGCCGTGGTCAAATTGGCCGATGGTGCCGGCGCCCGCACGCTGTTGATCGTGCCGATGCTGAAAGAAGGCGACCTCGTCGGTTGCATCTCCATTTATCGCCAGGAGGTGCGCCCCTTCGCCGACAAACAAATTGAGCTGGTCCAGAATTTTGCCGCGCAGGCGGTCATCGCCATCGAGAACACGCGGCTGCTCAGCGAGCTGCGTGAATCGCTGCAGCAGCAGACCGCGACCGCCGATGTGCTCAAGGTCATCAGCCGGTCGACATTTGACCTGAATGCCGTGCTGCGAACGCTCGTCGAATCAGCCACACGCCTGTGCGAAGCAGAGCAGGCCATCATTTCTCAGCTGAGCGACGATGGACTTTACAGGATAGCTGCAAACTATGGATTTTCTTCCGAGTTCGAGGACTGGGCCAGGCGGAATCCATTCAAGCCGGGACGTGGAAGCGTCACCGGACGCACGGCACTGGAGGGCAAAGTCGTTCACGTTCCGGATGTTCTGGCCGATCCCGAGTATACAGTTCGGGAAGGACAGAAACTCGGCGGTTACCGAAGCAATATCGGTGTTCCGCTGTTGCGCGATGGAGTCGTGATCGGCGTCTTCGTGCTCACGCGGCCGACTGTAAAACCGTTCACCGAAAAGCAAATCGAGTTGGTAAGGATCTTTGCCGACCAAGCGGTGATCGCAATTGAAAATGCGCGCCTGCTCAATGAGCTGCGCGAATCCCTGCAGCAGCAGACCGCCACGGCTGATGTATTGCGGGTGATATCGAGCTCGCGCGGCGAGCTGACACCGGTCTTTGAGGCGATGCTGGAGAACGCCGTCCGCATTTGCGAGGCCGGCTTTGCCAATCTCTGGCTTCACGATGGTAAGGACTTCAGGGCCGCCGCCATTCATGGCGCGCCGGCTGAGTACCGGGATCTGCTTCAAAAAGAGATCAAGATACGCCCAGGAGCCGGCACGCCTCTCGCCGGCGTGATCGAGACAAAGCGACCTGTGCAGATGGCCGATATGGCGGCCGCGGAGGCCTATCGGAAGGGCGATCCAGTCGTTGTCGCCAGCGTCGACATTGCCGGGACGCGAACCCTGGTCTGTGTGCCGATGCTGAAAGAAAACGAGCTTGTCGGCGTGATTGCCATCTATCGTAACGAAGTCCGCCCGTTCACGGACAAGCAGATCGAGCTCGTCAGCAATTTCGCGGCGCAGGCGGTCATCGCCATCGAGAACGCGCGCCTCCTCAATGAACTGCGTGAATCGCTGCAACAGCAAACCGCGACCTCGGACGTGCTCAAGGTCATCAGCCGCTCGACGTTCGACCTGCAGGCCGTGCTCGACACGCTCGTCGAATCCGCGGCCCGCGTTTGCGAAGCGGACACCGGCATCATCCGCCGCCGCGAGGGTGATATTTATCCGCTCGCTTCGACCTTCGGGCTCACAAAGGAGCAACGCGATCTCTTTACACGGTATCCGCCGACACCCGATCGAGGATCGGTCTTCGGGCGCGCAATTCTTGAACAGCGCACAATTCATGTTCCGGACCTCCTGTCCGATCCCGATCTCGACCAACGCCGGCTACGGGATTACGCCGGGGCTGCCAACATGCGCAGCGGGCTGGGCGTGCCGCTCATGCGAGAAGGAGCGATCGTCGGTGTTTTCACGCTGCAACGCCGGGAACCGCGCCCCTTCACAGACAAGCAGATCGAGCTGGTGGAAACCTTTGCCAACCAGGCGGTGATCGCGATCGAGAACGTGCGCCTGTTCGACGAAGTGCAGGGACGCACGCGCGAGCTCGCAGCATCGTTGGAGGACCTGCGTACCGCGCAGGATCGCCTGGTGCAGACCCAGAAGCTGGCTTCGCTCGGCCAGCTTACCGCCGGCATCGCGCACGAGATCAAGAATCCGCTCAATTTCGTGAATAATTTCTCGGCCATTTCCACCGAATTGATCGACGAGTTGCAGGACACGCTGAAAGGCATCTCGCTCGATGGCAAAAGGCGCGCCGAGGTCGACGAACTGACGACGACCTTGCGGAGCAACCTTGAAAAGGTCGTACAGCACGGCAAGCGCGCCGATGCCATCGTCAAGAACATGCTGCTGCACTCGCGCGAAGGCTCGGGCGAGCACCGGGTCGTCGATATCAATGCCCTCGTCGAGGAGAGCCTCAATCTTGCCTATCACGGGGCACGGGCCGAGAAGCAGGGCTTCAATATCACGCTCGAAAGATCATTCGACGCTGGCGCAGGCACGGCCGACCTGTTTCCGCAGGACATCACACGCGTTCTGCTCAATCTGATCGTCAACGGTTTCTACGCGGCAACCAAGCGCAAGGCCGAGGCAGGCGGAAATGGCTACGAGCCGACGCTGACGGCAGCGACCAGGAGCCTGGGCGACAGCGTCGAGATTCTCATTCGTGACAATGGCACCGGCATTCCGCCCGATGTGAAGGAAAAGATCTTCAATCCGTTTTTCACGACCAAGCCGGCCGGTGAAGGGACGGGGCTCGGGCTTTCGCTCAGTCACGACATTGTCGTGAAGCAGCACGGCGGATCGATCGAGGTCGACACCAGGCCTGGTGAGTTCACCGAGTTTCGCGTCATTCTTCCGCGCGCCGGCGCTGCGCTTGTGAAGACAGAATAAAGAGTAAAAATGCAATCGTGCGCGCCGGGAGCAGCAATGAGACGGCGAGAATTCATCACACTTTTGGTTGGCGCTTCAGCGGCGGCGCCATTCCCGTCCTTCGCCCAAAAAATCTCCCGGATCGGATGGCTTGTCTTTGGTGACGCCTCGCTCGGGCCCACCGACCAATCCCTGAAAGACGCGCTCGCCCAGAACGGTCTCGTCGATGGGCGCACGATCAACATTCTCTATCGCTTCGCGAACGGCGATTTGAAACGTGTTCCGGCGCTGGCCGAAGAGCTGGCTGACCAGAAGCCTAATGTCATGATTGCGATCGGCGGCGACCTCACCAAGGCGCTCTTCGATGCAAGCAAGGGGAGCATTCCCGTGGTCGGCGGGGTCAGCGATGACCCGGTTCGGATGGGATTGGCGTCATCGCTGGCGCGGCCAGGAAGAAATTTCACGGGCGTGACATTCCTCACCAACGAAATGGCCGCCAAACGGATCGAGTTGCTCAAAGAGATCGCGCCGGACACAAAACGTGTTGCGGTGATATTCAATCCACAGCACGTCGATGATGAGCTGACGTTTGCACGAAAGGCGGCGCAATCGCTCTCGATCGAAATAACATCGCATCCGATCAATAGCGCCGGCGATCTCGATGCTGCGCTTCGCGCGGTCAAAGACAGCGGAGCGGACAGCCTGTTTGTGATTGCGTCACGACTGACCAGGCTAGTTGCCGGAAGAATTGCGCAATATGGCCTCGAGCAGCGGCTTCCCGTGATTACAGCGTGGCGGGAATTCGTAACGAACGGAGCTCTTCTGTCCTACGGGCCCAGCCTGGTTTTCGAGGCCAAGCGTGTCGCCGGCTACGTGGAAAAGGTCGTCAAGGGCGCGCAGCCCGCCGATCTGCCGATCGAACAGCCGGTGAAATTTGAACTCGTCGTTAACCTAAAAACTGCCCGCAGCATCGGGCTGGCGCTTGACCGGAGCGTTCTACTGCGGGCGGATGATCTGATTGAATAAGCGCTTAACGAAAAACGCAGTTGTGTGACCCGCATCACTTGCAAAAGGGCGAGGTCGAGATAGTTTATAAAACAGCTCCACTGGGGAGCCAGGAAAAAGGATCAGGCCATGACCAAGATTGAGCTCGAACAGATCGACGTTTTGAACTTCGACATTTCCGATGAGGCACTCGAGTCCGCGGGCGATAACGCCGTCGCGGCCAATTATACGCTCGGTGCCTGCACCGGCCTGTCGGTCTGCCCGGGCTGATCGACGTCTATCGCCGATCTACTGCGATAACCGCAGAAACCGGTTTCGATTTGAGATTGCACCCGCGCCGTGACCGGCGCGGGTGCAAAACTATTTGAGGCAAAGATCTCAGTGCCGCGGTCCGCCCAGTACCGCGCGCATATGGTGGAGCCTCTGCAGGCGCCGGCTCAGCGTTTCTTTCCTGGGCCGCAACTCCGGGCGGGCAACGCGCAAAGGCGGCCGTCCTTCGGTTTCCACCACCACATTCGCCAGCCAGAAATGCCGCCAGGCAATGTCGTCGGCGGGTTGGTGCATCTCGGCCGTACCAATTTCCTTCTTGGTCATGGCACGCCTCCAGTCGGTAAAATTAATCTTTGGCGCCCAAATAAGTTCCCCGGGCGCGCTAATGCGATGATTTGCCGCCGCTTTTGCCTTTGCCTTTCGGGGCTAGGCCTCCCCCGAAAGGATGATAGGTTCTCGCAATCGGGATCGATCTCGGCGAGGGGGCGCTCATGTCAAAGTTGAATCGTCGCACACTACTACTCGGTGCCACCGGCGCCGTGGCCGCGGGCCTTACCGGTTCGCGTCGAGCTTGGGCGCAAGGCTCGGACTGGCCGACCAGGCCCATACGTTTCATCGTTCCTTTGGCCCCGGGCGGCGCAATCGATTTCATCGCGCGCGCCGTCGGCGAACGTATGTCGCTGACGATCGGGCAGCAGGTCGTGGTCGAAAACCGCACGGGCGCCGGCGGCACCATCGGCATGGACGCCGCGATGAAGAGCCCGCCCGACGGCTACACCGTGCTGATCACCAACGACAACGCGGCGAGTGCGCCACACATCATGAAGCTAAGCTATGACTACACGAAAGAATTGGTCCCGGTCTGCTATCTCGGTCGGCACGGCCAGATTCTTGCCGCGCACAGCTCGATCGGGGTGAGCACGGTCAAGGAGCTGGTCGAATACGCAAAAGCCAATCCGGGCCTCGGCATTGCGACCTCGGGAGTCGGCTCTAATCAGCACGTGCTGTGCGAATGGCTCAAGAAGGAGACGGGCGCCAAGTTTGATCACGTGCCCTATCGCGGCGCGGGTCAGGCGATCAATGATTTCATCGCCGCTCATGTCAAGGTCGCGATCCTTGGGCCGACGTCAATGATGCAGCATGCGCAGGCAGGTACGATCAAGATGCTCGCATCATCGGCGGCAAAGAGAAGCAAGTTGCTGCCGGATGTGCCGACCATCGAGGAAGCAGGCTATAAGGGCGTCGTGCTTGAGGCCTGGTATGGCGCTTTCGTTCCAGCGGGCACGCCGGCGCCGATCATCGCGCGCCTGAACGAAGAGATGAATAAGGCGCTCAAAGATCCGAAATTGATGGCCACGTTCGACAAGGGCGCCATCGAGCCGGTCGGAGGCGCAAGTGACGACCTTGGCAAGCTGGCCAAGGCGGACTCCGAGAAGTACGCCCGCCTGGTGAAGGAGGTTAATCTGGTCACAAACTGACTGATCGCCGAGGCTTTGCCCGGCGAAACGATCAGTAAGTCTGGCGGTGCGCCCAGCCCTGCCTGAGCTTGCGCCAGAACGCGCCCGCAATGTTCGAATAGTCGTCGGTCCAGACGCGCTGGACGGGATCGGGCGCGGTCAGCGTCCATCGCTCCGATGTCGCGATCGTCCCGACGTCTCCCGCGCGCTCCGCGGCCACTGCGACGTGCGACGGCGACGTCAGCTCGGCGATATTCGTTCCGAACCTGGGATCGTTCCAGAGCCAGGTCTGCATCCCGTTCGCGGCCGCAATGCCGGTGGCGACGCTTTCCAGCTCGAGGTGGCGGTTTGAAATGTGCATGACGACGACGCCCTGCGGCGCGAGCCGCGATTTGTAGATCGCCATGGCTTCCCGCGTCGCGAGATGGACCGGGACAGCGTCGGATGAATAGGCGTCGACGACGATCACGTCGTAGAAGCCCGCCGGCTCGGCGGCCATCGTCAGCCGCGCGTCACCCAGCACGACCGGAAGGCCGGGCGCGCATGTGCTTACGAAGGTGAAATATTTCGGATCGCGCGCGATGTCGATCACGGTCGGGTCGATCTCGAAGAAACGCCAGGTCTCGCTTGGCATGATGCGGCAGGCGAGCGCGCCGGCTCCAAGACCGATGACGGCGACGCGCAGCGGTCCGGCCTTGCGGGCCCGCACCGCTTCGATCGCCTTCGTAATCGGCCCGCCATCATGGTAGTAGGTCAGCGGTTTAGGCCGCCCGGGCACCGGCTTGCCGTCTACGAGCTCCTCGGCTCCGTGAATGGTCGAGCCGTGCTGCAGGATGCGGAAGCGCTTGTCGTAGGTGTCGAACACGACATTGACGCCGAAGAAACTCCGGATCGACGTCTGGCCGGTGTGCTGCGTGTGCGTGACGATCAGCGCCAGCACGACGATCACAGCAGACTTGCGGGCGTGACGCATAAACAAGATTGACAGCGCGGCGAGGGAGAGCACCGCCATGTCGAGCTGGCGCACGGTCGCTCCCGTGCCGTTGACCGGCAAAAACGCGACTATGACAAAAGCGCCGGCGCCGAGCGCTGCAACCCAGAACCAGATGTCGTTTCGTTGCCGGGGCGTCCAAGGGCGGCAGAGCACCGCCAGCGCAACGAGAATTGGATATTCCGCGATCCACGAGAAAATATACGGGGCGGCCAGACCGGCAAAGAGGCCGCCGAGCATGCCGCCGAAGGACAGCGAGACATAGAACGACGACAGATACGCAGCCGCCGGGCGCGTGCGCGCGAGCTCTCCATGACAACCCATGGCAATGATGAAAAATGCAAACAGATGTCCGATCAGGCTCGGCACCATCGGCACGCGATGGCCGAGATAGAGCAATGCGACGATCCCGGCGACTGCAAATGGCTGCAGCCTCAAGACGAGCTCATGCGAAAGCGCCGGCTTGCGCTGGAAGACCAGAACCCAGGTGAGAAGATAAAGCGACAGCGGCATCACCCATAGAAGCGGCGCCGATGTCAGCTCGGTTGAAATATGTGCGGTGACGGCGACCAGCAGGCCCGACGGCGCGGTGGAGAGAAAAACCCAGCGGCCGATCAGCAGCCAGGCCGGTCTCGCTCCGGCGAAGTGCGCCTGGTGTTCGGGGACTGCATCCGAACCGGATCGCAGCATGACGATGCCGCAGGCAGCGATCAGTGCGACGAGCAGCGCGAAGCCGCCACTCCACAGCCAACCTTGCGTCTGCAAGGTGAAGGCCGGCTCAAGCAGCAGAGGGTAGGAGAGGAGCGCGAGAAAGCTGCCGATGTTGGAGGCGGCGTAAAGAAAATAGGGGTCGTGCGCTTCGCGGTGCCCGGTGCGCACGAACCACGTCTGCAGCAACGGGTTGTTCGCGGCGAGCGCGAAGAACGGCAGCCCGATCGAAACCGTGAACAGGCCCAGCAGCCAAAAGGCTGTCCCGGACGCGGGCGGCGCGCCCCAGTCGGCAATCGACAGCGGCAGCATCAAAAGCGCGCCAGCCAGGAGCGCAAGATGCACGGCGACAGCCAGCCGCCGATTTTGCGTGCCCATGAGGAAATGCGCATAGGCATAGCCGGCCAGCAGCATCGACTGGAAGAACACCATCGCGACCGACCAGACCGAGGGCGAGCCGCCGAGCTGCGGCAGGACCATGCGGCTGAACATCGGCTGCACGCCGAACAGCAGCAGCGCACTCAGGAATACCGCCGCGGTAAAAAGTCCCAGGACCAGCCTTTCGCTGCGCGCGACGGGGATCGACTCCGACGATGAGCGGGCCATGGCTTTGATCTGACTTGGGTCGGTCGTGCGGGCTGAAACGTTTTCATGAAAGGCCCCGCACAATAGGCCGGACCCTATAAGCAACGCGTGAAAGCGGATGGTTAGCCATTTCTTGCCGCTGCCCGGGCTAACAGGGCAGTTCCACCGAAAGCTGCGGCGATATCTCCCTAATTTCACCGAAATCCGGCAGTGGATTGGTTGGCCAAGGGGACCGCAATTTTGTTACCCTGCGGCCCAGGGACGATTCAGGACAGGGGGCTTCGCTTGCTGCCGCCACGCCGGACTCCTGCGACGGCCTCGCTGCTGATCGCGACAGCGTTTTTCGCTTTTTCGACCACAGCCTCTCAGGCGCAGGGCCGGTCCGGCGCCTGCGAGGAGTCGAATCTCGCGGTCCTGGCCTCGCCGGTTGCGCCGTGGAAGGGCGCCCCCTTGCGCGTCGTCTTCACGTCGGAGAAGCCGCTCAACGGGGAATTGTCGCTGGTTACGCCGGACGGAAACGTTGCCGTCAAATCGCGCCAGCGGTTCGGCGGGCCGCCCTATTTCTGGTTCGCGGAAGTCAACGCGCCTGCCGCCGGCAAATGGCGGGCGACGCTCGCGTCGTCGGATTGCGGCAATGTCGCCCGCGAAATCTCCGTGCGCGCCGATCAGCCGCCGCGGCCGCAAGCCGCCGTGGGATATGCCTGGCCACTGCGCAACACGTGGGACCGTGGCATGGAGAACCTGTTCTCCGCCTGGATCGAGAAGCTGTTCGACGCGCCGCTCGATGCAGCGCCGTCGTGGACTGCGCTGCATGAAGTGTTGCGCGACAAGTCGCGTAACGTCCTCTTCAACCACCTCGGCCTCGGTGAGGACGAAATGAAGATCGCGCTCCGTCCCGATTGCGCCGATCTTCCGTATTTCCTGCGCGCCTATTTCGCTTTCAAGATGGGATTGCCCTTCGGCTATTCGAAATGCTCGCGCGGCGGCGGCGGCAACGCGCCGACGTGTTTCGGCTGGACGAGCATCCAGAATGCGGAAGCCGGGAAGGGCGGGAACATTGCCGCATCGTTCGGCAACTATATGCGCGTCGTTGCCGACGGCGTGCACTCGGGCACGGGACGCACGCGCGCGATCGACGACAATACCGACTACTATCCGGTGTCCCTGACACAGGACACGTTGCGTCCGGGTACCATTTACGCCGATCCCTACGGGCATATCCTGATGCTGGTGAAGCGCGTGCCGCAGACCAGCGATGGCGCGGGCGTCTTCCTCGCGGTCGACGGCCAGCCGGACGGCACCGTCGCGCGCAAGCGCTTCTGGCGAGGCAACTTCCTGTACGCGGTGGACCCCGCGCTCGGAGGCCCTGGCTTCAAGCGGTTCCGCCCGATCCTGCCCGACAGGAACCATGCACTGCATCGTCTGACTAATGCCGAAATCGCGAAGAATCCGGAATACGCTGATTTTTCGCTCCAACCGTCGCATCTCAAGGTCGAGGACTTTTACGACCGCATGGACGACGTGATGTCGCCGGCGCCGCTCGATCCACAGCGTGCGATGATGGAAGCAATTACCTCGCTTGAAGAGCAGGTGAAGACGCGCGTCACGTCGGTCGAGAACGGCCGCAAGTATCAGAACAGCGGCAAGGGCGAAGCGTCGATGCCGGAAGGGCCGGCGATTTTCGAGACGACCGGCGCATGGGAGGATTTCGCGACGCCGTCGCGCGATCTGCGCCTGCTGATCGCGATGGATGTGGTGCGTCATTTTCCGGATCGTGTCGCGCGGCGGCCGGAGCGCTATGCGATGCCCAGCGGCAGGAGTCCGGCGGATGTGAAGGCCGAACTGGAGCGTGTCCTCGCCTCCGAGCTTGCGTCGCGCAAGTTTTCCTATCCGCGCACCGACGGCTCGCAATGGACGCTGGCGCTCAAGGACGTGATGGATCGCGCGACCGCTTTGGAAATGGCCTACAACGTCAACGATTGTGTCGAGCTGCGCTGGGGCGCGCCGGAAGGCAGCCAGGAGGCCGCAACCTGCAAGCGGCACGCGCCCTCGGCGCAGCGCGCCAAGATGTCGCAATACCGCGCGTGGTTTCACGAGCGCCGCCGTCCGCCGCGCGCATAGCCGGCCCGCAGGGCGCGTAATCCTCTTCCAAAGTGGAGGTTTCGCCCGCTACGATGACGTCTGGAATTCCGGGGGCGGTTGTGAGGCGGCGCGACTTCATCACATTTCTGGGCGGCGCGTTGGCCGGGTGGCCGCGAGTGGCGCGGGCGCAGCGGGCGACGACCCCGGTGGTTGGATTCCTGGGCTTCGGTACTGCCTCCGCCTCGGCTAACCGGGTGGAAGCATTGCGGGAAGGCTTGCGGGAACTGGGGTACGTCGAGGGAAAGAACATCACCATCGAGTTCCGCTGGGCCGAGACCGCCGACGAATTGCGCGAGGGGGCGGCCGAGCTTGTGCGTATGAAGGTCGATGTGATTTTCGCTACGTCATCGACGGAGGTCGGGGCAGCCAAAGAAGTGACAAAGGCGATACCAATTGTGTTCGCCACCCATGCCGATCCCGTCGGCACCGGGCATGTGACGAGTCTGCCGCGCCCAGGCGGCAACATTACCGGGATGTCGGTGATGCAATCCGATCTCACCGCGAAGGCGCTGGCGATCCTGAAGGAAGCGGTGCCGCAGGCGATGCGGTTCGGCGTGTTCTGGAATTCTACGGTCGCCTCGGGTCGACCCACGCTACAGGCGGCTGAAGCTGCCGGCGCAAAGCTCGGGATTCAAATCCATTCGGTGCCGGTGCGCGCCAGCAAGGATTTCGATGGAGCGTTCGCGACGATGGCGCGGGAGCGCGTCGGCGGAGTTTTCGTTGCCGCTTCGACGTTGACGCGCGTCGAGCGAACGCCTTTGGCGCAGCTGGCCATCAAATACCGGCTACCGAGCATGTTCGGGACCCGCGAGAATGTGGAGGCGGGCGGTCTCATGAGTTACGCGCCGGACCAGGCCGATCTCACCCGGCGCGCCGCCACCTACATCGATAAGATCCTCAAAGGCGACAAGCCGGCAGTCCTGCCCGTAGAGCAAGCTTCAAAATACCGGCTGGCAATTAATCTCAGTACGGCAAAACAGCTCGGCCTTCACTTGCCGCCGACGCTGCTCGCTCTCGCCGACGACCTGATCGATTGAGAGCCGCGCAGCCCTCCTCCATCTTGGACGCGAATATCCCCGCTTTTGGGGGCTTGAATCGTTTTGATCTGCGTCAAAGGGCTTCCGCCTTGGCTCGTTAGACTAATTTCATCGATTCGGTGATGCGTTGGCGTAAACAGCGCGCTGTAGTTGCGTTAGTCGCGCGCGGAGAAAATCCTTAGCGGGTTTCGGGAAGACCGCCTGATGGCGGTCTTTCTGTTTGGTACGGATGGCATCTTGTTTTTTAACGGCGGACAGGCGGCTCCGCGCTCCTTTGATCTGAAGCAATCGCATCAGCGAGTAGGGTGTTAAATTTATATATGGTTGAGCATCCTAAAGTGCCGGCGACGCTCAGACGCCGGCTCGGACTGCCCTTACTGGTCCTTTATGGCACTGGCATCACGATTGGGGCCGGCATCTACGTGCTCATCGGAACGGTGGCCGGTCACGCAGGACTATACGCGCCGTGGTCGTTTGTGATTGCGGCTGTGGTGATGGGCCTGACGGTCGCGTCCTACGCCGAGCTATCGACGCGTTATCCCGTGAGTGCAGCGGAAGCAGCGTATGTGAAAGCCGCGTTTGGTTCGCGGGTGCTGTCAACGTCGACGGGCCTGCTTACTATAGTTGTCGGGACTGTCTGTTCGGCAACGGTCGTCCTGGGCGCGGCGGGGTATATCCAGGAATTCACTGATCTCTCCAGGGCCACCGTTGTAATTGGAGTGGTACTTTTTCTCGGCGCCGTGGCGGGGTGGGGTATTCTGGAATCCGCGGTGCTTGCGAGTCTTTTCACGCTCATCGAGATCAGCGGTCTTGTCGCCATCATTGCGGGCGGCTTCCATGCCGAAGTGCCACTGTCGGCAGTATTTTTGTCATTTCCTTCCGGCGTGCCAGCCGTTTCAGGAGTAGCCTTTGCGAGCTTGCTCGCATTTTTCGCATTTATCGGTTTCGAAGATCTTGCCAATGCCGTCGAGGAAGCCAAGGTTCCGCATCGCGACATCCCGCGCGCCATGGCCGCAACGTTGGCGATTTCGACCATCCTTTATGTGCTGGTTGCTGCGATAGCAGTAAGTACGGTGTCCGCTGACCGGCTTTCTGCGTCGTCTGCGCCATTGAGTCTTGTATTTCGAACGCTGACGGGCGTCAGCCCTGCGGCGATCAGCGCGATCGCCATCGTCGCAACGCTCAATACGATTCTTGCACAGATGACGATGGCGTCACGCGTGATCTATGGCATGGCCCGGCAGGGCGATTTGCCGAGTTTCGTAGGCCGCGTCCATGCAAGAACGCGCACTCCGCTGGTGGCAACCGCGCTTAGTGTCCTCTCCGTCATCGTGCTGGCACTTGCATTTCCTTTGGAGCGACTGGCCGAGAGCACGTCGATCGCGACGCTCCTGGTTTTCGTTCTTGTCAACGCTTCCCTGCTGTGGTTGCGCCTCAAGAGAGTGCAATCTACGGTGCCACATGTGCGTGTGCCTCTGTGGGTGCCGACCGCAGGCCTGATCACCTGCATCGCAATGATTACTGCGGCGCTTCTGAACTGATTGATGCGGCCGCAAGCTCGCCAGCTCGCGTGCGGGTGTTCTGTGGCGCGCAAAAATGATAACGTGGACATTGATGCCGGGCGGAGGAAGCCATGTCGCAAGTCGCGTCAGCAGCCAAGAATGATTTCACTGATCGCACGAAATACGATGCGCTCATGGAGGTCATCAGAAACAGGATTACGACGCGGGCGTTCGACCCGAATTGCGTGGTGCCACGTGAGCACTACGACATGATCCTCGAGGCGGCGCGTCACGCGCCTTCTGGCGCAAACGCGCAGCCGTGGCATTTCATTGTGGTCACCGACCAGAGTTTGAAAAACAAGATCATGGAATATTTCCGTGAAGAACAGACGGTCCGTGCCAAGCTGAAGATGAAGTTTCCGACGCCCGACTATCGCGGGCTCGCCACCGCGCCGGGCTTCATTGTCGTTGCCAGCGACTTCCGCTGGGTCAAAGCCTTCCCTGTTCTCAACGACGGGTCGGACCTCGACAAGATGTATAAAGAAAACGCCGAACGCATTCTGCTGCAAAGCGTGGCGGCGGCGACGATGTCGGCGCATCTCGCGGCGGCCGCGCTTGGGTACAATGTGTGGTGGGTGACTGCGATCGGACAGGAGAAAGCGCAAAACGCCATGAAGCCTCTGCTCGGCATTCCCGACGAATTGTCGGTGCTGGACATCATGTGCTTCGGCCCGCCGGCCAAGCCGCCTTACAAGAGGTGGAAAAAGAATCTGAGCGACATCACCAACTGGAATGCTTTTGATCGCTCCCATTACATGACCGACGCCCAGATCGATGCCTGGGTGGCGGAGACACGCCACAAGGTCATGTACCGCGACGCGCAGAACGTCGACTAGAGAGGCTACGCGCGGGGGCACATGCGGCGGCGCGACTTCATGATGCTAGTTGGCGGTGCGGCCGCTTGGCCGGCTGCCGCGCGTGCACAGCAGGATGGGCGTCAGCGCCGCATTGGCGCGCTTATCGGCCTAGGGGAAACCGATCCTGAAGGGCGGAAATGGGCTGACGCCCTGCTCAAGTCACTGAACGGACTCGGATGGAAGCAGGGCGAAAACATCCAAATAGACTTGCGGTGGGGTGGAAGTGATCTGGACCGCATAGAAACGGCGGCAAAAGAACTGGTGGCATCTAATCCTGAGTTGATAGTGGTTTCCACCACGCCCGCCGTCGCCGCCGTCGTTGCAACCAAGGCGACTATTCCGGTCGTATTCACCGCAGTTTCGGATCCGATCGGTCCCGGTTTTGTCAGCAATCTTGCGCGGCCAGGCGGCAACGTCACGGGGTTCATGAATGTGGAAGGGTCGATCGGCGGCAAGTGGGTCGAACTTCTTAGGGAGGTTGCCCCGCGGCTTTCGCATGTCGGCGTTCTCTACAGCCCCGCCACGGCCAGGTCGCAGCTGGCCTATTATCAAGGTCCTATCGAAGCCGCTGGCAAATCAAACGGTGTCACGACGCAGCTGGCGCCATGGGACGACATAAAGAGTCTGGAGCAGGCAATCGTCAGCTTGGGCCAGAGGCCTGACACCGGATTGATTGTGGTGCCGACGCCGCACACGAATGCGGAGCGCGAGCTTATTATTTCGTTTTCCCGCCGTTATCGAATGCCCGCCGTATATCCGTTTACGTTTTGGGTCAGCCAAGGCGGCCTGATTTCTTACGGTGTTGATCTGACTGATCTGCATCGTCGCGCGGCCGGTTACGTTGACCGAATCTTGAAGGGTGCCAAGCCGGGGGACCTTCCGGTGCAACTCCCCACCAAATTCGAGACGGCAGTCAATCTAAAGACCGCGGCTGCAATCGGTCTGACCGTCCCGCCGAGGCTTATCAGCCGCGCCGATGAGGTGATCGAGTGATCGGCAGCATCCTGGCCCTAAGTTCGGACTGTTCCAGAGCACAGGTGCGCATTGCTGCGATGCTCCCTATGAGCCTCGGGGGCGGTAGTGAGGCGACGTGAATTCATCAAGATTGTTGCCGGCTCGGCGGTAACGGCATGGCCACTCGCCGCGCGCGCGCAGCAGTCGGGGATGCCGGTCGTCGGTTTTCTCAACACCGCTGCTCAGCGGGACTACCAGCGGCAGCTGGCGGCCTTTCTGAAAGGACTAAGTGAAGCAGGCTATGTCGAGGGGCAGAACGTAACAATTGAATACCGCTGGGCGGAAGGTACCAACGATCGATTGCCGGCGCTGGCGGCGGATCTGATCGGTCGTCGGGTCGCGGTCATTGCTGCAACGAGCACTCCCGCCGCGATCGCAGCGAAGACTGCCACGGCCTCTATTCCGATCGTCTTCGAAGTCGGTGCCGACCCGGTCCAACTCGGCCTCGTCAGCAATCTGAACCGCCCGGGTGGCAACGTCACGGGCGTCACGCAAACCAACGTGGAGATGACGCCAAAGCGGTTACAGATATTGCATGAATTACTTCCCACGGCGCGCGTCATGGCCCTCCTTGTCAACCCGGCGAATGAAGCAACAACCGAAACAACAACGCGCGAGGTGTTGGCGGCCGCCCGCACATTGGGGATCGAGGTCCATGTGCTGAATGCCAAGGTTCCGCGTGACATCGAGGCGGCTTTCACAAAGGCCATTGAACTACGGGCAGGCGGAATGGTGGTCAGCGGAGGTCCGTTCTTTTTCAGCCAATCCGAAAATCTGGCCGCCCGATGCCTTCAGCACAAGCTGCCTACAATCTACCAGTTTCACCGGTTCACTGCGGCCGGAGGCTTAATGAGTTACGGATCGGAGATTACCGAGGCATACCGCCTGGCCGGCGTCTATACCGGCCGTGTTCTCAAGGGCGAGAGGCCCGCGGATTTGCCTGTACAACAGGCCACCAAAGTCGAGTTCGTCGTCAACCTCAGAACGGCCAAGGTACTCGGCCTCACCGTCCCGAACACGCTGATCGGGCGTGCGGACGAGGTGATCGAATAAGCGACACAAATGCCGCTTTTGGGCAGATGCCCACATCAGGCTTGTTGTCGCGGCCTCTTTCAGAGCACCGGCGTGAATTGCTAGTCTTTGCAAAAAGACCGATCGCGCAATGAGGTGTTCAACCAGAAGCGACGTCAAATAATAAGGGGAGGCTGACAATGACCAGACTGACGCGAATTCTTCCACTGCTGTGCGTCGCTGCTGCAAGCGCGATGCCGGCACAGGCTCAAGAGCTCAAGATCGGATTCCTGGCGCCGCGCACGGGCATCATTACGCAGCTCGGCACCGACATGGTCAACGGCTTCCAGATGTATCTGGACGAGCACAACGGCATGCTCGGCGGCGCCAAAGTCACCTTCATCGTCGAGGACGACAAGGGCACCGTCGACGGCGATGTGTCCATGGCCAAGAAGCTTATTCTGCAGGACAAGGTGGACATGCTCGTCGGCGCGGTCCTTGGCCCGGCCTCCTATGCACTGGCGCCGATTTCGAACCAGGAAAAGACGCTCTTCATCGGTACCATCACCACCGGGGACGACATTGCCCAGCGTCAATCCGACAAGTTTCCTTATACAGTTTTGTCCACGTGGGTCTCGTCGCAGCCGACCCATGCGCTCGGGCAATGGGCTTGCGAGCAAGGCTATAAGCGCGTCTCCGCGGTCGGCACCGATTACGCCTTCGGCTACGAGCAGGTTGGCGGATTCCAGAAGGCCTTCGAGGATTGCGGTGGTAAGGTCGTGCAGAAAATGTGGGTGCCTTTCGGCACCAAGGACTTCGGGCCGTACATTCCGGGCATCAAATCCAACATCGACGCGATCTTCGCGTTGATGGTCGGACCGATGGCCCTGCAATTCCCCAAGCAGCTGCGCGCGTCCGGCAACAAGACCATCATTCTCGGCGGCAGCACCAATTATGACGAGTTCGCCCTGCCGTTCATGGGTGACGAGGCCCTCGGCGATGTCTCGGCGCACATTTATAGTGCAGCACTCCAGACGCCGGAGAACGAGGCCTTCGTCAAGAAGTATCGCGCCAAATACGGCAAGGTGCCGTCGTATTATTCGGAAGCCAATTACGCCACCGCCATGTGGATCGACCAGACTTTGGCCAAGTTCAAAGGCAAGTATCCCGGGCCGTCGGAATTTATCAAGGCGATGGCTACCATCAAGCTCGATCCGCCGCGGGGCCCCGTGCAGCTCGACCTCGCCACCAAGAGCCCGATCCAGAACATCTACGTCAAGAAGGTCGAGAAGAAGAAGATGTTCGGCTACGACAAGGACGAGCTCTGGAACACGGTGGTCAAGACTTACACCGGCGTCAGCACATACTGGAAATACGACCCCGCGACGTTCAGAGCGCAGCCCGTCTACAGCCGCGATTTCCCGCCCTGCAAATTCTGCGAATAGTTAAACTATTGGGTGACCGCGGTGCTGGTATAAGATGGACTATGAGCACGGCATTGGGCGCGAGACTTGTGCCCGTTCCAGTTGTCGATGTGCGGGACGGTGGGCCCCTTCGTCACGCCACCCAAAGCTGCGTGCGCGCACGGGCGCTGCGTGACGAGTGCATTCGCTGGCTACCGCGCGTCGCAGCCGGGCTGTTGCCGGCAATCGACTCGGTAACACGACGCTGGCTCCTGCAATCGCGCTCGTCTTATGCGGAAGAGGTCAAGGCGATAGCGGCTAGGCTCGACTTCTCAGGCGTCTGGTTTCTCAATGGCTGCTACCAGTGGGGTTGCACCGCGCTCTCGCGCGAGCAGGACGAGGTACCCTGGATCGCGCGAACGCTCGATTGGCCGTTTCCGGGTCTCGGCCGCCACGTGGAAATCGCGCGGATGCAAGGCCCTGCCGGCGAGTTCTACAATGTGACGTGGCCCGGTTATGTCGGCGTGCTGACGGCATCAGCGCCCGGACGGTTTGCCGCCTGCATCAACCAGGCGCCGATGTGGCGGCGGACTTCGCATCCCTGGTTACGACCGTATGACATTGCCTTGAACGCGCGGCACACATGGCGGATCAGTCACGTTCCACCCGATCATCTGCTGCGCGACGTGTTCGAGACATGCGCGACCTTTGCGGAGGCGAAGCACCGGCTGGAGACAACGCCGCTCGCCCGCCCTGTCATCTACACATTGACCGGCTGTCAACCAGACGAGCGATGCGTGATCGAGCGAACGCAGGACGGCTTCTCCAGCCGGACTCACGACACTTGCGCTGCAAATGACTGGTTGCTCAGCCTGCCGCGCTGGGAACCACGGGTCGCTGCTGAAGCGTTTCTGACACGCACAGGCGAAGAGGCAGCCGAGAACAGCCGCACGCGACGTGACCAGCTTGCGGCATGGCCCGGAATCTTCGGGACGGAATTTGATTGGGTAACACCACCCGTCCTCAATTCGCAGACCCGAATAGCGGTGGAAATGTGCCCCGCAAACGGGGTGCTTCGGGTCAAGGGCTATGAACAGTCTGAAGCGCTGGAACTGCCCGCGCCGGTCACATTGAGCGAGATATCGGCGCGGGCAAATTAACGCGCGGCCTAAGGGCCACCGTGACCGTCAGTTCGCCCTGCCCAAGCGTTGCTTCCATAGTTTGATCACGCCGGGCGGAAATTCACGGGTTCCGACCCCGGTGCGGCGGCAGGCTTCAGGCCACATTTCAAGCAGCGAGTGGTCTTCGCAGAACAGCTTGTCTTGCGAAACCTGACCAGTTTCAGAATACGGCCTTCGCTCGGCTGCCATTTTCAGGAGCTCTAGGAGCGGAGCGATATCTTTCCCGGTGTTCATGACAACCCCCCTTGGTATTGCGGAGGAGCTTACAGATCCCAACGGATATCGCTGTGTCGGGCATCACGAAAAGGTACATTTTGGAGCACGGCGGTATTTCACTACTCCGGCGCGATTCAGAATCCGCTGTATGAGAGCGCGGGGTAGGGGTTTACGGGGGCCCTAATGAAATCCTCGGTCATTAAACGCTCCATCGTAATCGATGGGCACAAGACCAGCGTCAGCCTTGAAGATGCCTTCTGGGATGACCTGAAGAAAATCGCGCATGCTCGGCAGGTGACGCTG
>JBKPRE010000005.1:0-64219 GCA_046734435.1 Pseudomonadota bacterium | reverse complement strand
CACTTTATCCATCGCGTTGATGTCGCGGGCGACGATCGCGGCAACGAGGCGTTGGCTCGCGGACTGAATATCTTCGAGATCGTGGGTCTGCTGAGCCTGAGTCGTGCTCACCGTGGCCAGCAGTAAACTGATCGCCATTAGGCTATTGGCTCTTTTCATGACACGCTCCTTTCAATCGACTGGAGCCTTTCTTAGATCGGCGGCCTTCTGGCTTCACATGATTACGATCATGCGCAAATTCGTAGGGCGTTTAAGTCCGCTTATGGCCCTAGCTGACATTTGTTCTGCATCGCGCATGTCTGCTTTCGAGAGCAAAACGGAAACGATGTGTTGTCATGTCCGGGCTTGTCCCGGCCATCTACGTCTTTTCTGATTTAGCGCCACCAAAGACGTGGATCCCCGCCGCAAGCGCGGGCGTCGTGACGAGCTAGAGTTCGTGCTTTTTATCTAAAAATCGCAGGCTCGGTATTCCGTCGGTCCGTCACGCCCGCCGTGCAGATGTCTGGTTTCGGGGGTAAAGCCGACGTTGCGGCTGGCCGAACACCCCCTTTTCGAGTGCGGGTTTGAGCCGATACGATGACTTTCCTGAGCCTGAGGGACCGGCATGAGGCGAAGGGAGCGGACATCAAAATTCCCGCTCACCGGTCCTGCGATGAGGTGATCGAAGTGCGGGCGATGTCCGCTATCATGTTTGGGGGACTGATGAGACGCGGACAAAGATATATCATCCCAATTAGTCTGGCATTGCTCTTGACGTGCTGTGCTCGTGAGCCTTGGGGCCCTTTGACCGAGGCCGATCGAAATGAAGTCGCGTGCCAGGGATATGGTTTTTATCCCGGCACTCGGCAATACGATGAGTGCCTGAGGTATGTTGAATCGCGGCGGGGAGATAGTCCGCTGACGCTACGTCAGCGGTGACTTGACGCTTTTGGCTTTTTGCGGACATTTGTTCTTGCATCGCAAATGTCTGCTTTGGAGAGCAAAGCGGATCAATCTACATCTTACAAAATCGCAAACTCGGTATTCCGCCGGTCGGTCACCAGCATGCTGCCGGGATAGTGCGTGATACAAAATTCCGGCTTCACGGTCGCGATCACCGATTGCGGCGTGACACCGCAGGCCCAGAACACCGGCAACTCATTGTCGCGCACTTCGACGGCGTCACCGTAGTCGGGCTTCATAATGTCCTTGATGCCGATCATCTCCGGCTTGCCGATGTGAACGGGCGCGCCGTGCACGGACGGAAACCGTGTCGTGATCTGCACCGCGCGGATCGCGTCGCGCGGCGTCAGCGGACGCATCGACACGACCATCGGTCCATGGAAGGGACCCGCCGCGTTTGTGGCGATCGACGTGCGGTACATCGGCACGTTGCAGCCGCGCGTGATGTGACGCAACTCCATGCCTTCCGCCATGAGCGCTTCCTCGAACGAAAACGAGCAGCCGATCACGAAGCTCACCAGGTCGTCGCGCCAGAATTCACGGATGTCCTGTGGCTCGGCGACGAGTTCCCCGTTTTTCCAGACCCGGTAACGCGGCAGGTCGGTGCGAATATCGAGATCCTCACCCAGCTCGGGCACGCGCGGATCGCCAGGCGCCGACGTGCCGATCAACGGGCAGGGCTTTGGATTGAGCTGGCAGAAGCGAAGGAAGTCGGCTGCCAGCGCCTGCGGCAAAATAGCAAGATTGCCCTGCACATTTCCCGGCGCGAGGCCGGCGGTCGGTCCGCGGTGGGTGCCGGCGCGGATCGCGCGCCGCGCCATAAGACCGCTTTCCTGGTCCGCCTTCTGCTCTTTTCGTAGGGGGCTGACAGCCATTGACGCCATCCGGTCTGTTTGTTGCGGCAAAGCTAGCATTGGCCGCAACGGCCTTCGCGCGAGCCTGCCAAATCCTGAGGCAAGCATACGACCATGTGAGTTGGTGTTCATCAATACGGAAATTGCGGTTGAAACTTGGTTCCGGATCGCGTTTGCTAATGACAATGAAGAGCCCGCCAAGGGCCGGCAGGGGAGGGATTGCTGATGCCGCGTCGTGCCGTTGGGCATGGGCGTCCGGTGACCGCTCTCACGGCTGCGCGTGTCGCCGGCCGTGCTGTCGGCGCGTGGGATGAGCTTGGCGATTTCCAAATCAACGATGCCGGACTTGCATTGGCGTGCGCATGCCGCGCGCGCTGGGCCGGCGTATAAGATCCAGAGGGAGGACTCGTGATGACTGAGAAGTGGAAAGAAGAAGAGTGGGCGCAGGACTTCTGGTACAACGGCAAGACCACGCGTCGCACGGTCGTCGGCTGGGGCGTGAAGGCGGCGGCGCTCGGCGCCACCATGCTGGTGCCTGCGCCGTGGCAAGCGGCATTCGGCCAGGCCAAGCCCTACAAGATCGGCTCGGAGCAGCCTCTCTCCGGTGCGGGCGCCCTCGGCGGCAAGACGGCATTGGTCGGTCTGCAGATGGCGGTTGACCGCATCAACAAGAACGGCGGCATCAACGGCCGGCCGGTCGAGATCGTGGTCGCCGACGACGAGTCCAAGCCTGACGTTGCGCGCCGCAAGGTCGAGAAATTGCTGCTCGAAGACAATGTCGACGTTCACGTCGGCGGCTTCCTGTCCAACATCTGCCTCGCCTGCATGCCGGTGTTCGAGGAGAACAAGGTCGTCAACATGATCAGCGTGTGCCTCGACACCACGCTGACCACGAGCAAGTGCAACCGCTACAGCTTCCGCGTCCACGACTATGCGCCGGCACAGGCGGTCGCTTTCGGCCCGGCTCTCGCGAAGATGGGCAAGAAGTGGCACATCGCCTTTGCCGACTATTCGTGGGGCCAGTCCACGCGCGATGCCTATGCCGCCGAGATCAAGAAGGCTGGCGGGGAGGTTGTCGGCACCACCGGCATACCGCTTGGCACCGCCGATATGACGCCGTTCCTCTCCAAGATCAGCGGCGATTTCGATGGCCTGTTCGGCATCTTCTTCGGCAAGGACGGAATCACGATTGGCAACCAGGCCTTCGATCTCGGCCTCACCAAGAAGTACAAGTGGGCCGGAGACGGCGCGATCGCCGAATCCACCAACCTTCCGGCGCTCGGATCCAAGATCAACGGCTTCGTCGGGATCAATCGTTATATCCCGGTCTTCCAGGGTCCTTTCGATACGCCGCATCACCGCAAGTTCTTCGACGAGGCGGTCGTAAGGCTGAAGAAGATGGATCCGTCAGGCCCGCTGCCTGACCGCTACGTGCAGGCGAACTTCGAGGCCATGAACGCGCTCAAGGTCGGCATGGAGAAATCCAAGTTCGAGGGCCGCAAGGACACCATGAAGCTGATCGAGGCGCTCGAAGGCCTGCAGATGAAGCTGAGCGACGATTTCTTCACCGGCGACAAGGTGCTCCGCAAGGAAGACCACCAGGCCTTCCCGCTCGAAGTCATCTTTGAGATTAAGGATCAAAAACCGGTCATCACGCAGACGATCCCCGGCGAGAAGACGTTGTTTCCGCCGGCTTGCAAATTCACTACGGCATAAGTGACGACACATACATCGATCGATGTTCGCTCCCCGGAGAACCGGGGAGCGGCATCGGCCCCTGTTCTGCGGACCGACATGCTGACGGTCCGCTTCGGCGGCCTGGCGGCGCTCAACCAGGTCAATTTCGAGGTCCAGCGTGGGGAAATCCGCGCGATCATCGGGCCGAATGGCGCGGGGAAAAGCACATTCTTCAACTGCCTGACCGGGGTTCTGCGGCCCACGGCCGGAAAAATCTATTTCAACGGTGAGGACATTACCGGGTTGTCGTCCGACCGGGTTTCGCAGAAGGGAATCGCCCGCTCGTATCAGATCACCAACATCATGCCGAATGCGACAGCGCTGGAGAACGTGCGCGTCGCGGCGCAGTCGCGCCGGCACAGCTGGAACATGGTGCGCCATTGCATGTCGTTCCAGGATCTCGTCGAAAAAGCCGAGCAGGCCCTCGATAAGGTCGGGCTTTTGGCGAAGGCGAACGAGCTTGCCTCAAACCTTTCGCACGGCGAGCAGCGCAATCTCGAGATCGGCATTGCGCTCGCGACCGAGCCAACGCTGCTCTGCCTTGACGAACCCACCGCCGGCATGAGCGCGGCCGAAACACACGAAACGATGGCATTGGTCCGACGAATCGCCAAAGACTTCACGATCCTGATTGTCGAGCACGACATGCCTTTGGTGATGGAGCTCGCAAGCCGCATCACCGTGCTCAATTATGGCGCCGTGCTGGCCGATGGGCCGCCGGCCGAGATTCAGAAAAATCCACGGGTACAAGAGGCCTATCTCAAGACATGAGCGCGACCGCACCATCCTCCGAACCGCTCGTGCAGGTCGAAGGACTGCACACTTACTACGGCAAGAGCCACATCCTGCATGGCGTGACTCTGGAGGTCGGCCGCGGCGAGGTCGTTGGTCTCATCGGCCGTAACGGCGTCGGCAAGTCAACGACGCTGAAGACGATCATGGGCCTGGTGAACGCGCGGCAGGGTGAGATAAGGCTCGAAGGCAGCTCAATCACGCACGAGGCGCCGCATCGGCTGGCACGGCGCGGCATCGGCTATGTTCCGGAAGACCGCCGCATCTTCCGTCTGCTCACGGTGATGGAGAACCTTCGCACGGGCTTCGATCGCGAAGGTGTCACCGAGTCGCGCAAGAAAATGCTGCTCGACAAGGTCTTTGCCTACTTCCCGGTACTTGCTGAACGGCGCGACCAGGCCGGCGGGACGCTCTCCGGCGGAGAGCAACAGATGCTCGCAATCGCACGCGCGATGATGCTCGAGCCCAAGATCATTCTTCTCGATGAGCCGACCGAAGGCCTCATGCCGAGAATGGTTTCGCAGATCCATCAGATCATCGACGCACTCCACAAGGAGGGCGTCGCAATTTTGCTGGTCGAACAGAACGTTCCGCTGACGCTCGAAGCAAGCCAGCGCATCTACATCATGGAAAAGGGCATGGTGCGCCATCACTGCGCGACGTCCGAGATCACCGTCAATGATCCGCTGATCAAGCAGTATCTTGGGGTGTGAGCGATGAATACGATCATCAGTTTTATCCAGAACATCCCGCTCGATCTGCTGCTGATCCAGACCGTGAACGGCATCGTCACCGGCATGATCCTGGCGCTGGTCGCCTCCGGTCTCACGCTGATCTTTGGCATCATGGATGTCGTGAATTTCGCGCATGGCGAGCTGTTCATGCTTGGCGCCTATGTCGGCGTCGTCGTCTTCGCCCTAACCGGAAATTTCTGGATTGCGCTCATCCTCGCAACGATGATCGTGGCGATCCTTGGCGCGGCGATGCAGATCCTGACATTGCGCCCGCTGATCGGACGCGACCCGCTCACCACCATTCTCGCTACCTTTGGCATTTCTCTCATTCTGCAGAATTACGTGCTCTGGCAGTTTGGCCCGGTGGCGCGCAAGATCTCCGAGCCGATCACCACTCATTTCAATCTGTTCTATCTTGAGTACCCCTGGTACCGGCTCGTGATCGCCGGGCTCTCGGCAGCGCTCATTGGCCTGTTCTGGGTGTTCCTCAAGCAGAGCAAATTCGGGGTCTGGATCCGCGCGACTACGCAAGACCGCGTCATGGCGCAAGCCATGGGCATCCCGGTGCCGTGGGTCTACACAGGCGTGTTCGCGATCGGCGCCGCGCTCGCAGCCGCCAGCGGCGTGCTCTTTGCGCCGATGGCCGGCGTGACCCACACCATGGGCCTCGACTGGGTGCTCAAGGCCTTCATCGTCGTGGTGGTTGGCGGCATGGGCAGTCTCGGCGGCTCGATCGCGGCCGCGATCTTCATCAGCCTGCTTGAGGCCTATGCCGCGATCTGGGTAAGCCCGGCGCAGGCGGTCATTGTGTCGTTCATCGTTCTCATCCTCACGCTGCTGTTCAGGCCCACGGGCCTCTTTGTGCCGACACCAAAATGACAACCGCACCGCTCGACAAACCGATCGCGCCCACGAAGCCCAGGCTGAGCCACAATGCCGTCTTCTGGATAGGCTTTTGCGTCGTGATGGCGTTGCTGATCGTCGCCCCACTGGTGCTGCCGGTGTTCTGGCGCCGCTTCCTGACCGAAGTGCTGATCTGGGGTTTGCTGGCGATGTCGTCCGATCTTCTGATCGGCTACACCGGCATGGTTTCGTTCGGCCATTCGGCGTTTTTCGGCCTCGGCATGTATGGTGCCGCGGCGGCTTTGCTTCTCGTCAGTCCCCCCAATCTCTGGCTGGCCATCGGGCTTGGGCTCGCGGGCGCCGCCGGCGCAGCTCTGTTCGTCGCCTATTTCTCGACCCGGCTGCGCGACATCTATTTCGCGATCACGACCCTGATTTTCAGCCAGATCTTTTACGTCATCATCTTCACATGGACGCCGGTCACCGGCGGCGAGAACGGCCTGATCTTCTCCAAGCCGCGCCTTACGATCCCGTTTCTCTATGACGGGCGCTTCACCAACGAGACCATGCATTGGTTCGTGCTGGCGATAGTGGCGGCGTCCTATCTCATTTTGCGCCGGGTCACGCGCTCGCCATTCGGGATGGTGCTGCAGTCGATCCGCGAGAACGAGGCGCGCACGCGCGCCATTGGATATCCGGTCGAGCGCTACAAGATCGTCGCGGTGATGCTGTCCGGCCTGTTCGCCGGCCTTGCCGGCGTGCTCTACGCAATCCAGAACGAGTTCGCCGCGCCCGACTTCGTCTACTTCATCACTTCCGGCGATACGGTGATCTTCAACGTGATGGGCGGCATCGGCACGCTGGTCGGCCCCATCGTCGGCGCCGGTTTCTTCCAGCTGATCCGCGAGCTGCTGTCGCGCCTGTTCGGCGACCAGTTCCCTTATCTGATCCCGCTCGGCGTCATTTTCATCGTGATGATCATCTTCCTGCCGCAGGGCCTGCTCGGCTTCGCCCGACGCTGGCTCAATCGCTAGCGCTGATCACCAGCCGGTGTAGCAATAGATCCGCTGCCTGCTTGCGCACGCCTGCGCCTGTGCAAAGGTATCGTTATGTCGCAGCCGTTTGCCGAGCCCTGCGGCCGCGGTCTCATCGAGGCGGAGCCTTGCCCGCGCGCTCTTGGGCGTGAAGTCGCCGCGCCACGCAAGCGCATGGTGCTGGCGGCGTGCGTGCTGGCCTCAGCCATGGCCTTCATCGATGGGTCCGCGCTCACCGTTGCATTGCCAAAGCTGCGCGCCTTTTTCGACGCCGATCTGGCGACGGTGCAGTGGGTGCTTAACGGCTATGTACTGGCGCTGGCGGCGCTGACTCTGACCGGCGGTGCACTTGCCGACGTTTACGGCAGGGCGCGCGTCCTGAAAATCGGCTGCCTTGGATTCGGTACAGCATCGGCAGCCTGTATTGCGTCGCCATCGGTCGATTGGCTTATTGCGGCGCGGGTGGTGCAGGGCGTTTCGGCAGCGCTCGTGACTCCTGCGAGCCTTGCTCTGATCGGCGCCACTTATCCCAGAGAGGAGCGCAACAGCGCGATCGGCATCTGGGCGGCAGCCTCCGCACTCACCACCGCCGGTGGACCGGTGCTGGGCGGCTGGCTGACCGAGGCCTTCGGCTGGCAATATGTGTTCGCCATCAATCCGCCGCTGGCGCTCATCGTGGTTGCCTTGTTGACACTTTATGCGCCGGCCGAGCAGCGCGAGCCGCGTCGATTTGATTTTTTCGGCGCCGCGATCCTTGCCGGCGCGCTGGCGTCACTGGCCTGGGCGCTCAGCCAGATCGGGCCGGGCATGGCAAATTCCCTCTTGGCGGCGGGGGCAGCGGTGTCAGGCCTTGGGATGCTCGCCGGATATGCCGTGTGGGAGCGTTTTAATAGCAACCCGATGACCCCGCCCTGGCTGCTCGGCAATCGGCCATTCGTTGCGCTCAATGTCGCCACCCTGCTGGTTTACACGGGCCTGGCGGTCATGTTCTTCCTGTTATCCTTCGACCTCATCGACCGCCGCCATCTGACGCCAACCGGGGCCGGCCTGGTTTTTCTGCCATTCACGCTCGGTGTCGGACTCTTGTCGCAGCCACTTGGAGCACTGGCCGACAGGATCGGTGTCCGCCTTATGCTGATCATGGGACCGCTCGGCGCCGCACTCGCCTTCATGCTGCTGGCGCTTGGCGAAGATGCGTCGCTCCTGCTCGGCGTGCTTCTTCCGATGACGCTGCTCGGCATTTCCTTTGCGATATTGGTGACACCATTGACGGCCTCGGTGCTGGCGAGCGTCGCAAACAGTGAGGAAGGACTCGCCTCCGGCGTGAACAATGCCGTCAGCCGCATCGCCCAACTCGCCGGCGTTGCGTCCGCTGCGGGGCTGGCATCTTACGCGGCCGGCTATGTTGCGAGTTTGATCATTGCCGCAGTCCTGGCTGCGGTCGCGGGGGTCGTCATTGCGCTGGTGCTGCCCCGGCCCACCAAGAAGCATCTGCAAATATCTTGAGTAGCGCTAAAATTCGTTACCGTCTTCTACTTTTTGCGCTGCGCTTTCCACTTTCCGGTGGGCAGACGGTTATTGCGGTTATGGGCCTAAGGTCCAACTCGCTATGACATCAACAATCCGGAAAATGACGTCGCCGGTGTCCGATGTCATCCGGAGGTTTCGGCAATGCTGATGCTTGAAGCGCGCGTCGAGCGTGAAAGGTAGGCATTGTCGCGATTTTTCAATTGCAGGTCTTCACACCGTTGTCGCTATCGCATCGAGCCCGCCTTCGACGGATTCCGCTCCGCTCAGGAGCATTTTGAAAACTGCGCGAGAACTCCATTAAAGATTTTGAAGCGGAGGAGTCCGACATGAATAGGATTCACGCGTCGGAAGGAATTAATCACTATCGGCGCCGGCTTTTGGGCGCTGCAGCGATCGGCATCACTGTCGCCGGTACGGCAGAGATGATCCCGTTGCAACTCGCCGCTGAGACGACAGGCGATGCCATTCGTCCCTTCCGCATCAAGGTGTCTGAGCGGGACCTTGACGATCTTCGCCGGCGCATCGCCGCCACGCGATGGCCCGACCACGAGACCGTCAATGACCAGTCGCAGGGTGCGCAGCTCGCGAAGCTCCAGGAGCTGGTGCGTTATTGGGGGACGACCTACGACTGGCGAAAGACCGAGGCCAAACTCAACGCTCTGCCTCAATTCATCACGACGATCGATGGCGTGGACATTCATTTTATCCACGTACGGTCGCGCCACCCGAATGCGCTTCCAGTCATCATCTCGCATGGCTGGCCGGGATCCATCATCGAGCAGCTCAAGATCATCGGTCCGCTCACGGACCCGACCGCGCACGGAGGTCGCGCCGAGGATGCCTTCGACGTCGTGATCCCTTCGCTGCCGGGCTACGGCTTCTCCGGCAAGCCCACTGGCGCCGGCTGGGATCCGGACCGTATCGCGCGCGCCTGGGCCGAACTTATGAAGCGCCTCGGCTACACCCGCTACGTCGCGCAGGGCGGAGATTGGGGCGCGCCGATCTGCGGCGCGATGGCACGTCAGGGCGCGGCCGGATTGCTGGGCATCCATATCAATTTGCCGGCAACGGTGCCGCCCGAGGTGGCCGCCGTGCTCGGTGGCGGACCGGCGCCGCCGGGCCTCTCCGAGAAAGAACGCGCGGTGCTCGAAGGGCTCAGGACAAACGCGATGAAAGGCAATTCAGCATACTTCACGATGATGACCGCGCGGCCTCAAACGGTTGGTTACGGCGCGGCGGACTCACCGGCTGGTCTTGCGGCATGGATACTCGTGCATCCAGGCTTTGCGCAGTGGAATTACGGCAGCGATCCCGTGCAGTCGCCGACGAAAGACGACGTGCTCGACAACATCACCTTGTACTGGCTGACAAACACCGCAACCTCTGCAGCGCGGTTGTACTGGGAGAACGGCGCACGAGGCAGCGTCATTGTCGCTGCGGCGCAGAAGACCGGCGAGATCTCGCTCCCGGTCGCCATCACGGTGTTTCCCGATGACGTCTATCGCGCGCCGGAGACATGGGCGCGGCGCGCCTATCGCAACCTGATGTACTTCCATGAAGTCGAAAAGGGCGGACACTTCGCAGCATGGGAACAGCCTGAGCTTTTCAGCGCGGAGCTGCGGGCTGCCTTCGCACCACTGCGACGCTGAGATTCGTTCACGATCAACCAAAGCAAGGAGAACCATGATGACTTCCGAAGTCAGCTATCGGCGATGGCGCCAGTTCTCGAGCACCGCTGCGATTGCAATCGCGGGCGGCGCCGTTGTTGCGTTGCTGCTTCTCATCTCGGACGGAGCCCTGTCCGCGCAGGACAAGTACTCGGTGCGGGTGCCCGGTGGACTCGCATTCTCGGAGTTCAGGGGCTTCGAGGACTGGACGACCGTCGCTGTCAGCCAGTCGGGCGAGTTGATCGAAGTGATTCTCGCAAATCCCGTGATGATCAAGGCCTACCGCGCGGGCGCTCCCGGTAACGGCAAGCCTTTCCCCGACGGCTCAAAGATGGCGAAGATTCACTGGAACGCCAAAAAGAGCGCGGAGGCTCCCAGTCCGACAACGGTGCCGGACACCCTGCATGACCTCGATTTCATGGTGCGGGACAGCAAGAGGTTTTCGAAGACCGGCAACTGGGGATACGCCCAGTTCAACTATGACACCGCGTCCGACACGTTCAAGCCAGACGGGACCGGTGCCGACTGCGGATTCGCGTGCCACACGATCGTGGCGAAGAAGGACTACGTTTTCACCGCTTATGGGAAGAGGTGAATCATGCTGACGAGAGCGGTGGCGGCGGTGCTCGTTGCCGGAGGCGTTCTGGCGCTGCACTCGGCGCAGGCGCAGTTCCCCGGACTCAAGCGCACTGGGCTCATGCAGAACGATCTGAGCGTCCCGGGGCGCGAGGTCGTCCAGGTGCGCGTCGAATTCCCGCCCGGGCTAGTGGCTGCCAATCACAGCCATCCGGGCGAAGAGCTAGTCTATGTCGTTGAGGGCTTGTTCGAGTATCAGCTCGAGGGCGAGCCGGCAGTGAAACTCAAGGCCGGCGACGTCCTGTTCATCCCCGCCGGAAAAAACCACACGGTGAAGAACATTGGTAGCGGCAACGCGACGGAACTCGCCACATATATCGTCGAAAAAGGAAAGCCGCTCGTCGTTCTCGCCAAGTGAGAGGAACCAGTCATGAGCATTACTCAAGTGCGTGGCGAAGGTGCAAACGAGACCGCGATTGCGCGGACGTTCGACATGAAGCTCGAGGTTGTCGTCATCCCTGTCTCGGACGTCGATCGCGCCAAGCGGTTTTACGGCGGCTTGGGCTGGAGGCTCGATGCCGATTTCATCGTCGGTGACGCGTTTCGAGGCGTCCAGTTCACGCCTCCGGGCTCGTCCTGCTCGATCCAGTTCGGCAGGGGAATCACGTCGGCGGTACCTGGCTCGGCAAGTGGAAATTACCTTGTCGTATCGGATGTCGCGGCAGCTCGCGCCGAGCTCGTGAGTTGCGGCGTTGATGTGAGTGAAGTGTTCCATCGCCTCGGTCCGGGAAAGCCGCCAGTCAGCGGCCCTGATCCGGCGCGGCGCAGTTATTCCTCGTTCGCTTCGTTCAGCGACCTGGACGGCAACAGCTGGCTCCTGCAGGAGGTGACAACGCGATTTCCCGGCCGGATTGATGGCGCCGAAACAAGGTTCGCATCGATCGCCGACTTGGCCAATGCCTTTCGGCGTGCGGAAGCGGCGCACGGCGAGCACGAAAAGCGCACCGGTGGACAACGCGACGCGAACTGGCCTGAGTGGTACGCCGCGTACATGATTGCAGAACAGGCCGGCAAAGAGCTTCCGTTGTAAGCACAGACATCGATCGAGGCCTAAGACGCCCAAAAAGTATTCATCGATGAGAATAAACAAGCGCTTGATAGCCTCGGTGCTCGCCATCGCAATCGCAGCCCCGATTGTGGCCCTGGTGGGGGACGTCAACATGGCGCAGCCGACAATACCCGCGGGCGAACGCACCGCTTTCTTTCATGGGCTTGGCGGCAGCCCAATTGGCAATCAATCCGTGCTCGCTTCCCTTGAACGCGCCGACGCCTGGCTCAACTCGCCGCCGCTAACTGCGTCTGCCTTGCGTGGAAAGGTTATCCTCGTCCATTTCTGGACTTACACCTGCATCAACTGGCTGCGCACGCAGTCCTACCTCCGCGCGTGGGCGGAGAAATATAAAGACAAAGGACTGGTGGTGATCGGCGTGCATACGCCGGAATTTCGATTCGAAAAAAACCTCGACAATGTCCGCCGGCAGACCAAGACGCTCCGCGTCGACTATCCGGTCGCAGTTGACAGCGAATATGTGATCTGGCGCGCCTTCAACAATAACTATTGGCCGGCGCAATATTTTATCGATGCGCAAGGTCGCGTCCGGCACACGCATTTCGGCGAGGGCTCGTATGACCAGTCGGAGATGGTCATTCAGCGTCTGCTGATGGAGGCCGGTGCCGGCGACATCGGCGATGGCCTGGTGTCGGTGGACCCGCGCGGCTTTGAAGTGGCCGCCGATTGGGCAAGCCTCAAGTCGCCGGAAAACTACGTCGGCTACGGACGCACCGAGGGCTTTGCGTCAGCCGGCGGCGCAACCCGCGACAAATCCCGCGTGTATGAAGTGCCGGCACGGCTGGGCCGGAACGATTGGGCGCTGTCCGGTGATTGGACGATCAAGCGCGACGCCGCTGTATTGAACAAGCCTAACGGCCGTATCGCCTACCGCTTTCACGCGCGCGACCTTCACCTCGTCATGGGTCCCGCGGCACCAGGAACGTCCGTCAAGTTTCGTGTGCTGATCGATGGACGGCCGCCAGGCGCCGCTCATGGATTTGACGTTGACGAACAGGGCGTCGGCACGGTGACCGAACAGCGTCTGCATCAGTTGATCCGGCAAACCGGCCCCATTGTCGATCGCCAGTTTGAAATCGAGTTTCTTGATCCGGGCGTGGAGGCTTTTTGCTTCACGTTCGGCTGATTTGAAGTGACGGAAGAGGTCGCGCATGCACACACCCGAAACCTCAAGAGATGTAAACTGGCGCCGTCGCTATTTCGTCGGTGCCGCGGCCTTTACGGCGGTTGCCGCTCCCCTTGGCATAATCGGCTCGGCAACAGCACAAACGACCATCACCCGGCCGCCCGGGGCCAAACCCGGCCCGCACACATCGTTCGCGCCGCTGAAGCAGATCAATGCGGGGCTCCTGAACATTGGTTACGCGGAAGCGGGTCCGGCCGACGGGCCGCCCGTCATTCTCCTGCACGGGTGGCCCTACGACATTTATAGTTTTGTCGATGTCGCGCCGTTGTTGGCGTCCGCAGGCCACCGCGTGATCGTGCCCTTTGTGCGCGGTTATGGCACGACGCTTTTCCTTTCGAACGATACGCTCCGGAACGGCCAGCCGTCGGCGGTGGCGTCGGATACGATCGCGTTGATGGATGCGCTCAAGATCGAGAAAGCAATTCTCGCCGGCTTCGACTGGGGAGCGCGATCCGTGAATATCGTCTCGGCGCTTTGGCCGGAGCGGTGCAAGGCGATGGTGTCCGTGAGTGGTTATCTGATCGGCAGTCAGGAGGCCGGCAAGATGCCGCTTCCGCCCAAAGCGGAACTCGAATGGTGGTACCAGTTCTATTTCGCAACCGAGCGCGGGCGCCTGGGCTACGAGAAATATCGGCGGGACTTTTCGAAACTCATTTGGCAAACGGCTTCGCCTAAGTGGCAGTTCGACGATGCGACGTTCGATCGCAGCGCAGCGGCATTCGATAATCCCGATCACGTCGCCATCGTGCTGCACAACTATCGCTGGCGGCTCGGCTTGGCGGACGGCGAAGCGAAATATGCCGATCTGGAAAAGCGCCTCGCCACATTCCCGGTCATCACCGTTCCCACCATCACGCTCGAAGGTGATGCGAACGGCGCCCCGCATCCGGATCCGAGCGTCTATGCAAAGAAATTCTCAGGCAAGTACGAGCATCGCACCATTGCCGGAGGGATCGGGCACAACCTGCCGCAGGAAGCCCCGCAGGCCTTCGCGGAAGCCGTTATCGACGTCGCCAGGTTTTGAAGCGGATCGGAGCTCGGAAACGCGCACCGTTTCGGTCAGCGGCGGTATCCGTAAAGCGTATAGTTCGGACATACCGCCACATCAAAACCGGTTGGTGTTCCGCCCGGCGTGTAGCCCATTTCGGGATGGCAACCGCGTGGAACGGGCATGCAGCCGACCACGGTGCACGCAATTTGTTGCTGTGCAGGGGTGGCAGCCTTCGGGTGACGTTTGTAGTGTTTAGGCGCCGCGCTGGCCGGCACCAACGCGAGTGCAAGCACAGCGGCCGTAACAACGGGTACGATTGTTTTCATCGCGATCCTCCGTGCTAAAGCCCCATCCGCCCAATGGGTTCAATGCATACCGCCGATGTCCGCTTTGGGTCAAAACAGAGTGTCGGATTTGCCCCGGCAGCGGACATGTGCGGCGCACCGACCGATGTTCAGCTAAGGGCCAAAAGTGGACATTCTGAGGTGTCACTGTAAGCGGATGGCGCTTTGCCGAGCGCCCAAAAAGGCTTGTTGAAGCCGATCTTTCCTGTCGCGTGACCTCGAAACGATTGGAACTTGAAATTGTTGACGTACATCAAACTTGCGGTTGTACACTGTATTAAATTTCGTGCTCTGCTTTGACGGGAGTGCGCGTTATGGCGAACAAGATCTTCAAAATTCTTGCGACAAGTCTTGCGCTCAGCGGCATCGCATTTCTGGGAACTGAACTTGCCACGGCGCGCGGTGGTGGCGGAGGCCATTTCAGCGGCGGCGGTGGTGGTGCGCACTTCAGCGGAGGAGGAGCCCGGTTTAGTGGCGCGAGCGGAGGCGCCCGGTTCAGTGGCGCACAATTTCGTGGCGTCAGCGGCGGCGCGGCGCGGATTAACGGCGCGCACTTCCGCAGTTTCAACGGCGCTCGCGTCAACGGCGCTCGCGTCAGCGGCGCGCGCGGTTTGGCTCACCTCAATCGCACGAATGTTCGCGGCCTCAACGCCGCGCATCTGGGGTCAACACGCTTCGCCCGTATGAATGGCGCGCATATTCGTGGCCTCGGCGCCGCGCATGGCTCTCACATTGCTTGGAACCACTGGGGCAATCACGCCTGGCGAACCGGCTGGAACGGCGGTTGGGGTGGCTGGAATGGCGGCTGGGGTTTCTGGGGCGGATCGGTTTTCTGGCCGTTCTTCTACGGGGACCTTTTTGCATTCGCATTCTGGCCCTGGGGCTACTACGACCCATTCTGGGCTTACGGAGATGTTTTCATCTGGGACGCCATGTTCTGGCCAGGACCGACATACATGTATGGCCCCGGCTCCTTTGATGTTTATGCCTATGGCGGTCCCGCGCGGGTGCGCAGCGTGCGGTCGCGCAATAATGATCGCGACGTCACCGGATCTACGAACAGCAGCGATCTGGCACAGAATTGCGGCGGGTTGGCCCCGGGTGTGACCGATCTTCCGATCGATTCCATTGAACGGGCGGTTCAGCCGACAGATGAGCAACGCGCGGCGCTCGCCGCCCTGAAAGGTGCTTCATCGCAGGCGAGCGATGCTCTCAAGTCATCCTGTTCGAACGAGGCCTTGCTTACGCCGTTGGGTCGGCTCGACACGGTGCAAAAGCGGCTCGACGGGATGATCGAGGCGTTGACGATCATGCGTGCGCCACTCGACAATTTCTACAATTCGCTGAGCGAAGAGCAGAGGCAGCGATTTGCGGCGCTGGGCTCGAACGTTCGCACAAGCCGCTACCGGACCACTGGCAATGACCTGGCGGAACTCTGCAGCAGCCGTGCAGAAGGTTTCGCGCAGCCGCCCGTCGACCGCATCGAGCAGACGGTGAAGCCGACTCCTGAGCAACGCGATGCCTTCGCGAAATTGCGGATCGCATCGACGGAGGCCGCCAACCAGTTGCGCGCTTCCTGCCCGAGCGAAACGCCGCGATCACCCATGGATCGGTTTGACGCGCTCGCAAAGCGGCTCGATGCCATGGCAGCAGCCGTCAAGACAGTGCGCCCTGCGCTTGCAGACTTCTATGGCGCTCTAACGGATGAGCAGAAGGCGCGCTTCAATATGTTGGGACCACCGCATCAAGCGGCGTCATCCCGCCAGGGACGTGTGCGCTGACGGGCATTTAATCGCAGCGCACCGTCATTCCGCCGTCCACGACGATCTCGGTGCCGGTGATGAAGCGCGCTTCGTCGGAGGCGAGAAACAGCGCGGCATTCGCCGTATCGCGGCCGTCGCCCATGAAGCCTATCGGAATGCGTTCGAGCCGCGATTTCAGCAAGGCTTCGACATCGCCGCCGGTGCGCTGTTTGGCGAGCCGCGCTTCCACCATTGGCGTGTGCAGTTGTCCCGGAACAACCGTGTTTACGCGGATGCCTTTGTCAGCGTATTGCACGGCGACGACGCGCGAGAGCTGGATCACGCCGGCCTTGGTCGCGGCGTAGCCGACCTGCGCCGAGCCGGTCCAGCGCAGGCCGGAGGTCGATGCGACGTTGACGACGGCGCCGTGTTGCTGTCGCTCCATGACCGGCAGCACATGCTTCAGCGTCAGGAATACGCTCTTCAAGTTTGAATCGACCTGCGCGTCCCAGACGTTTTCGCTCATTTCGACCGGCCCGCCGGCGGCTGAGCCACCGACATTGTTCACCAGCACGTCAATGCGGCCGAAGCGCTCGAGGCAGGTTTTCACCATGACCTCGACCGAAGCCGCGCCGGTAACGTCGCATTGATGGGTGACGATTTCGCCGCCGGCGGCTTTCACGCGCTCGACCGTTTCCGTGACGCTGTCGAGATCGCGGTCGACGGCGAAAATCTTTGCGCCTTCCTCGGCGAAGCGCACGGCAATGGCGCGACCGTTGCCCCAGCCAGGCCCGATGCAGCCCGCGCCGGTGACGATCGCGATACGATTTTGCAGGCGCCCACTCATCTGCCGTCCCTTACGTCAGCTTACGCGCCGGTGCGAAACGATAGAAGCGTTGCGGATTGTCGACCAGCAACGCCTTGCGTGTGGCTTCGCTGGGCGCGATCTCGCCGAGAATATCGACCAGGACCCCGTCATCGGGCGTCGGCCCCTGATGATTGGGATGCGGCCAATCGGTGCCCCAGACGCAGCGGTCGCCGAATTCGGCCACTAATCTGGCTGCAAACGGTGCGGCATCGGCGTAGGGCGGTCCCTGCCGGGTCACGCGGTCGCTGCCGCTCACCTTCACCCAGACATTTCCGTGGTTGAGAAGGGTGAGCAGCGCCTTGAAGGCCGGCTGCTCGATTCCGAGCGATGCGTTGATGCGTCCCATGTGATCGATCACCACCGGCACCGGCGATTGCTTCAGCGCCGGCGTCAGTTCGGCGATCAGGTCGGCTTCCATGTGGATCTGCAGATGCCACCCGATGGCTGCGAGGCGCTTGGCGAACGCTATGACGTCGTTGATTCTCGGACCTTTTGCGAGATGCGTCATGTAATGGAAACGGGCGCCGCAGAGTCCCGCGGCGTCGAGCCGCTTGAGCTCGGCATCGGAAACCGACAGCGGCACGAGCGCGATGCCCTTGTACGATCCGCCGGTTGCAGCAATGGCGTCGACTGTCACGGAATTGTCTTCGCCGTGACACGCCGGCTGCACGATCACGCAATGCTGGATGCCGAGCCGCTCGTGCAATTTGAACAGCAGCTCCTTCGGCGCATCGGAAGGCGTGTAGCGGCGGCCTTCGGCAAACGGAAAGCGCGCACGCGGCCCGAATACATGCACGTGCGCGTCACAGGCGCCGGCCGGCAGCTTGAGTTTCGGCTTGCTCGGCGTTGCGAGCCAGTAGGGCGGGTCGGCGGGCGTAGCGGCGGTGTGTTGCGTCATGTCGGGGGCACGCGTGCGTTCGAAGGCAGGCTCGTTCTTGGAGAAATCGTTCAGCCAGGCGACCAGCCCGGGAAATGCCGGCCGCCAATCAACTTGCTTGCGCCAGTCGAGATAGCCGAGCGCGCAGGCCAGACCGATCGCGACGATGTCGCTTTTCTTCGGATCCGGCGGGGTTTTTTCGAACGCCGCCAGCCCGCGCGTGATTTTGCTGCGCTGATGCCCGAGCCAGCGCGGCGAATGCGTCGCTGCATCCGGCCGGAAGCGGTTCTCGTAAACCACCAGGATGGACGCATCCATGATGCCGTCGGCGAGCCGTGACAGCGTCAGCGCACGGTAACGGTCGCGCCCCTTGAGTGGCAGCAAGCGGTCGGTGCCGGCGACATCCTGCAGATATTCGATGATGATGCCGCTGTCGTAAATCGTGCTGCCATCGGCCAGCACGAGGCACGGCATTTTGCCGAGCGGATTCTGCTGGCGCAGCGTGTCGCCTTCGTCGAGCGGGTCGGCAGGCTCGAGCTTGATGCGATCGGTGAGTCCGAGCACCTCGATCGCCATGCGGACCTTGCGCCCGAACGGTGACGTCACCGTCGAGCGCAACACGAAGTTACCCGCGTCAGACATTTCCTATTTCGTCGTCTGAACGCCGCCGTCCTTGATGACTTTCGCCCACTTCTTCGTTTCGCTGTCGATGAAAGCAGCGAAGTGCTCGGGGCTGTCGCCGCCCAGAATGGCGCCCTGGCTCGACAGCTTTTCGATCACGGCGGGATCCTTCATCGCCTCGACAGCGGCTTTGTTCAGCGCGGCAACGATATTCGGTGGCGTCTTGGCCGGGGCTACCATGCCGTACCAGTTTTCCGTGAGCAGGTTCGGCATGCCGGCCTCGGCGGTCGTCGGCACGTCGGGGGCGCTTGGTACGCGTTGCGGCGCGCCGACGGCGATCGGCTTGAGCTTACCCGCCTTGATCTGCGGCAACAGCACCGGCAGGTCGAGGAAGACCATCTGCACCTGCTGGGCCAGCAAATCGTTCACCGCCGGAGCCGCGCCGCGGTAGGGCACGTGCACGATGTTGATCTTGGCAGTGAGCTTGAACAGTTCGCCGGCGAGATGCGGCAGACTGCCCGGGCCGGACGAGGCGAAGTTGAGCTTGCCCGGCTGCGAGTTCGCGAGAGCCACCAGCTCTTTCATGTTGTTGGCGGACACGCTGGTGGCCACCACCAGCATTTCTGGCACAGTGGCGACGAGCGTGATCGGCTGCAGATCCTTGAGCGTCTCGTAGGACACCTTCTCCATGCTCGGGCTGATCGCCAGCGCGCCCGCGCTCGTGATGGCGATGGTGTAACCGTCAGGCGGCGACTTGGCGACGGCGTCGGTGCCGGTTACGCCGCCCTGTCCCGAGCGGTTCTCGATCACGACCGGCTGCTTGAGGATTTCCGACATGCGCTGACCGACTACGCGCCCGATGAGGTCGTTGGGCCCGCCCGGCGGGAAGGGGACGATCAGCCTGATCGGCTTTGTCGGGAAATCCTGCGCCACCGCCAATGCCGAGCACAGCAGCGTCAATCCGATCAGCAGCGCTTTTAAGGCTTTCACGTCCGTCCTCCCCCCGTTTTTTTCTGACTCTCGCAGCAAGCCGACGGACTTGCTATCCAACTAGCTTAGTCATTGCCAAACGGTGGCGCCAGCAGGCTCGGAGGGGATTATGGACATCGATCTACCGGATGTGGTCGCGGAGGTGAGAACAGCGTTCGATCGCTATGAAAAAGCACTCGTGTCGAACGACGTTCCCGTTCTCGACCAATTGTTTCGCGACGATCCGCGCACGATCCGCTACGGCGCCAGCGAAATCCTCTATGGCCATTCGGAAATAAAATCGTTCCGCTCGGCGCGCTCGCCGGTTGCGCTCGGCCGTAAATTGTCGCGCACCGTCATCACGACCTTCGGCCGCGAATTCGCCGTTGCCTCGACGCTCTACGAGCGGCCGTCAGCGCCCGGCAAGATCGGCCGGCAAATGCAGACCTGGGTGAAATTTCCGGAAGGCTGGCGCGTGGTGGCAGCGCACGTCAGCCTGATGGACAAGCAGGGCTAGAGCGCGGCGACGGCTTGCACTTCGACCAGCAAAGCTTCCTGCACGAGACGGTCGATCATCAGCAGCGTGTTCGGCGGATAGGCGCCGCCCGGAAACATGTTCGGAAATTCACGCAGCCGGTATTTCATGAACTTGGGAATATCCTGCGAGTGCACCATGTAGGTTGTGAACTGGACGATATTCCCCCAGCCAGCGCCGACCGATTTGAGCGCCGCCTCGATATTCGCAAAGGTCTGCACGCATTGGGCGTCGAAATCTCCGTCGCCGACCAGCTTGCCGTTGCTGTCGACGCCAACCTGGCCGGCGATGAAGACGAATTCCGACGCCTTGACGCGGGTGAGGTGCGAGTACTGACCCAGCGGCTTGCCGAGCGTGTCGGGGTTAAGAAACTTGACGTCAGCCATGGTCAACTTCCTGTTTCTTTACGTACGGCACGCTGCTGGGTTGCGGATGTTATTATTCCACCTGCACGCCGCTTGCCTTGATCGGGGCTTCCCATTTTTTTACTTCGCTCTTCACGAAGTCCGCAAGCCATTGCGGACTACGCTCGTTCGGCGCGGCAACGGTCGCGCCGAGTTTTGCGAGCCGTTCCTGCACGGATGGCGTCGCAATTGCGCCGGCGGCGGCTTCGTTGAGCTTCTTCACGACATTGGCGGGGGCGCCTTTCGGAAGGAACAGCGAACTCCAGGTATAGGCTTGCACGTCGAGGCCCTGTTCGACGGTCGTCGCAAGATTTGGCAGAACCGGCGAGCGCTCCTTGGTCATGATGGCAATGCCTTTGACCTTCTGGCCTTCAATCTGCGGCTTTGCGGTCGCGATGATTTCGCAGAGGTAATCGATGCGGCCGCCGATAAGATCCTGCATCGCCGGGCCGGTCCCTTTATAGGGAACATGCGTGATCATCGGCGTGCCCATGGCCGTGTTCAGAACGACGCAGCCGAGATGCGTCGCGGAGCCGGCGCCCGCGGAACCGAATTGCATTTTGCCCTGATTGGTCTTGGCGTAGGCGACAAAGTCCTTGAGATTGCTCACCGGCAGGTCCGGCCGGGTGATCAGCGCGATCGGAGTCACCGCGAGGTAGGCCACCGGCGTGAAATCGGTCTCCACATTGTAGAGAGGCCGCTTGTAGAGCGTCTGGTTCTGCGCATGCGTGCCGACGCTGCCGAGCACCATCGTGTAGCCGTCGGGCTTTGCATCGGCGACGCGCTTGGAGCCTGTCATGCCGCCCGCACCGCCAACGTTTTCAACGACGACCTGCTGGCCGAGCAGCTCGGTCATGCGTTGCGCGATGACGCGGCCGATCGTGTCCTGCGGTCCGCCCGCGGCAAATGGAATGACCATCGTCACCGGGCGGGCCGGAAAATCCTGAGCAGCGGCCTGGCCAGCCGAAACGAGCGCGGCGAAGACCGCGGCGAGCATCATTTTTTTCATTGTTGTCCTCCAGTAGGCGTCGAGCGTTGCGCGGGCGGCGGTTGCCCGTCAAGCGTGTCGCTAGCCGACCTCGATCACCTCTTCGGGAAACTGGTGCAGCCGGTCGCCGGGGCCGTTGCCGCCGATGAGGTAATTGTCGCACAGCCAGTTGAGATAACCGCCGTGAATATACGTCGGATGGACGACGATGTTCATGTCCTTCGCGATAGCCATGGGCTCGTCGTGGCGGACAAGCGGGCGCTCGACCATGTCGTAGCCCTGGCCATGACAATAAAGCCTGGCTTCGGCAGGTCTGCCGTTCTTCCGCATGAAATCGTTGAAGGCATCCCAGATGTCCTTGCACGACGTGCCCGGCTTGAGCAGGTCAAGCGTGAGCTTGCGGGAGGCTTTGCAGAACTCGAGCTCGTCCTTCATCGCCTGCGGCACCTTCGTGCCGACGACACACGAACGTCCGAGCTCGGTGAACATGCCGCCCGGGCCATTGTCCTCGACCAACAATGCGATCTGATCGCCCTTCTGAATGACGCGATTTTGCAGATGGCGGTTGGCAAACTTGGACGGCTTGCCGAGCGGCATCGAGGCGCAGAGATAGATGCCGTTTTCGCTGCCGTGGCACTGGCTGTAATGCTGCGCGACGGCGGCAACCTCGATGTCGCGCATGCCGGGTTTCACGGCCGCAAAGGCGGCGCGCATGGCGCCGTCCTGCATCAGCGCGGCACGCTTCACGAGCTCCATCTCCTCGGGACTTTTGATGACCTTGATGCGATCGACCATATCGGTCGCGTCGACAAAGCGGGCCTGCGGGAAGGCGCGCTTGATGTAGTCAAGCATTGCATAGGACATCTGATAGGTGCCGACGTAACCGATCACGCCTTTGGAAAAGGGCTTGAGTCCGCTCGCGGCAAGCTCGGGATCATAGTCTTTTGTGTAGTCGGCCGACGCGTAGCTCGGCGTCGTGAGGATGCGTTTCACGCCGCGCCAGCTCTGGTCGCCCTGCGCCGTCGCCTCGCTGCCCCCGAAGGGGCCTTGGCACACCACGGTCATCTGATCGTCGCGGGGAAACACCACCGTGTTGGGATAACCGTTGGTGGCTGGCATGTCGGTGAAATAGCGAACATAGCCGCCCATGTGGTCGTTGTTGTTCTGCATCAGCAGAACGTCGATCTTTTCCTTTTCCATAGCCGCGCGCACGCCGCGCCAGCGGCGTTCGAGCTCGGCATCGGAGATCGGTGCATTGAGACGTTCGGACAAGGCCATGGCTTACTCTTTCCAGGATGCGGGCTTGCGCACGATGTTGATCATGGATTTGAGATCGCCGGCAAGAAATTTACCCATGTTGCCGGCAATGGTCGGCATTGCACGATCCTCGTAACCCTGCGAATAGCCGCCAAGGTGCGAGAAGATTGTGATGTTTTTCGTCTTCCACAACGGGTTATCGGACGGCAAAGGCTCCTGCGAAAAAACATCGAGGCCGGCACCGGCGATTTTTCCAGCTTCCAGAGCTGCGATCAGCGCCGGCTCGTCGACAACGCCGCCGCGCGCGACATTGACCAGGTAGGCCGTAGGCTTCATGGCGTTGAAAACCTTTTCACCGATAATGTTGCGCGTTTCTGCACTCAACGGTGTGAGCACGACGAGAAAGTCGAGATCGGCGGCGACGCGGGTGAGATCGTTCCGGTGCGCCATGCGATCGAAGTTTTTCGTTTCGCGCGGGCTGCCGCTGATGCCGACAACGGTCATTCCGAAGGTCTTGCAGATCGGCGCGAGGTATTCGGCGATTAGCCCCACGCCGAAGATACCGACAGTCTTGCCGGCGAGTAGGGCGGACGGCCAGCGTTCCCATTTGGATTGCGCCTGTGCGCGCACCGAGCGCGGCATGTCGCGCGCGAGCGAGAGCATGAAGGCGATTGTCGCCTCGGACACCGGCGCGCCGTGGATGCCACGAACATTCGAGACCAGCACCTCTTTCCCGAGCGACGGCAGGTCGACGATGTTGTCGACACCTGTGCCGAGCGCCTGAATCCATTTCAGCTTCGGTGCGTCGCGCACCACATGGTCGGCCATCGGTGGCGAAAAGCACAGGAGAATGTCGACATCGGCGATGTAAGGGCCCACATCGTTGTGATGACCGACGACATTGATGGTCAGTTGCGGGAAGCGCTCAAGCAGCATCGCCTTGTAGCGTGCGCGCATGGCTTCCTGGACTTCGGTAAGAATAAGGACATTCGGCATCGGGCGCAGGTATAGCGTGTGATGCCGAAAGAGGGGAACCGGAGTTTAACGTGACCCGCATCGCGGGTCTGGGTTAAACTGGGTCTAAAGGGAATGGGCTCGATGCCGATCGATCTTGCGCAGGTGGACTGGCTTTACGTCATACTGCTGGCCGTCTTTGTCGCGGTCTCGACGTTTCTCGGCGGCCTTCTTTCGTTCAGCCATCGCGGCACGGGGGCCGTGCTGTCGGCGGTGTTTTTCGCGGCTATCTTCATCTTCTGGACCTACTACCCGCATCGCGTGCCTTTCCTGCCGAGGACGATCACGACTACGCAGGAGTCCGCAGCCAAGCAGACGCCCGCGCCTGCGCCCGCCGCTCCTGCTGCTCCGCAAAGACCGTCTAATCCAGTCCGGGACATTACCCCACCCAAGAATCCGGTCACGGATGTCACGCCCTCCAGCCCGCCTGCGACTCCGGCGCGGTAGGCTTGCATCCGGCTAGGCGAATGATGTTTTCTCGCAATTCCTGAAGACGAAAACGGTAGCGTTCAATGAAAAAAGTCTATCCCGACGCGAAAGCCGCACTGGCCGGCCTGCTCAAGGACGGCATACTGATCTGCTGCGGAGGCTTTGGCCTCTGCGGAATCCCGGAAACTCTGATCAAGGCGATTCGCGACAGCGGCGTGAAGAATCTGACGATCGTTTCCAACAACGCGGGCGTCGACGGCGCCGGGCTTGGGCTGCTGCTGGAGACGCGGCAGGTGAAGAAAATGATCTCGTCCTATGTCGGCGAAAACAAGCTGTTCGCGCAACAATATCTCGCCGGCGAGCTCGAGATCGAATTCAACCCGCAAGGCACACTGGCCGAACGTATCCGCGCCGGCGGCGCGGGAATTCCCGCCTTCTTCACGCGCACCGGCGCGGGCACCGATATAGCGAAGGGCAAGGAAGAGCGCGAGTTCGACGGCAGTCGCTACATCATGGAACGCGGCATCGTCGCCGATCTGTCGATCGTTCATGCCTGGATGAGCGATACCGAAGGCAATCTGGTCTATCGGAAGACGGCGCGAAACTTCAATCCAATGATGGCCACGGCGGGGAAGGTGACAGTCGCCGAGGTTGAGCACCTTGTGCAGCCGGGCGATCTCAATCCCGACCACATCATCACGCCGGGCGTGTACGTCAAACGCATCGTGCATGTGCCGAATGCGGTCAAACACATCGAGCAGCGCACCGTTCGCAAGCGCGTGGCTGCGGCTGGAACAGGGGAGGAAGTCTGATGCCTTGGACCCGCGAACAGATGGCCGAACGCGCCGCCAGGGAATTGCGCGATGGCTTCTACGTCAATCTCGGCATCGGCATTCCGACGCTGGTGTCGAACTACATTCCCGATGGCATGACGGTGCAGCTGCAGAGCGAGAACGGCATGCTCGGCTTCGGGCCTTTCCCTTATGAAGGGGAGGAGGATCCCGATCTCATCAATGCCGGCAAGCAGACGGTCACCGAATTGCCGACCACCAGCTTTTTTTCTTCGGCCGATTCCTTCGCCATGATCCGCGGTGGTCATATCGACCTGTCAATCCTCGGCGCGATGCAGGTCGCGGAGAACGGAGATCTCGCCAACTGGATGATCCCCGGCAAGATGGTGAAGGGCATGGGCGGCGCGATGGATCTTGTCGCCGGCGTGAAGAAAGTCGTCGTGGTCATGGAGCACACCGCCAAGGACGAGCCGAAGCTGCTTCACAAATGCAAGCTACCGCTTACCGGCGCCGGCGTTGTCGACATGGTAATCACCGATCTTGGTGTGTTCACGATCGACAAGAAGGCCGGCGGCATGACGCTGACCGAGCTTGCGCCGGGCGTGACGGTCGATGAAATCACGAAAAAGACCGAGGCGAAGTTCAAGGTCGATCCCAAGCTCAAGCACTAGGGCTGGAACAAATCCGCGCCCGGGGCCTTTGATCTGGCATGACGCGCACGCCCGACTTCGATGAAGAAATGGACCGGCTGCAGGATCACATGCCTGACTGGGCCGGCCGCAACCTCGATCGGCTGCGTCAGCCGGAGGCGGTCTGGGTGCGCGTACCGGCAGGTATTGCGCTGACCGGCGGCGGCGTACTTGGCTTCCTGCCTGTGCTCGGGTTCTGGATGCTGCCGATCGGCCTTGCACTCCTGGCTTACGACGTGCGGCCGATGCGCCCGCCGCTCGCCCGCGTCCTGCGTTTCACCAACCGCAAGATCGAGAAACGAAAAGAGCGCAAGGCTGCCGAAAAGTCGGACTAGCGCGCTTCAGAGCGGCGCGAGATCCCTCCCTTTAAATTCCTCGTGCAAACCGTTACAGCATCGATCTGGCAGGGGGGATCGATCATGCTGTCCGACGCCGACCGCAAGAAAGCCGCTGATATCCTGATGGCGGCGCAAAAAGAGCACAAACAGGCGGTGCAGCTGCACGTCACGTTTCCGGACATCACCATCGAGGATTCCTACGCGATTTCCACCGACGTGATGCAGCGCAAGGTCAGGGCCGGCGCCAAGCTGATCGGTCACAAAGTCGGGTTGACTTCGAAGGCCATGCAGCGCTCGTCCATGATCGACGAGCCTGACTACGGATACATTCTCGACGATCAGCTGATCGCCGATGGCGCCAAGGTCAATCACGCCGACTACTGCAAGCCCCGGGTGGAGGTGGAGCTTGCCTTCATCATGGGCAAGAGGCTGCAGGGGCCGGGCGTCGGTCTGACGGATGTCCTGCGCGCCACCGAATACGTTGTGCCGGCGATCGAGATCGTCGATGCGCGCATCCAGGATCCACGCAAGATCGTGGACACGGTTGCTGACAACGGCGCCGCGGCGGGGATCGCGATGGGTGGCCGCCCGGTCGGCCCGCTCGATGTCGACCTGCGCTGGGTCGGCGGGATCATGTCTCGCAATTCCGAAATTGAGGAGACTGGTCTAGCCGCCGGCGTGCTCGGTCATCCGGCGCTCGGCGTGGCCTGGCTTGCCAACAAGATCGGCCCCCACGGGCACGCGCTTGAACCCGGGCACGTCGTGCTCGCCGGCTCGTTCACCCGAGTCGTCTTCGCTCAAAAGGGCGATACGCTTCATGCCGACTTTGGCCAGCTCGGTAGCATCGCCATTCAATTCGTGTGAGAGACAAAATGCCGGAAATGCAGACCAACGCCTTTAAGCGCGCAATTGCACAGGGGAAACTTCAGATTGGGCTGTGGTCGAGCCTGTGCAGCAACATCGCCGCCGAAGTTGTTTCCGACAGCGGATTTGACTGGATCCTCCTCGATACTGAGCATTCGCCGAACGAGATCCCCGATCTTGTCACGCAACTGCAGGCCATCCAGCGCGGAACGGCGACGCCGATCATTCGCCCGGCCTGGAACGATATCGTGCTGGCCAAACGCGCGCTGGACATTGGGGCGCAGACCCTTCTTTTTCCCTATGTGCAGAACGTCGAGGAGGCGAAGCGGGCGGTCGCTTCCACGCGTTACCCGCCGCAGGGAATTCGCGGCGTTTCGGTTGCCGCCCGCGCCAGCCGTTATGGCCGCGTGCCCGGCTATCTGACCAAGGCCAATGACGAGATCTGCGTCCTCGTACAGGTGGAGACGCGCGCCGCGCTCGATCAACTGGAAGCGATTGCCAAGGTCGACGGTGTCGACGGTGTCTTTATTGGTCCGTCCGATCTGGCGGCCTCGCTGGGCCGCCTGGGCAACCCGCAACATGCGGACGTTCAAAACGCCATGCAGGATGCGGTGAAACGCCTCAAGGCAGTCGGCAAGCCGGCTGGAATCCTTACAGGCAACGAGGAGGAAGCCCGGCGCTATATCGACTGGGGCTATCTGTTTGTGGCCGTGGGGGCCGACGTCGGGCTGCTCGCGCGCAACGCCGACGCGCTCGCCAAGAAGTTCAAAAGCTAGCAGCACCCGCCTAGCTCTTATTTGCGCTAGGTCAAAGCCCGGATCGGTCGTCCGGCCGATATTTGCCTTCCAGAAACGGAGGGCGATCATGGCGCAGACCCCGGAGCCGATCCGCGATATCGCGCATCTCGGCAGTGTCGAGTTGTTCACACCAAGACCCGACAAAAGCCTTTGGTACTTCCGCGATCTTCTCGGCATGGAGCCCGTTCACGAGGCTGGAAAGTCCGTTTATCTACGCGGCTACGGCGACTATGCGACGAGCACCCTGAAACTGACGGCCGCCGAAGATGCGGGTGTCGGTTGCATTTCCTGGCGGGCGGTAAGCGAGCAGGCCCTGGAACGCCGTGCGAAGGCCATCGCGGATGCCGGTCTCGGCATCGGGTGGACCAACGGGGATTTTGGGCGCGGCCGCTCATTTCGTTTCCGCGATCCCGACGGTCACGTCATGGAGATCTACTACGAGGAGCAGAAATTCGTCGCGCCGGAGCCGCTGCACTCGACGCTCAAGAATCTGCCGCAAAAATATACGGGCCGTGGCGTCTGCGTCCGCAGGGTTGATCATCTGGCCTTGCTTGCGAGCGACGTCGAAACCAATCGAAAGTTTGCGCAGGAGATGCTCGGTTTCCAGCTGCGCGAACAGGTGCGCTACGACGAGGGCAAAACCGAGATCGGTTCCTGGATGAGCCCGACAGCGATCCATCATCAACTTGCGTATGTGGTCGACGTGAAAGGCGCGCATGGGCGCCTGCATCATTTCTCACTGTGGGTCGACAATCGTGACGATGTCATGCGCGCCGCGGACATCCTGATCGAAAACGGCATTTTTATTGAAGCCGGTCCTTCAAAGCACAACAACTCGCAGGGATTCTATCTCTACACCTACGAACCCGGCGGCAATCGCGTGGAGATTTATTCGGGCAGTTTCCTGGTAATGGCGCCCGATTGGGAGCCGGTCACCTGGAGCGAAGAGGAGCGCGGCACGGGAGTCTATTGGGGAGCAACACTGCCGGAGAGCTTCATCCAATACGCCACACCGAACGTCGAGGGTGAAAAAGGCGGCAAGGCTCCCCAGTTTCCGGTTTTTTTCTAACTTCGGAGTCCAAAATGACCTTGCCTCAGCGCATCGACCTAAAGGCGGTCCGGGACTCCATTGGCGCCTATGCGGATAAAACCGCATCGCTTGAGGACCGCACCGACATCTATCGCGAGTTGATCGGTTTTGTGCCGCCGCGCATCGAAGCCCGCATGGCGGTGACCGGTGCGCTCGACCCCACGCTGCTCGACATGCAGGAAAAAATGCGCGAGCACGCGATGTATCCGAAATGCTTCGACGTCAAAACCGCTCAGCTGATGCTGTTCGGGATGCTGCTCATGGACCTGAGTGATGCCGCGCAGCTGCACGCCATTGCCGCACGCAAGGCGGGGGCGAGCTGGGAGGAAATGCAGGCCGTCGTGAGTTTGTGCTTTCTGTTTCGTGGCCTGCCGGCGGCCAATCGGGGTGCAGAAATTCTGGCCAATGTTGCCAAGCGCGAAACTGACCCGAAGCCAGTAGCGAGCGGCCTCTAGTTGATGCTTTGTCGCGCCGGGCCAAACATCGTCAAACCAATAAAATCAGTCACTTAGCCGCATAGCCAGACCTTTAGTAGGCCTTGCCGCCCAGCGCAAAAACCTGCCAAGAATGTGCGACGAGGGGCCGCCGCGTATGAGTGACGATACGATCCTCGAAACCGAGGATCTGACCAAGGATTTCGCCGGCTTTGTCGCCGTCAATGGCGTGAACCTGCGCGTCAGACGCGGGACCATTCACGCGTTGATTGGGCCGAACGGCGCCGGCAAGACGACCTGCTTCAATCTGCTCACGAAATTCCTCAGCCCGACGCACGGCCGCATTCTATTCAAGGGCGACGATATTACGGACATGGAGCCGGCTGCCGTCGCGCGTCTTGGGCTGGTACGGTCGTTTCAGATTTCGGCAGTGTTTCCGCACATGACGGTGTTGGAAAACGTCCGCATTGCTTTGCAGCGCGCACGCGGCGGGTCGTTCGATTTTTGGCGTTCGACGTCGGCGCTCAACGACTTGAACGAGCGGGCCATGTCGCTGATTGCCGATGTCGGTCTTTCCTCCGTTGCCGATTGGCTCGCGGTTGAATTGCCCTATGGACGCAAGCGCGCGCTGGAGATTGCAACGACGCTGGCGCTGGATCCTGAGATGCTGCTGCTCGACGAGCCGACAGCGGGCATGGGTCACGAAGATATCGACCGCGTCGCGCAGCTGATCAAGCGCGTGGCGGCCGACCGCACCGTGCTCATGGTCGAGCACAATCTTTCGGTAGTTGCCGATTTATCCGATCACATCACCGTGCTGACGCGCGGCCGCGTGCTGGCGGAAGGCGACTACGACACCGTGTCGGCGAATCCAGATGTGCGCGAGGCCTATATGGGAGTAGGCCATGCTTGATGCACGCACGCCGCTGCTGGCTGTGAAAGATCTGCAGGCGTGGTACGGCGAGTCTCATATTCTTCACGGCGTTACATTCGACGTGCAGGAAGGCGAGGTCGTCACGCTGCTGGGCCGCAACGGTGCCGGCAAGACGACGACGCTGAAGGCCATCATGGGTATTGTCGGGCATCGCACCGGTTCGGTGCGGTTCCAAGCCGAGGAGCTCATTGCGCGGAGCTCAAATTACATCGCGCGGACCGGCGCCGCCTTCTGTCCGGAAGAGCGCGGAGTCTTTGCAAGCCTCACTGTCGAGGAGAACTTGCTGCTCCCGCCGGTGGTGAAGCCGGGCGGCCTCGGTCTCGATCAGATTTTTGAGCTCTTTCCGAACCTCAAGGAACGATTGGGTTCCAGCCAGGGCACGAAGTTGTCCGGTGGTGAGCAGCAAATGCTTGCGATTGGCCGCATTTTACGGACCGGCGCCCGCCTCTTGCTGCTCGATGAGCCGACAGAAGGTCTCGCCCCTGTCATTATTCAGCAGATCGGCAAGACGATCCGCGCCCTCAAGGATCGGGGCTTTACCATCCTTTTGGTGGAACAAAACTTCCGTTTCGCCTCGACAGTTGCGGACCGCTATTACGTCATGGAACATGGTCGTATCATCGACCAGTTCGCCAATTCGGAACTGGATGCAAACGTCGACAAGCTGCACGACTATCTCGGTGTTTAAACGAACAAGCCATAACGGCGCAAAGTAGGAGGAAACGTCAATGAAGCGGACAATGAGCTTGGCGGCCCTCGCCGTCATACTGACCCTCGGCACCGCTAGTGCGCAGCAGATCAACGTCAAGATCGGCGTGCTCACCGATATGTCCAGCCTGTACGCGGACGCGACGGGAATAGGGTCCGTCATTGCCGCCAAGATGGCGGCCGCCGATTTCATGAAGGATCATCCGAACTTCAAGATCGAGGTCATCAGCGGCGACCACCAGAACAAACCGGACATCGGCTCGCAGATCGCCAATCAATGGTACGACGTCGATCACGTCGACATGATTGCGGACGTTCCAAATTCGGGCGTCGCGCTCGCCATCAGCCAGATCGCCAGTCAGAAGAACAAGGTCTTCGTCGCTTCAGGCCCCGCGAGCTCGGACCTGACCGGTCCGAAATGCAACGCGAACATGGTGCACTGGACCTATGACACATGGATGCTGGCGAACGGCACGGGCAAGGCGGTCGTGAAGACGGGCGGCGATACCTGGTTCTTCCTCACGTCGGACTACGCCTTCGGCCACGCACTCGAGCGCGACACCGAGGCGGTCGTCCTGAAGAACGGCGGCAAGGTGCTCGGCAAGGTGCGCCATCCGCTCAACACGAACGACTTCTCATCGTTCCTGTTGCAGGCCCAAGCGTCGAAGGCGAAAATCATCGGCCTTGCAAACGCCGGCGGCGACACCATCAACGCGATCAAGCAAGCCTCCGAATTCGGCATCGTGAAGGGCGGACAGAGTCTGGCCGGCCTCCTGGTCTTTGCGACCGACGTTGCCGCGCTCGGTCTGCCGACCGCGCAGGGCCTGGTCCTGACCGAGACATTCTATTGGGATCTCAACGACGCAACGCGCGCTTGGACAAAACGCTGGCACGTAGAGCGGAATGCGCCCGGCAAATATCCGGCCATGAACCAGGCCGGTGTCTATGCCGGCACGCTGCATTACCTCAAGGCGCGCGCCGCTCTCGGCGGCAACCCCGATGGCAAGTCGGTCGTCGCCAAAATGAAAGAAATGCCGACAGACGATCCGCTCTTTGGCAAAGGCACCATCCGCGCGGACGGCCGTAAGCTACACGCGGCCTATCTGTTCGAGGTCAAGAAACCATCTGAATCGAAATATCCTGGCGACTTCTACAAGCTGCGCGCCACGATCCCGGCGGACGAAGCATTCCGTCCGCTCAAGGAGGGCAACTGCCCGATGGTGAGCGGCTAAGTCGAATCTGAATAGTCAAACAAGGAGGAACTAGTCGATGCGAAGATTCATGGGACTTGCGGCTTTGGCCGCGGTTCTTGCCTGCGGAGGGGCCAACGCCCAGCAGGTCAACGTCAAGATTGGCGTGCTCAGCGACATGTCGAGCCTTTACGCCGATATCGGCGGGCCCGGCTCGGTTGCCGCCGCAAAAATGGCGATTGCGGATTTCACAAAGGACCATCCCAACGTGAAGGTTGAACTGATCTCCGGCGATCATCAGAACAAGCCAGATATCGGATCGCAGATCGCCAACCAGTGGTTCGATGTGGACAAGGTTGACCTCATTATAGATACGCCGAATTCCGGCGTAGCGCTGGCGGTCAGCCAGGTTGCCAATCAGAAGAACAAAATCTTCATCGTGTCGGGCGCTGCAGCTTCGGATCTCACGGGACCGAAATGCAACGCCAACACGATCCACTGGACGTACGACACCTGGATGCTGGCGAACGGCACTGGCACCGCCATCGTGAAGACCGGTGGTGACTCCTGGTTCTTCCTCACGTCCGACTACGCTTTCGGGCATGCGCTCGAGCGCGACACCATGGCGGCGGTTGAGAAGGCCGGCGGCAAGGTACTCGGCAAGGTCCGTCATCCACTCAACACCAACGACTTCTCGTCATTCCTTCTGCAAGCGCAGTCCTCGAAGGCGAAAGTCATCGGGCTCGCCAACGCGGGCGGCGACACGATCAACTCGATCAAGCAGGCTGCCGAGTTCGGCATCGTCAAGGGCGGGCAGAGTCTGGCAGGGCTTCTGGTGTTCGCAAGCGATGTCGCGGCACTTGGGCTTCCGACGGCGCAGGGCCTGATCCTGACCGAAACCTGGTATTGGGACATGAACGACGCCAATCGCGCCTGGACCAAGCGCTGGCAACAGGAGCGCCAGGGCAAGTGGCCGACGATGATTCACGCCGGCGTTTATTCGGGCATTACGCACTACCTCAAGGCTGCGGTCGCGCTCAAAGGCAATGTGAGTGATGGCAAGGCCGTGGTTGCGCAGATGAAATCGATGCCGACGGATGACCCGTTGTTCGGCAAAGGCACGATCCGTCCGGATGGCCGCAAGGTGCATCCGGCCTATCTGCTCGAGGTGAAGAAGCCGTCGGACTCGAAATATCCCGGTGACTTCTACAACGTCCGCGCCACGATCCCGGCAGATCAGGCCTTCCGTCCGCTCAAGGAAGGCAACTGCCCGCTGGTCAGCGGCTAATAGTTGATTGGGCTGCGGGGGCGGGTGATTGCATCCGCCCCCGGTTTTCTGGTGACCATGCATGTTCGAGATTTTCGGAATCCCGTCGACCGCGTTGTTCGGGCAGCTTTTGATCGGCTTGATCAACGGCTCGTTCTACGCGCTGTTGAGCTTGGGACTCGCCGTCATTTTCGGCATGCTCAACATCATCAATTTCAGTCACGGCGCCCAATACATGATGGGCGCTTTTGCGGCCTACCTCATCCTGCAATACTCGGGATTGGGGTATTGGCCGGCGCTGATCATAGCGCCCATCCTGGTCGGCATTACAGGTATTCTCGTCGAACGGTTTTTCCTGCAGTGGCTTTACAAGCTCGACCACCTCTATGGACTGCTGCTCACGTTCGGGCTGGCGCTGATCTTTGAAGGCGTCGCGCGCAATTATTTCGGATCGGCGGGCCTGCCGTACACGGTACCGGACTCGCTGCGCGGCGGCCTGAATCTCGGTTTCATGTTTCTACCGAACTATCGCGCCTGGGTGGTCGCGGCGTCGCTGGTCGTATGCTTCGGAACCTGGTTTGTCATCGAGCGGACGCGGCTTGGCGCTTACCTGCGCGCCGCAACTGAAAATCCGACCTTAGTGCGCGCCTTCGGCATCAACGTGCCGCGGATGATCACGCTGACTTACGGCTTCGGCGTCGCGCTCGCGGCGTTCGCCGGCGTGATGGCGGCCCCGATCTACAACGTGTCGCCGCAGATGGGTGCGGAACTGATCATCGTCGTGTTTGCGGTGGTCGTCATCGGCGGCATGGGCTCGATTTTGGGCGCGATCGTTACCGGCTTCGGCCTTGGCGTGATCGAAGGCCTGACCAAGGTCTTTTTTCCGGAGGCGTCGAATACGGTGATTTTCGTCATAATGGCGATCGTGCTGCTGGTGCGTCCGGCCGGCCTGTTCGGGCGGAGAGCGTGATGGAACGGGTCGTCGATCCGCTCGCGAAAAGGCCGTCCGTGCTGCGGGCGCAGAGCGAGACCATTGGCTTTGTTGTGATGGTTGTGGCGCTCGTCGTTGCACCCTTCGTCACGTACCCACTATTTGTGATGCAGGCGATGTGCTTCGCGCTGTTCGCTTGCGCCTTTAACCTGCTGATTGGATATGTTGGCCTTTTGTCCTTCGGTCATGCGCTTTATTTCGGCTGGGCGAGTTATCTGTCTGCCTATTCCGCCAAGGCGTGGGGTTTCCCGCCCGAGCTCGCAATCCTGACCGGCACTGCGACCGCCGCGATATGCGGGCTCGTTGCCGGATCACTCGCAATCCGCCGGCAGGGCATTTATTTCGCGATGATCACGCTTGCGCTCGCGCAGATGATGTATTTCTTCGCGTTGCAGGCCAAGTTCACCGGCGGCGAGGATGGAATTCAGGCGGTGCCGCGCGGCCACCTCTTCGGGATCTTCGATCTTAAGAACGAAATGACCATGTACGCAGTTGTATTGGTCATCTTTCTTGCTGGCTTTTTGTTTATTTACCGCATCATTCATTCGCCGTTCGGGGAAGTGCTCAAGGCAATTCGCGAGAATGAGACGCGCGCGATCTCGCTTGGTTACAAGACAGACCGCTACAAGCTCGTCGCATTCGTTCTCTCGGCGACGCTGGCCGGCGTCGCTGGTGCGACAAAGGCAATCGTGTTGCAACTGGCTTCGCTTACGGACGTGAACTGGCCGATGTCGGGCGAGGTCGTGCTGATGACCCTGGTCGGCGGCCTCGGAACCATATTTGGACCGGTGGTCGGTGCCTTCGTGATCCTGGTGATGCAGTTCAAGCTTGCGCCGATCGGCGAGTGGGTGCTCGTCATCCAGGGTGCAATTTTTGTGGCCTGCGTGCTGCTGTTCCGCCGCGGCGTTATCGGCGAGATTGCGCATAAGTTGCGTATCCGGCTGTAACTTTCACCCCTCTTTGCAAGCGCCGACGAATCGTCTTACATGACGACCTCTCTGTATGCCGTTGTTTTCGTGCAACTTTCGGTGGTCGTCGATGCGTATGCGTCGTTCGGCTGCCGGCTTTCGCGCGTGCCGGGGGGCATGCAATGGCGGTTGTGCAGGGCGGAGTCCGCTTCGACCAGATTGCCGCGAAATGGCACGCGCTCGCGCAGCGTCGGCTTGCCCATGTCCGTGAGCTTGAGCGCAGCGGCCGCTGGAGGCGCTTCTACTCCGAAGAACGGTTTGGCCTCTATTTGCGCGAAACTGAACGCGTCGCGGCCCTCTGGGCCAAGCTCGCGGCGACCCGATTTGCCGCGCCCACCGGCGGAAATTCAGTGCTTCCAGCCACTTGAGACGCGCGTGACGCGGGCGCCAGCATCGGCTATCTGATGTCCATTCAGCAGCGCTGATATCGGCGCTGATTTCCCGTCACGAGCCAATCACCATCATGTCCAGTAGCCTGTTTACGCCCTTTCGCCTTGCCGGTCTCGAGCTTGCCAACCGCATCGTCGTGTCGCCCATGTGCCAGTACTCCGGCGACGATGGCTGCGCCAACGACTGGCACCTGATGCATCTCGGCATGATGGCGCATTCCGGCGCCGCATTGGTGATTGTGGAGGCAACCCATGTCGAGCGCCATGGCCGCATCACGCACGGCTGCCTCGGCCTTTATTCCGACGACAACGAAGCCGCGTTGGCGCGCGTGGTCGCGCAGGCTCGGCGCATGGGTAGCGCGAAGTTCGGGATTCAGATTGCCCACTCGGGTCGAAAGGGCTCGGCGCAGCGCCCCTGGGAGGGCGCAGGCCCCTTGAAGGCGGAAGCGGATCCCTGGCCGACGATTGCGGCCTCGCCGATTCCTTTTGGCGACGGGTGGCACACGCCGCGCGAGGTCACCGAGGCCGATATGGAGCGCGTGCGCGCTGCTTTCGTTTCGTCGGCCAAGCGCGCGCTGCGCGTCGGATTCGATGAGATCGAGCTGCATATGGCGCACGGTTACCTGGCGCACGGCTTCATGTCACCCATCTCAAACAAGCGCACTGACCAATATGGCGGCTCGCTGGAAAATCGCCTGCGCTTTCCGCTGTCGATCGCGCGCGCGGTGCGGGCGGTAGTGCCGAAATCGGTCGTGCTCGGCGCGCGTATTACCGGCAGCGATTGGCGCGAGGGCGGGCTCACGCCCGACGACGCCGTGGCGATCTCGCGGGCGCTCAAAGGTGAGGGCATCGATTTCATATGCATCTCGTCCGGCGGCGTCGCCGCTGACATCCGCAATCCAACCCAATCCGGCTACAACGTCCCGATCGCGGCGCGCGTGAAGCGCGAGGCGAATATTCCGACCCGCACCGTCGGGCTGATCGTCAAGCCCGAGCACGCGGAGGAAATCGTCGCGAAAGGCGAGGCGGACATGGTTTCGATGGCGCGTTGCTTCCTCGACGACCCGCATTGGGGCTGGCATGCGGCTAAGGCGCTGGGCGCCGATGTCGCGCGGCCTCCGCAATATCAGCGCGCGGGGCCAAAACTCTGGGCGCCAGCGGCGGCGAAAGCCTGAACAGGGGTTAGATGACCGCGCCGCTTGCGGGGTCGATCAGGTGCATGTGATCGACATTGGCGTGCAGACGCATTTTGGCCCCGGCATCGCCCGCGCTGCTGGGTTCGACACGGCTGCAGAACTCGGTCCCGTTGATTGTGAAGAAGACCATCGTTTCCATGCCCATCGGCTCGACGACGTCCAAAGTAACGTCGAAATCGCAACCATCGGCGCGGCCGTTATGACGCGGTTCGGTGATGTGCTCCGGTCGCAGGCCGAGGACCACCTCCTTGCCGACGACCGAGCGATAACGCGCTTCGCGGCTCGATGGGACGGGCAGCGCAATTGTGTCGGAAACGCGCGCGCGCAGCCCTGAACCGGCCTGCTCGAGCCGGCAGGGAATGAAATTCATTGCCGGTGAGCCGATGAATCCCGCCACGAAACGTGTGCGGGGATGATGGTAGAGCTCGTGCGGCGTGCCGATTTGCTCGATGCGCCCCTGGCTCATCACCACGACTCGGTCGGCGAGCGTCATCGCCTCCACCTGATCGTGCGTCACATAGACGGTCGTGGTCTTGACCTTCTGGTGGACGCGCTTGATCTCGGTGCGCATCTGCACGCGCAGCTTGGCGTCGAGATTCGACAGCGGTTCATCAAACAGAAAGACCTTGGGATTGCGAACGATCGCGCGGCCCATAGCAACGCGCTGGCGTTGGCCGCCGGAGAGCGCTTTGGGCCGGCGGTCAAGCAGTTCGGTGATGTCGAGAATGCGCGCGGCGTGTTCGACCCGCTGCTTGATCTCGGCCTTAGAGAATTTGCGCAGCTTCAGGCCGAAGGCCATGTTGTCGAAGGCCGTCATGTGCGGATAGAGCGCGTAGTTTTGGAACACCATGGCAATATCGCGGTCCTTCGGCGGCAGATCGTTGACCACCTGGCCGCCGATGCTGATGTCGCCGGAGGTGATTTCCTCCAGCCCTGCGATCATCCGCAGAGTCGTCGACTTGCCGCAACCCGAAGGGCCGACCAGCACGACGAACTCGTTGTTCGGGATGTCCAGATCGATCGCGCGGACCGCTTCGACGTCGCCGTACTTCTTCACGACTTGACGCAACGCGACTTCAGCCATGCTGCTCAGCCCTTGGTAGCGCCGGCGGTCAGGCCGGCGATGTAGTAATCCATGAGGAACGCGTAGATCACGAGCGGTGGCGCAGCGGCAAGCAGCGCGCCGGCCATCAACATGCCCCACTTGTAGACGTCGCCGCGGATCAAGCTGGTCACCGTGCCGACGGTGAGCACCTGCTGATCCGAGGAGTAGAGGAAGGCCATCGGATAGACGAAGGCGGCCCACGACACGGTGAAGGCAAAGATCATGGCGGCGATGATGCCGGGCAGCGCGACCGGGATGAAGATCTTGAGCAGCATCTGCATGTGCCCGGCGCCGTCGATCAGCGCGGCCTCGTCGAGCTCCTTCGGGATCGACTGGAAATAGCCGATCATGATCCATGTGCAGAACGGCACCGTCAGCGTCGGATAGACCAGCACCATCCCCCAATAGGAATTAAGCAGACCGATCGATTTAACGATCTGGAACATGGGGATGAACAGCAGTGTGTCCGGCACCAGATAAGTGAGGAAGATCCCGGTGGCGAGGATGCTCGATCCCCAAAACCGCATGCGGCCGAGCGCGAATGCGGCCAGCACGCTAATTACCATGGTAATCGCCACCACGCACACCGTCACGATAACGGTATTCTTGAAGAAGATCAGGAAATCGGTCTGCGTGAGCAGAATCCTGAACTGGTCGAGCGTGACGCCGTCGAAGATGAACCATGGATTGGTTGCCAGCCGCGCCATCTCGGCGTCGCTCTTGAGCGCCGTCACAACCATGTAATAGGGCGGCATCAGGAAGAAGATCGCGAACAAGATCAGAAAGAAATAGGACGCGAACAGCGCCCAGCGCCGGCTGCGCCGCAGGCTCGATCGAGTCGGCGCTGTTTTGCCGGTCGGCAAGACGAGAGTGGCGGTGCTCACCCGATCTCCCTCCCGCGTTTGCGCACGCCGCGCAGGATGAAGATCGCGGCGACCGCCAGGATCGGGAACATGAACAGTGATGTCGCGGCGCCGAGCGGCAAGTCACCGGAACGGATACCGAGCAGGAAGGCGTAGGTAGCAAACATGTGCGTCATGTTGCGCGGGCCGCCTGCCGTCATGATCTGCACGATGTCGAAATTTGCGAAGGTGACGATCAGCGAGAACAGCACCGTGATGGCAATGATATTGCGCATCATCGGCAGTGTGATGTGCACGAATTTCTGCCAGGCATTGGCGCCGTCGATAGCCGCCGCTTCATAGAGCTGCTCGGGCACCGATTTGAGCGCCGCGAGGTACATAATCAGGAAGAACGGCGCGCCGTACCAGACGTTCACCAAGATCACCGTGAAACGGGCCCAATAAGGATCGCTCAGCCACGCGACCCGTTCGAAGCCCAGACTTTGCAGCGTGTAATTGAAGGCCGAATTGGTGGGATCGAACAGCCACCACCAGCCGAGCGTCGACAGGGCCAGCGGGATCACCCAGGGCACGAGGAGCATGCCGCGCCATTTGCGCTGGCCTTTAACCGGAAGATTGTTAACGAGGTGTGCGGTGACCAACCCGATCAGGGCCTTAAAGAAGACGGCGGACAGCGCAAAGATCGTCGATTGTTGGACCACCATCCAGAACGTGTCGCGCGACATTAGAAACGTGAAATTCGACAAGCCGATGAAGCGCGTTTGCGCCTTGTTCAGCATCGACAGGTGGATCGAATAAAGCGCGGGGTAGATGACCAAGCCGCAGATAATCACGATCAGTGGCAGGCACATCAGAAACGCGATGGTCGAACGCTGCCGCATGAAGCGGTGCAGGCCGCGTTTGCGTACCGCGGGTGCGCCCGTGTCGCTGAGCGCAGGATTCCAAGTGTGGATGGTATCGGCCATCAGGCGCTCTCGCTGTCAGCGGGAGTATGCATGCCGGCCGATCAGGCCGGCATGCAGGTTGTCGTGGCGTAAACCCTCAGGCGCGCAGCGTGCCTTCCAGCTCCTTCTCCGCCCACTTGATGACGTCGTCGAGCTTCTCTTTGCCCTGCGTGAACTTCGAGATCATCACAGTGTCGATCGCCTGGTTGTACATCTGCGCGCCGACTTCGGAACGCGCGGGCGCGCCGAACATCGAGGTCTGCTCGTCGCCGCGCGGCGGGTAGGCATATACGGTGCCAACCGGCGGCTCGACGGTCTTCCAGGTGTCGAGATCGTACATTGTTTTGAACGACGGCAGATCGTAGCCGTTCGAGGCCGCGACCAACTGTGCCACCGATTCTTTTTGCGAGATGTAAAGCAGAAGGTCCTTGGCGGCTTGCTTGTTCTTGGAGAACTTCCACAAGCCGTAGAACTGCGGAAGCTGGCCGACGAAACGGCCGTTCGGGCCCCTCGGCACCGGATGCGTCCAGCACTGCTCCGCCACTTTCGGATTGTCGCGCTTGGCGACCGACCAGGCGCTCGGCGGGTTCATGATGCCCGAGCCCTTGCCGGAAATCAGCCAACGATTGTTGCCGGCATCGTCCCAGGCGAACACTTCGGGCGGGCTCGCTTCCATGATCTTGCGGGCGACTTCCATCGCCTGCCGGGTCTGGTCGGAATTGATCTTGATGTTGTCCTTGGCGTCGATGAACACCGCGCCATAGGCGTTGAACAAACCGCCGACCCAGTCGACCGCGTCCGAGGTCTGGCCCATCGGCAGGCCGACTGGGAAGCCGGCCTTGTGCAGCTTCTGCGCCGCCGTGACATAGGCGTCCCAGGTCCAGCCGTCGACCTTGGCCTTGTCCCATTTTGATTCGTCGGCCGGGAACATGTCGCGCAAATCGATGCCGGCGTGCTCCTTGTAAAGATCGAAGCGCGAGCAGCACGGCTTCACCTGGCTGCCGACCGCGGTTGGCACGCCGAGCCACACACCCTTGCTCTTGGCAAGATATTCAGCGACCGGGCTGATCGGCCCGTATTTCTTGATTAGCGCATCGATCACGTCGTCGAGAGGCTCAAGCTGCGCCTGGTGGATGCGGATGTTCCAGTCGCGATGCGACATGATGTCGTGACCGGTGCCTGCCTGAGCTTCCGCCGCCGCGGTTAGCTTGTCCTTCTCACCTTGCGAAGTGATGTAGTCGATACGGACGTCGACGTTGTTTTTGTCGCCCCATTCTTTGCAAAGCTTGTCGAGGGTCTTGTTGGCGCCGGGCACCCAGTGGTCCCAGCAGCCGAGTGACAGTGTACCTGCGGCATGGACCCCGCTGATATACGGAGCAGTAATCGCTGCCGCGGAACCGAGGGCGGCAGTCTTAAGAACGGCACGACGTGATAGACGTGATTGTCCCATGGTCTCCTCCCGGATGGCGCCATTATTCGGCGTTTTGAAAACGATACTCTTGGCCCCTGCAGTCGGCTAGCCACTAAAGTATAGGTCGCTGTAAATTTCCGGTTCCGCGACGTTTACTGGATTTCTATGCCCGCCAAGCCGCCTCTCGTGAATTGCCCACCCTACGGATGGCCCCATCCGGGCCGGCGATAAAGCCTTCTCATGGAAACCTTTGTTTTTCTCGCCGTTTTGTTTGCCGCAGCATGCCATGCGGGCTGGAATGCCCTGATCAAAGTTGGCCTCGATCCGCTTTCAACGACGACCTTGATATCCGTAGGCTCCGGTGTTGTGGCGCTCGCGTTTGCACCTTTAGTGGGCATGCCTGCTTCGGCGGCATGGCCCTGGTTGATTGCGTCGGTCGTCATCCATCTGGTCTATTTTGCCTCCCTGATCGAAAGCTATCGCACCGGCGATCTCGGTCAGGTCTATCCAATCGCGCGCGGCTCGGCCCCTCTGATGACGGCTACGGTCACGTCGATCTTTGTCGGCGAAAAGTTGAACGCGTTGGGTTGGACGGGGATTGTCGTGCTTGTCGGAGGCGTTCTGCTGCTCTCCGCGCGCGGAGGCCGTCAATTGGCCGAAATCGACCGGCGCGCGATAGGCTTTGCGCTGTTCACCGCCCTGACAATTTGCGCCTATTCCGTGGTCGACGGTATTGGAGCCCGGCTGTCGGCAAATCCAAATGCCTATTCGGTCTGGCTTTTCATCGGAATTGCGGTGGTGATGGTACCTTACGCGCTCTATCGCGATGGAAGGGACGTCATCCCGGCGATGCAGCGCTTCTGGCTGCGCGGCTTTGCCGGAGGTGCCCTGCAGGTCCTGTCCTACGGCATTGCAATCTGGGCCATGACGGCGGCGCCTATCGCAATCGTCGCCACCTTGCGCGAGACGAGCGTTTTGTTTGGCGCTGTGATTGCCGTCGTCATTCTGAAGGAGCCATTGCGTGCCGTGCGCGTCGTGGCTGCATGCCTCATTGTCGGTGGTCTTGTCCTGATCCGCCTGCAATGATCGCTAAAGCCTGAGCTCCGGAAATTCGCGCTCAAGGCGCGCAAGATCGATTTCCGTGTCCACCTCCCATAGGGGCGGACGCTCGACGAGCATGAGTCGCTGCTCGACGATCCGTGCACGCGTGTCGGCGAGAACACTGCTCCCGCCCCAGCCGATATTCGAGAAGACCGCCGGCTGCGCCTTGCGCATCCCAAGAAGAACGTAACCGTTCCGCTCGGCCGGAATGAGAACGACATCGTTGCCATCACGCAATGCCATGGCGGCGCTGCGAAGATGAGCCTCGGTCAAGGCAGGGCAGTCAGTGCCGATCACCAGAACCGGTCCGGTGCTGGTGGTCACCGCGGCAAGCATACGGGCGCCGAGATCGCCCGGCGGTTGTGGCCTGAGGGTAATCTTCATCCGTGCGACCATTTTCAGAAACGTGTCGTGCGTGGCATCGGGGTCGCAGCATAACGTAACCGGGCCGATGCCGGCAGCGAGCGCGGTCGCGACTGCGCGCTCAGTCAATCTCTCCTGCAGCACTGCTGCGGCATGTGCTCCAATTACAGGAATGAGCCGGGCCTTGGCAAAGCCCGGGATCGGCGCCTTCGCCAAAATCGAAATCGAGACGGGACTGGTGTTCGGCGGGGACATGACGTTACGCGAGTCGCCTCGGATCTTGCCCGACTTCACGGCGGAATTCAGCGGGCCAGTGCGGTCGTGACGGGCGGATCTATGCCAATCCGTCCGAAGCCCGGCAACTTCACGCCCGGGTGACGCAGATCAAGACCAGCGACCAGACCCATGAGATTGACCTCGACGCCCTCGACCCAGCCGAGCTTTAATCCGGCCACGCCGTGCAGATTGATTTCAAATCCGGTGCCGCTGTCCGTTCGTCCGGCATAAAGACCGTACCGGAAGTCACGGCCGACTGCATTCGGCGGCAATGCAAGACCGAGCTCCGGCACGGTGCGCAGGATCGCGGCTATGAAACTATTACTGTTCGGGCCAGGCCAGATCCGGTAGTCGCCGGTCTGCGAGTAGTTGTAGTCCTTCACCGTCGCTTCGATGCGAGGTATGAGCTTTTCGGCCTCCGTCCCGGAAATATCCGCGAGCATGGCCGGCTTGTTGCCGTACCATTTCCCGTCGACCGGCCAATTGTTGAGCCGGATCGGTTGCCCCCAGCCGACCACATCATAACGTTGCCAGCGCGGCTCATTCGCGTGCTTGAGCACGATCCAGCTGTGCACCGAAAAAATGCCTTTCCAGGCGCCGGCCGTGCCGGTGAAGATGATGACCCGCGCAGGTGTGGAATCGGCGGCAGCCGGCAAAAGTCCGGTGCTTGACCAGTCGGCATCGCGCCACGAACGTGGATCGTCGCTCATCGCGTAGAGGACGGCACGAGCGATGATGGGCGCGATGAAAAGAACAAGAATGGTGAGCATTGCGGCTGAGGTGCGGGGGCGCGCTGAGCGGGTGGGCGGCATGATCGCGGATTATAGATGCTTTTCGGCCTAAACGTGGCGACTACCGCGTTTGATTCTTATCGATAGCGAGCGCCGGGTAGCGCGCGGCGCCTTCCTTGGTGAGATCGTCCGATACGACTTTGGCCCATTCCATGGCGACGATCGACCCATGTTGCGCTCCGGCGATGATATTGCCGGAAATGACGGCATCGCCCGCTTTGGGAGCGACCGACACCGCGATCCCTATGGCGGCGTTGCGGACCACATTGCCGCTTACAGTCACATTGCGAAGATAGGGTCCCCAACCGGCTCGTATTCCAATCTGTGCGGCGTTCTCGACCACGTTGCCGGTCACCGCCGTTTCCGCCTCGATGCCTATACCGATGCCCGCGTCCTCGGGGGCGGTGTCAGGCCTTTGCACGCCGATATTCCGGATCAGATTGCCATGAACGGTCGCAAGCCGCCCGCCGTTGTTGAAATTGGTGACGGAGATTCCATTCTCGGCGGTATCGACGACGTTGTTGGCAACGACCGCGCCTTCGAAATCAAACTCCGAGTACAACGCGGTCTCTTTCAGTGACGCGCAATTGTTGCCGATGATCTGGATATTGGCCGCCGCGTTGCCGCGAATAGCGGAGAATGCCGCGCGGCGAATGATGTTGTTGCGGACAATCACGTTGGCAGCTCGGAAAACATTGATGGCATTACCGTTCTGACCGGTTCCGCCGGCGCGCGCTTCGGTGTCCTCGATCGTGTTGTCGGCAACCACGCTGCCGTCGTGCCGCTTCACGCTTTGCCAGACCCGAATGCCGCCATTGCCGGAATCGCGAATGATGTTCGATGAAATGATGACGCCAAAATTATCGTTGCAGAGAATCGCATTGTCCGCCGAGCCCGTGATCGAATTGGCTATGACTTGTCCCTCGCACCGCTCGAGGACAATCGCGTTTCCGCCAGCATTTGCAAATTCGCAGTCGGAAATACGAATCGATCTCGAAGCAACGAGATGTACAAGCCCGCGGTTTTGCGGGAGCGGCTGCCTGCCGCCGTCGAATACAAGGCCGGAAACAGTGATGTGATCGCCGGTTTCGCCTGACAGCAACGACGGACCGCGCGTAAGGACGAGGCGCGTGGCGCCGCGCACACCGAGGAGCTGTACGCCGTCCGAAAGCTTAAGGTCGCCCGCGCGGTAGATTCCTGGCACCAATATCAGAGGTGCGCGCGTGCGCGCGGCCTGATCGATCGCGCGTTGCAGGGCTCGGCTCTGATCGTCCGGGGCGCCAGGTCGGACGCCGAACTGGGCCGCGTCAATCCCCTGGGCCGAAAGCGGCAACGTCAACGCGGCGGCGCCCGAGAGAGACCCAATCAGGAGGCTTCGGCGGTCGATGGGCATGGCGCACCTATGATGCGCCGGGGAAGTTAACGCCGTGCTGCCGCGACTAAAGCGACAAGAGCGCGGGCCCCCGCAACGGTCAGGTCATTGAGGCTTGCCAGTGCCTTCTCGCGCTTTCGCCGCGGGCCGCGACGGACCGGCGGTACATGAATGAAGGTGGTCAACCTGGGTCCATTGCCTGTCGATGCCCTCTCGGCCGCGCGCCAGCACAGGTAGTTGCAGAGGTAGCGCCCTGCGTCACGTGAGAGGGTGGCTTGGGGCCGCAGGCCATAAAGTGCCGCAAGTAGGGCGCGAGCCGGTGTCCGTAGTTTCATCGACGCGGGCCCGCCGATCGCAATGGCTCGGCGTCCCAATGACGCGCGGCCGGCGTCGGGCAGGAGGGCCAGGGCATTTCGCGCCCGGGTTTCCACGCGAAGTTCACGCGCGCGGGGCGCGAGCCCGAACATCAGCAATGCATCCGGCTTGTGCTCGGCAATCAGCGCCGGCAATTCGCGGTCCACCGCCGCATAGCTTGTCGGAAATATATGGGTGACGATTTTAACGTCCGCCAAAGCAGGACGGCGCGCGCGCGTAGCTTGCTGGGCGAGGGGTCCGGTTGGGTTGAACGGTGCACCCGGGAACGGGCCAAATCCGGTGACGAGGATCGTTAGGGACATTTAGACGCCGAGGAGCTTCGCGATCTCTTCGACGGCCAAAGCGGGGGCAAGCTTGCCGGCGGCCACCTGGTTCTCCATCTGCCGAAGCTTGGCGCGCACCGAGGCATCGCTGCGGAGCCGCGCGGTCAGGCGCTCCTCGAGCATGGTCCACATCCATTTCACCTGCTGCTCGCGCCGCCGTGTTGTCAGCTCGCCGGTTGCGGTCATTTTCTCCTTGTGCGCGATCACGTGGGCCCACAGGTCTTCGATGCCGTTGCCGGTAAGCGCGGAATACGTGATGACCGGCGGAGTCCAGGAGACCGACTGCGGGACGAGAATATTGAGCGCGGCCTTGTATTCTGCTGCCGCGACCTTGGCCCGCTTGATGTTGTCGCCGTCGGCCTTGTTCACGGCGATCATATCTGCGAGTTCGACGATGCCCTTCTTGAGACCCTGTAATTCGTCTCCGGCGCCCGGCAGCATCAGCACGAGGAAAAAGTCGGTCATGTCGGCGACCGCCGTTTCCGACTGGCCGATGCCCACCGTCTCCACCATGACGACGTCGTAGCCGGCCGCTTCGCATACGAGCATGGTTTCGCGAGTCTTTGCGGCGACACCCCCGAGCGTGCCGGACGATGGCGACGGTCGCACGAACGCATTCGGATCGTTCGCGAGTCGCGCCATGCGCGTCTTGTCGCCGAGAATGGAGCCACCGGTCCGCGTCGAGGATGGGTCAACGGCAAGAACCGCAACCTTGTGACCCTTGCCGGTCAGGTGGGTACCGAGCACGTCAATCGTGGTCGATTTGCCGGCACCTGGCGCGCCGGTTATGCCGAGGCGCACGCCTTTGCCGGTGAGCGGCAGCAGCTCCTGCACAAGCTGGTGCGCGGTCATGCGGTGATCCGCGCGCTTGCTCTCGATCAGCGTGATTGCGCGTGCCAGCATCGCGCGGTCGCCCGAGCGGACGCCCCGAACCAGATCGGTAGGCGGTAGGTTGCGCGAAGCCATCGAATCCTCAAGCCTCGGGAATGATCATGCTAGCGCGAGGATTCTGCAACGCCATCCGCGAGGCGAAGCACGAGGCCGCCTTGACCTTTTTTCCGCTCAGCCGTGGCATGCGCGAAAGCATAGAGCTGATTGCGCTTTTCGATGCGGCAAGACGAGTCGTTGGTGCGTTTGCAGAAGCGAGCCCGCGTCAGGCGGTCTGCATCGGCTTCATCGATAGCGATCACCTGATAAACGCCATCCACGAGCCTGCGCGCGACCGCGTATTCGAACATGCCGGGACGTTTTGCCGCTGCGCTCTGCACGACAAAGATGTCGCGCGCCAACGGGTGAACCGAAAACGAGCCGACATCGGTCATGCCGCCGGCCGTGCGCTGATAGGTTCCGCGGTCCCATTTATAGGTTGCCTGCCCAGGCTCGTCGGCGGTCCCTTTGCGCAAAGAGTAGAACTGGAGCCGCACTTGCTCGCCCAAAACAGGCTGCGCATCGGAAAGAAGCGGCCCGGACGAATCGACGCAGCCTGATAGTGCCAACGCGCAAAGGACGGCAACGGCGGCGTAGAAGAGTCGCTTCACTCCGCGGCCTCTTCGCTGTGCCCGAGCCGCTTGTTGAGCTTTTTCAGCAGCTTTTCCGCAGCCTCGGCGATCACCGTGCCGGGAGGAAAGATTGCTTCTGCGCCCGCCTTCATAAGCGCGTCGTAATCCTGAGGTGGCACGACGCCGCCGACGACTATCATAATGTCGTCGCGGCCTTGTTTTTTCAGCTCGGCTTTGAGCTCCGGTACTAGCGTGAGGTGGGCCGCGGCGAGCGAAGACACGCCAAGAATATGAACGTCATTCTCGACCGCCTGGCGGGCCGCTTCGGCCGGAGTTGCGAAAAGCGGCCCAATGTCGACGTCGAAGCCCAGGTCGGCAAATGCGGAAGCAATGACTTTCTGACCGCGGTCGTGCCCGTCTTGCCCAATCTTGGCGACGAGCAGACGCGGACGGCGGCCTTCGGCTGACTCGAAAGCTTCAACGGCCGTGCGGACACGTTCAACGGCGCCAGTCATGCCGACCTCCCGCTTATAAACTCCTGTAATCGCCTTGATCTCGGCGCGGTGGCGGCCAAATACCTTCTCAAGCGCCGATGAAATCTCACCCACGGTTGCTTTGGCGCGGGCGGCATCGACGGCGAGCGCAAGCAGATTGCCATTGCCGCGGTCGGCCGCCCGCGTAAGCGCATCGAGGGCTTCCTGCAGGGCAACCGGATCTCGCTCGGCCTTCAGACGTTTGAGTTTCTCGATCTGGCGGGCGCGCACGGCCGAATTGTCGATCCTGAGAATATCGATTGGTGTTTCGTCGGTCGGCGGATATTTGTTGACCCCGATGACGGATTGCACGCCGGCGTCAATCCGTGCCTGGGTCTTCGCGGCGGCTTCTTCGATGCGCAGCTTGGGTATGCCGGCTTCGATCGCCTTGGCCATGCCGCCAAGTCCTTCCACCTCTTCGATGTGGCCCCAGGCTTTGTGCGCGAGCTCGTAGGTCAATCGCTCGACGTAATAAGAGCCGCCCCACGGATCGACGATGCGGGTGGCGCCCGCTTCCTGTTGCAGGACGATCTGGGTATTGCGCGCGATCCGCGCCGAAAAATCGGTTGGCAGGGCCAGCGCCTCATCCAGCGCGTTGGTGTGAAGCGACTGGGTCTGCCCTTGCGTCGCCGCCATCGCTTCGATCATCGTGCGGGCGACATTGTTGAACACGTCCTGCGCGGCGAGTGACCAACCGGACGTCTGGCAATGCGTGCGGAGAGAGAGCGAGCGCGGATCGTCGGGCTTGAACGGCTTCATTAACTTAGCCCAGAGCAGTCGCGCGGCGCGCAGCTTGGCGATCTCCATGAAATAGTTCATGCCGATCGCCCAGAAGAAGGAGATACGCGGGGCAAACTGATCGATGGTGAGCCCGGCTTTCAATCCGGCGCGCACGTACTCCACGCCATCGGCGAGCGTGTAAGCGAGCTCAAGGTCCTGCGTCGCCCCGGCTTCCTGCATGTGATAGCCGGATACGGAAATCGAATTGAATTTCGGCATTTCCGCCGACGTGTAGGCGAAGATGTCAGAGATGATGCGCAGGCTCGGGCCGGGCGGATAAATGTAGGTGTTGCGCACCATGAATTCTTTGAGGATGTCGTTCTGGATCGTGCCCGACAATTTCTGGTGCGGAACGCCTTGCTCTTCCGCTGCAACGATGTAGAGCGCGAGAACCGGCAGCACCGCTCCGTTCATCGTCATCGACACGCTCATCTGGTCGAGCGGGATTCCCGAAAACAGCGTGCGCATGTCGTAGATAGAGTCGATTGCAACACCCGCCATGCCGACATCGCCTGCCACGCGCGGATGGTCGCTGTCATAGCCGCGGTGTGTGGCGAGATCGAAGGCGATGGAAAGGCCTTTTTGACCTGCCGCGAGGTTGCGTCGATAGAACGCGTTGGAGTCTTCGGCGGTGGAGAAGCCGGCATATTGCCGGATCGTCCAGGGCTGTGCTGCGTACATCGCGGGGTAGGAGCCGCGAAGGTAAGGTGCCTTGCCCGGATATGTGTCGAGAAAGTCGAGGCTGGCGAGGTCCCTTTCTCCGTAGACAGGGTTGACCGCGATACCTTCCGGCGTCGCCCAAGGGCTGGCCGAGCCTTTGCCTGCAGGCACGGCCGTATCGCGGAAATCGACCTTGGCGAAGTTTGGGACCTGACTCATTTGAATCCAAGAATACCATGTACCGCTTGCAGGGTCGAAAGCGCGTCACAACCCATATAAATGAAGTCCTTCACGCCGGCCTGCCGCCAACTTTGCTCCTTGTCGCCCGGTCGGCCGGCAAGGTGCACGAGCGCGCCAGCTGCCGCGAGTGTCTTAGCAGCGCTCGGCGCCTCACTTTCGTACACCTTGTCCGACGAACACAGGCAGGCAAGTTTTGCACCCGACGCCTTGAAAGCAGCAACCATGTCGGCCTGGCTTTTGAATCCGTCATTTGTCACGGTCTCGATGCCGGCGGCCTCGTAGAAATTCTTGGCGAAGGTCGCCCGCGCCGTGAAATCGGACAGTTTGCCGAGATTGGCCAGAAAGACTTTCGGCCGTGTACCGGTCTTGGCAAGCGCGCGGTCGGACGCATCGCGCAAGGCTTCGAACGGCTCGGCTAGCCGCATCGGCGGCAGGCCCTCAAACGTGATGCTTGCAGGCATCGGCGGCACGCTAACACGCGGTACGTCGAGGACTTTGACCGGCAATTCGCCAAGATCGGGGTAGTCGCTCACGCCTGTGAGTGCATCCTTGCGGCGTGCGATAGCCTTCAGCCGTTCCGCGCGCGTTGCCGCAACTTTTTTCTGGACCAAACCCTGCTCGATGGCGATTGCGGCACCTCCAGCAACCTCAATCTCCTGAAACAGCGTCCACGCCGCCTTGGCTATCTCCGCCGTCAGGGCCTCGACGCCCCCGGCACCCGCCGCCGGATCGGTTACGCGGTAGAGATTGGATTCTTCCAGAAGGATAAGCTGCATGTTGCGAGCCAGCCGGCGCGCGAAAGCATCCGGCAAACCGAGCGCGATCGTAAAGGGGAGGGCACTGATCGCGTCGGCGCCGCCGACGCCCGCCGCGGTCACAGCGATCGTCGTACGCAGCATGTTCACGTAGGGATCGCGTGTGCTCATCATCCGCCACGCTGTTTCGGCAGATAGAAATGCAGGCTTTGGTGTCAGCCCACTTGCTTCTTCGATCCGCGCCCAGAGTTTGCGCAGGGCCCGCAACTTGGCGATGGTTAGAAACTCATCGGTGTCGGCGGCGAGTCGAAACCATACGAGCTTGCGTGCAGCCTCGAGCGAGATGCCGGCCTGCGTGAAAACGCGAAGATATTCGACCGCATTGGCGATGACGAAAGCAAGTTCCTGCGCCTCGCTACCCCCTGCGGCGTGAACGTGACGGCCATCGGCAACCGCGAACGGTCCAGGAAGTCCTCGCGCTGACAGATCAGCAACAATCTCGGCGAACAGCTTTGCGATCTGCGGCCACGGCAAAGGCGAACTGCCGCTGCGGGCCTTGGCCCCGAGCGGATCATAACCGAAGCGAATTTGCGTTTTGTCCGGTGCGATACCGCGCTCCTTCAGTACTGCCGCCAGATTTTGTCCGGCATCTTTGTGCTGGGCGCTGAGATCGAGCTCGAGCGCGATGCCGGTGTCGAGGTAGACGCCGTCGAGCACGGTGGCGATCGATTCCTTCGTGCCATCGAGGCCATAACCATATGCGCCGACGCTTCCGGCGAAGACGAGGCTCAATCCGGTTGCGCCGTTTTCGAGGTCGTCCAGAGCCTGCTTGTTGGCGGTCTTTGCGTCGGGGTGATCGACCCGCTGGATCACCTGCCAAGGCACAGCGGGACGGCCGGCGATCACAGGCGCCGACGCAGCTCGGGGATAGAGTGGCTCAACCCTCAGCCCATCATAGGTCTGGCTCACAAGCCTCTTGTCGAACGAGGCCCCTTTAAGGGCCGTCTCGACCAGTTTGCGCCAGTCGTCCCGGGTGGTCGGCGGGAACTCCGCTGCGAGGGGTAAATTGTCACTCATAATGGCAAAATGGCACAGTCGGCCGGACGGGGCTATCGACGGTTAGGGCAAACGATGGATCTGGCCGGCGTCTACGGCACGGGCGGCCTCATCGACGCGCCGACCGGCAATCACGCGATCTCCCGCGATCTCGGCCAGCGGTACCAGCACAAAGGCACGCTCGAACAAGCGCGGGTGCGGCAGGGTCAAATTCGGCTCATTTAAAGTCAGGTCATCATAAGCAAGGATGTCAATATCAGCGGTGCGTGGGCCATTGCGCTTTTCGCGCGCGCGGTCGCGGCCGAGTCTGAGCTCTATGTCTTGGGCGCGTGCCAGAAGCTCACGTGGGCCGAGTGTCGTTTCAACCATGATCGCGAGGTTCACGAAATGCGGTTGATATTTGAAGCCCCAGGGCGGCGTTCGGTAGTCGGACGAACGGGCCATCAGACGCACTTCTTTTCCGTCGCAGAGCAACCCGACGGCGCGATCAAGAATGGCGCGGCTGTTTCCGACATTGCCACCGAGCGCCAGCAGCGCTTCAGGCATGACGGCTTCTCACAAGCGTTACCCCGACGTCACTGAAGGTGGCCGCTATCGGGGCGTGCGGCTTGTGTATCGTGATGCGCACGGATCGCACGCGTGGGAAAGTTGCGAGCACGGCGTCGGCGGTGCGGCCAGCGGCGGCCTCGATCAGGCGAAGACGTTGGGCGCAAAACGCTTTGCTCACGCAATCGACGACCTTGTCGTAGGAAACAGTGTCGACGACCTTGTCCGAGCGCGCAGCCGCCGAAAGGTCGATCTCGAGGTCGAGATCGATGATGAAAGTCTGCCCTACTTTGGCTTCATGCGGCATCACGCCGTGATAGGCGTGAAGAGCAAGACCTTTGACGAAAATCCGGTCGCTCATCGCGCAGCCTCGATGGCAGCAGCCACCCGCAACGCCTGCACGGTTTCCGTCACGTCATGCGCGCGGATGATCGCGGCTCCTTTTTCAACGGCCAGCAAGTGCGCCGAGATCGAGCCACCGATACGCTCATCCGGTGTGGATGGTGTCACGGTGCTGATGAATCGCTTCCGGGATGCCCCGACGAGCATGGGCAAGCCAAAACGTTTGAACTCGCCAAGACGGGCGATGCAAGTGATGCTTTGCTCGGGGGTTTTGCCGAAGCCAATCCCGGGATCCAGGACGATACGCTCACGTGCAATACCGGCACGGCCAGCGATTTCGAGGGAGCGTGAAAAAAAGTCGTTCACGTCGGCAACGATGTCGATGGCTGGATCCGCCGACTCGCGGTTGTGCATCACGATCACCGGCACGCCGTGTTTGGCGACGAGCGGTGCCATCTCGGGATCGCGCTGCAGACCCCACACGTCATTGACGATCGCCGCGCCCTGGTCGAGCGCCCAGGCCGCGATTGAAGCCTTGATGGTATCGATCGACACCGGCACGCCAAGGGCGACGACCGCGGGCAATACCGTTGCGAGCCTGGTCTTTTCGTCGTCGGCCGTCACTGGAACCGGGCCTCCATAGGGCCGGGTGGATTCCGCTCCGATATCAATGATATCGGCGCCGTGGCTGGCCATTTGGCGGGCGTGCGCGATGGCCTTGTCGGGTTCAAAGAAACGGCCGCCATCCGAGAACGAGTCCGGTGTGACGTTGAGAATGCCCATGACAAGCGGGCGGCCGGGCGCCAGCAGCTCCATCACGTTGGAAGCGGACTTTTGCCTAGATCCGGCACCAATTTCGAGGGTTCGGGCCATTCCCATGCCGGTCGCTTTGCGCGGTCGGCGGGGGGCTGTCAAGCGCGCGTGGATGTGTCAGTAGGTGATCTTTAACGGCAGCAGCTTGGCGTTTTCGATCCAGCGCTTGACCATTTTTTCCGAAGGCAAAACCCGAACCACCTTGCGCTTCCGGTTCGCGTCGGCCATCGCCTTGGCGAGATTGATCGGGTTTCGATACTTGAGTTCCTTGACGGTATCGACGCCCGCCGCCTGCAGCAGTTCCGCGTACTCCTTGCGCACGCCTTTGATCCGCATGCGATCAGCAACGTTCGCCCAGTAGAGCAGCTGTTTCTCGTTGAAGCCGGTTTTCGTGGCGAGCACCTTGCGTCCCTTCACGGTACGGGCCGCCTCGAGCAGGCGGTCGGTTGACCTGATCCCCACCGACTTGAGAACGGCGGCAACCTCGCCGTCGACCCCGTCGATATCGGTGATGGGATAGGACATTCCGTGCCTCCGATGCCTTTTCTTCTCGTTATCGTTCAAATCAAACGGTTCAAACAAACTGACTTAGGCCCGGAATAGCTCCGACGATTTCCCCGACGGCATCGTCGCCGATTTTTTCCCGGGCATAGGCGATGGTTTCGCGAGTGACGCCTTGCACCTGACCCATGCTCAGCCCTGCCGACATCATTTTCGTTCCCGCCCCCATGATGCCGCTCATGGGAAACGCGCCGCCGGATTCCAAATGTTGTGCGAGTAGGGTTTCTACCCCCGGAAGGCGATCAATGAGAGCCTGTACTTTGTCAGGCGGGCCCTCCTTGCGGAGGAAGCCGAGGATAATGCCAACCGCCTTCTCGGCGGTCCCGCGGTCGACGCCGACATTGGCGACGAGACGGGCGACTAACTCATCCATGACCCCTCACCCCCCGCACTTGTGGCGGATTGAAGTCCATATTGAACACCGATTTCGGTCATGACAAGCGGGGTTGAGTCGCATTTGTCTCGGGTGCGACTGCGTTGCAACATTCAACCGGCGCACCTTAGTGGCATTTCGAGTAACATCGCGTGGCGAGAAGAGATGCAACAAGGTTCCTGCTGGAAGTTGCGGCATTGAACGCCATCTAATCTCTGTAAGATGCATTCTTGCCCATTGGTGCGATCATAAAACTTGATGTAGACGTTGCAGGCACTTTATTGGCGTTCCATCTGTTGCCGAAAAGCCTCGCTAAAATAAGGATATACGAGCCACGTGCTGATCATCCGGGTTTTCAATCGGCCTTGCCTTTTGGGGAGTTGCTCATGAGCGCACTCGACGCGGTTCTCGACCGCATCGATCGGAATATTGACCAAAGTCTTGACCGTTTGTTCGCTTTGTTACGGATCGCATCGGTTTCGACGGATCCAGCCTTCGCCGGTCAGTGCCGCGCCGCCGCGGAGTACGTTGCCGCAGACCTGAAATCAATCGGCTTTGAGACAAGCGTGCGCCCGACGGAAGGTCATCCTGTTGTGGTTGGAAAAGCGAACGGGGCGGTGGGGCCCCGGGTGCTGTTTTACGGGCACTACGACGTCCAGCCCGTCGATCCACTGAATTTGTGGAAGACGCCGCCGTTCGAGCCTCGCGTCGAAACGCTGCCCGACGGGCGCAAAATCATTATCGCGCGCGGGGCCTGCGACGACAAGGGGCAGGCGATGACCTTCATAGAGGCCTGCCGCGCCTTCAAAGCGGTCAACGGCAAGCTGCCGCTACCCATTACCACAATGATCGAGGGGGAAGAGGAATGTGGCTCGCGCAATTTGTTCAAGTTTGTGCGCGACAATGCCGCAGAGTTCAAGCTCGACCTTGCGCTGGTCTGCGATACGGCGATGTGGGATGCCGCCACGCCCGCAATAACAACGTCTCTGCGCGGGCTGGTCTATGAGGACGTGAAAATTACCTGCGCCGACCGCGACTTGCACTCCGGCGTGTTCGGCGGAGCGGCGCAAAATCCGTTGCGCCTGCTATCCGCAATTCTCGGCGCGATGTGGGATGGCAATGGGCGCGTCACGATTCCCGGTTTTTACGACGGGGTGAAAGAACTGCCGGCTGACATCAAGGCCGACTTGAAAGGCCTCAATCTGACGCCGGAAAAATTTCTGGGCCCGATCGGTCTGAAAAAACCGTCCGGCGAAAAGGATCGCATGCTGATCGAAATGGTCACGACGCGTCCGACGGCCGAAATCAACGGCATTATTGGCGGATATACCGGGGAGGGCGCCAAGACCGTCATTCCGGGCGAAGCCAGCGCGAAGGTCTCATTCCGGTTGGTCGGCGAGCAGGATCCGGAAAAAATTCGCGACGCTTTCCGTGCCTTTGTGCGCGAGCGACTGCCTTCGGACTGCAAAGTGGAATTTGGCAATTTTGGATTAGCGCCGCCCTTGCAGCTGTCATTCGATAATCCGGCACTCAACAAGGCGCGGGACGTACTTGCGCAGGAGTGGGGGCATAAGGCCGTCACAGTCGGCGCCGGCGGATCGATCCCTATCGTCGCGGACTTCAAGAGTGTGCTCGGGATGGACTCGCTTCTCGTCGGGTTCGCCCTCGATGATGACCGCGTGCACTCGCCGAACGAGAAGTTCGACCTGAAGTGCTATCATAAGGGTATCCGCTCCTGGGCGCGCATCCTCCACGCGCTCGCAGAAGCCTAGTGCCTTCGCCGGCTATCGGAGTTGATCAGCGGCCTTGTCGATGCCGGCTTGCGAGCAGACGTCGTCCTTGCCCGGCGAGCCTGAGACGCCGACCGCGCCCACGACCTCATTGCCGGCCTTGATGGGCAGGCCTCCACCCAGTGCGAGCACGCGAGTGTATTGCCGCGAGCCGACCGTGTCCGGCCTGTCAGACAGGCGCTTCACGAAATCGGCAGACGGCTGGCTGAACGTGCGCGCGGTGTAAGCCTTGCGCTCGGCTCCTTCCGGCGTATGCAACCCGGCGCCGTCGCCGCGGAGCATGACGATCGTCAAGCCGCCTCTGTCCACGACCGCGACTGAAACCTTGAAGCCCATGCTCTCGCATTGCGCCAGCGCCGCCTGGGCGATCGTCTGAGCCATGGCAAGCGAGACGTTCTTTTGGGTGACGAGTCCCTGGGCGAGGACCGTCGATGATAGTGCGGTCGCAATTGCCAAAGCCCCAAATGTCTTGAGTGAATGCGACATCGGTATGCCTCCCTGCATGCAAGCCCGCAAGAACTTACCCCAGTGCGCGGCGCTTGTTCCAAAGCCACGGGAAAGTGAGCGGCTATTTTTTCAGCTTGTAGCCGGTTCTGAACATCCACCACACGGTAGCGAGGCAGGCGGCAAGGAAAAGAAGTGTCATGCTGACGCTGACGCCGTGGCTCACATCGGCAATCTCGAAGAAGCTCCAGCGGAAACCGCTGATCAGATAAACGACCGGGTTGAACAGCGCGATTGTCTGCCAGACCGGCGGCAGCACGCTGGTTGAATAGAACGTCCCACCGAGAAAGGTCAGAGGTGTAATGATAAGCAGCGGTACAATTTGAAGGCGCTCAAAGCCTTCAGCCCAGATACCGATAATGAATCCGAGCAAGCTGAATGTCGCTGCCGTCAGCAACAGGAAGGCGACCATCCAGAAGGGATGCGCGATCTGCAATGGCACAAAAAGCCAGGACGTCGCCAGGATGATCAGGCCGAGAATGATCGACTTCGTTGCCGCCGCTCCGACGTAGCCGAGCACGATCTCGAATGGAGACACTGGTGCCGAAAGGATTTCGTAAATCGTCCCGGTAAAGCGAGGGAAATAAATTCCGAAGGATGCATTCATGGTGCTCTGCGTGAGCAGTGTCAACATGATCAGGCCGGGGACAATGAATGCGCCGTAGGAGACGCCTTCGATCTCGGCGATGCGCGAGCCGATCGCGGCACCAAAGACAACGAAGTAGAGTGACGTAGAAAGGACCGGCGAGACAATGCTCTGCCAGATGGTGCGGCCTGTGCGCGCCATCTCAAACCGGTAGATCGCTTGCACAGCCCGCAGGTTCATCGCCGGTCGCTCACCAATCCAACGAATATGTCCTCAAGCGAGCTTTGCGTGGTCTGCAGATCCCGGAAGCGGATTCCCGCACGGCTTAGATCCGTTAGGAGCCCTGTAATCCCCGTGCGCTCGACCTGACTGTCATACGTAAAGACCAGCTCCATGCCGTCCGCCGCCAGTTTGAGATTGTAGGCTGAAAGCTCCGCTGGCACTGCGTCGAGCTTTTTCTGCAGATGCAGGGCAAGTTGTTTCTGCCCGAGCTTGCGCATCAGTTCGTTCTTGTCTTCAACGAGGACGATTTCACCCTTGTTGATCACGCCGATGCGATCGGCCATATCTTCAGCTTCTTCGATGTAATGCGTGGTCAGGATGATCGTTACGCCGGAATCGCGCAGGTCACGGACCACCTGCCACATGTCCTTGCGCAGTTCGACGTCAACGCCGGCGGTTGGCTCGTCAAGAAACAAGATTTGTGGCTCATGCGACAGCGCCTTGGCGATCAGCACGCGCCGTTTCATGCCGCCTGACAGCGTCATGATCTTGTTGTCCTTCTTGTCCCAGAGAGAAAGCGCGCGCAGCACTTTCTCCACGTAGCCCGGATTCTTCGGCTTGTTGAACAGCCCACGGCTGAACGACACCGTTGCCCAGACACTTTCGAAAGCGTCGGTATGAAGTTCCTGCGGCACCAGCCCGATCAGCGAGCGAGCCGCGCGGTAGTCCTTGACGATGTCGTGGCCATCGACCGTGACCTTACCCTGCGTAGGTACCAATATGCCGCAAATAATGCCGATCAGCGTGGTCTTGCCGGCCCCGTTCGGTCCCAGCAGCGCAAATATCTCGCCGCGGCGGATGTCGAGATCGATGCCGCTGAGCGCCTTGAATCCGGACGCGTAGCTTTTCGACAGGCCTTTGACGGAAATGATCGGCTGCATGGAGGGGAATAGTTCGGGCGTGTGCAGGCGGCATATAGGCCGTGATGCGCGGTCGCGCCAGCCGGGTTCGTTGCGACCAAAGTGCTAGGCGAATTCCGCCAATGCATTCAGATCGGTCAGAACTCGAGTCGGCGCAAAGTCAGGATATTCGTCGGGCAATTTCGCGCGATTGATCCACATGCTACGGAAGCCAACGGAAACACCCGCCATTACGTCCCAGCGGTTCGAGGAGACGAAGGTGACATCGCCGGGCTTGCACCCGAAGTGTTGCGTGACAAGAGAATAGACCTCCGGCCGTGGCTTGAACGTTTTCAATGCATCAACAGACAATAGTGCGTCGAGGTCGCCGCCGATACCGGCTGCATCAACGGCGCCCTTGAGCATGGCCGGCGACCCATTCGACAGGATGCCGGTCTTGCAGCCTTTTGCCCTCAACGATTTGAGTGTCGTGCGCGCATCGGGAAATGCGTCGAGCCTGAAATAGGCATCCAGCAGCTTCGGCCTGAGCGCCTGGTTCGCGCCGGGGACGAATGCCAGCGCGTAATCCAGCGCACGCTCGGTCAATGTCCAGAAGTCCGTGTAGTGCCCGGCCAGCGTGAGTGTCCAGCTGTATTCGAGCTGTTTGGTTCGCCAAACGGACGAGATTCGGTCGGCGTCGGGTCCCATTTCCTGCCGGTGCCGCGCTATTGCGGCGTGGACGTCGAACAGCGTTCCGTAGGCGTCAAAAACGAAAATCGACATCAATTCCTCCAATGAGGATCCCGTAGTCTTTTGCAGCGGCGGTATCGTAAGATTGCGCTGTTAGTTCGTCATTGCCGGGATCCAGCAGTCCATGAACTTCCCGTAGTGGAAGCACCATGGAGGCGCGGGTCAAGCCCGCGCATGGCTCGTAATGGAGATGGCCCATGCCGGGACAAAACTGGTCGAAGACCTGGACCTTCTACGAAGGCGAATGGCGCGAAGGGAACGTCCCCATCATGGGTGTGCGCGATCACGCCGCTTGGCTCTGCTCTTCGGTGTTCGACGGCGCGCGCACCTTTGAAGGCGTGTCACCCGATCTCGATCTGCATTGCGCGCGGGTGAATGCTTCTGCCGAAACCATGCACCTCAAGCCAGCCGTCCCTGCCGAGCAATGGCTCGATCTGACCCGCGAGGGCACGAAACGCTTTGACAAGGATGCGGCTCTTTACATTCGTCCCATGTACTGGGCCGAGCGCAGCGGCACATTGCTGGTGGCGCCCGATCCGGAATCCACAAAATGGTGCTTGAGCCTTTACGAGGCTCCCATGCGGAAACCCGAAGGTTTCTCCGTGACCCTGTCGCCTTATCGCAAGCCGAGTCTTGAGTGCATGCCGGTCAACGCCAAGGCGGGCTGCCTCTATCCCAACAACGCGCGTGCCCTTCTCGAGGCAAACGCGCGCGGCTTCGGCAACTGCGTGGTGCTCGATCTGCTGGGAAACGTCGCAGAGCTTGCCACCGCCAACATTTTTATCGGAAAGGACGGTGTTGTCTTCACCCCGGCGCCGAACGGCACATTTCTCAATGGCATCACGCGTCAGCGTGTTATCAAGCTTTTGCGCGATGCCGGCGTCGACGTGGTCGAAACAGTATTGAGCTACCGCGACGTGCAGAACGCGGATGAGATTTTCTCGTCAGGCAATTACTCAAAGGTCATGCCGGTCAACCGCATCGACGAACGCTCATTGCAGCCGGGACCGCTCTATCGCAAGGCGCGCGAACTGTACTGGGATTTTGCGCATGCGTAAGCCGACCGTCTCATCACGATGAGCGCTCCTGTTGCTATCATAGGTCTCGGCCTGATGGGCGAGGTCTACGCCCGCCGTCTTATCGATGCAAGATTTCCGGTGATCGGTTTTGACATCGATCCCGCCCGCTGCACGCGGCTGGCCGAGATCGGAGGCCGGCCGGTTCAGTCGATCGGTGAACTGGCAAAATCGGCTCGTTGCATCATCATTGCAGTGTTCAGCACCGAACAGGTCGAGGATGTGGTCGAAAATCATCTGTTGCCGGCGCTCGGCGACAGTTCGGGCAGGATCGTCCTTTGCATGAGTACCTGCGATCCCGACCAGGTGGCGGCGCTCGCAAGACGGGTTATTCCGCGCGGCATCCGCTATCTTGATGTGCCGGTTTCCGGCACCAGCGATCAGGTGCGCCGGGGCGACGGTGTCGCTCTTATCGGCGGCGATCTCGCAATCGCCGATGAGGTGAAAGACATTCTGGATGCACTTTTCGCGCGCCGGTTCCACATCGGTGACGTTGGTGATGGCGGCCGCGCCAAGCTTGCCGTCAATTTGATTCTGGGTCTCAATCGCCTGGCGCTTGCGGAAGGGCTCGTGTTCGCCGAGCGCCTCGGGCTTGATCCCGCCGCGTTCTTGGAGGTCGCACGCGGCTCGGCTTCGTATTCACAGGTGATGGAGACCAAAGGGCCGAAAATGGTGCGCGGCGATTTTTCGCCGGAGGGCCGTATCAGGCAGACGCTGAAGGATGTTCAGCTGATGCTCGATCAGGCAGCCGCGGCCGGTCAGAAACTGTCGATGCTTGAAGTACACGCCGCGGTGCTCGAGGCCTGTGTGCACGCCGGTGAGGCGGATCTCGACAACAGCGCGGTCATTCGGGAGGTGCGCCGACGCGGTAAAAATTAGCGGCGCGCGACCGCGATCGGCTTGCCCGCGTCAATTGAGCGAATTGTTGACTCGAAGGCGCCCACGACGTCGAGCATATCGGTCGTTGACACAGGGAAGGGCTTTCCCGTTTCGATCGTTTCGGCGAAAGCCTCAAGCAGAACGCCAAGAGAATCCACGGGCGGGAAGGTTTTCGTTTCGGGCTGGCCGCCGATCATCGCGACCGTAAGCGAGGTCTCCTCGCGCGCCTCCGCGGAACCTTTGGTGCCGAAAACGTGGATGCGCCAGAACATCGGCGCAGCACGGACGGTGGCGAGCAGGCCGGTCGCGCCGCTTTCGAATTGCATCATCGCTGCCGCGACATCGCGTGGGTCGGGGGGCAGTTTCTGTGCAAAGACGCGCGCGTCGACTTTCGCGACCGGTCCGGCGAGATTCACGAACGCGTCGAGCACGTGCAAGCCGGCACCGGTCATGCCGCCGCCGGGCGACTCGCGAGGGTCGTCGCGCCAGCCACCTTTGACGCGGGTGGAATGCTCATTGCTGAAATTACCCTCGATATGCAGGACCTCGCCAAGTATTCCCTCGGCGACAATCTGCTTCAGCTCGCGCATGCACGGAAAGCAGCGCTTGTTGTTGCCAAGCGCAAATGGCACTCCGGCGTTTTTCGTGGCCTCGATAGCGCGTTCAGCATCGGCGCGCGTGAGCGCAAGCGGCTTTTCGCACCAGACCGGCTTGCGCGCCGCAGCGACCGCGGAGATCTGTCCCACGTGAAGGGAATGCGGAGTTGCGAGAAAGACCGCCTGCACGCGGGGGTCGGCGACCGCTTCCTCGAACTCGGTCGATAATTCGAACCCTTTGGCGGCCGCGAAATCGCGGACAAGATCGGGCTCCTTGCTAACGCCGCGGATGAACCGCAGGCGCTTGCTTTTGCCCTGTACCGCCTCGACGATGTTTTTCCCCCACCGGCCAAGGCCGATGACTGCTGCGTCGATCATAAAAAGGTTGGCGAAATTGCGTGAAGGGGAGGCATGGATGGCACATAGTAGACAGGCCGATACGCAAACGGCAATGCGCCGCAATTTTCACGGGAGAAACTGATGGACGTCCAGAAGCAAAGTGAGCGCGGACTCAAACTACGCGTCGACATGTTCGGCCGTGAGGCTGTCGATAAGCGAATGAATGCATTCGGCGATTTCGGAAAGCCGTTGCAACATATCATCAATGCTTACGCCTATGGTGATGTGTGGCAGCGCCCGTCATTGCCGCCGGCAGTGAAGTCTCTTGTCATGGTCGCAATGATGGGGGCCGCCGGGCATAACAATGAGCTACGCGTTCACCTCAAGGGTGCGCTGAAGAACGGCTGTTCTACCGAGCAAATTCAGGACGTGCTCCTGCTGCTGACGATGTATTGCGGGATTCCCGCTGCCAACGAGGCGCATCGCATCGCAGCCGATGTGCTGAACGAAGAAAAGCGATGAAGGGTCAGGGCGGCGGTTCGGTCAAAAGATTCGGGACCGGCCGGCCGCGGATGTCATAGACGCGCGCGTAGTCAATTCCTTCGCGTTCGATTTCAACGAGCACCGGCGCGGCCAGGTCGCGGCAATAAAACGTGCCGAGCATCATGGCAAAGTCCGCGCGTTTGCGATCCCATGTCGTTTCAAAATCCGGTCCGAGTGCCACTTCGGCAGGCCTTTGCGGGCCACAGATCTCCACGGTCCAGCGCCGGCCCGCAGGCGGTTTGAGTCCCATTTCGCCGAGTTTGGCCTTCAAAGCCTCGCTTGCTTGTTTGAAGGCGAGTCCCCAGTAGTCGAGCATGTAGTTGTGCTGCGCCATCCGGACGCCGCCCGATGCCCAGTTGAAGGCGGTGTACTGATAGGGATGCAGGCGCACCATGTCGCTGACCGGCAAGGCCAGCCCCGCGATCAACACGGCCGTGACTGCCGCCACCGCCCACGTCCCGAAGACCTTTGCCCGACAGAGCACCCAAGCGCCGGCGAGGCCGCCGAGCACCGCGAAGGGCGGCACCACGAATACGAAATGTCGCAAGCCGTTGTACAGCGCCGGATGTGTCAGCATCGCAATAATGACTGGCAGGAAAGCGAAGGCGGTGACGAGGAGAAGATTTGCGCGGCAGGTCAGCGGCAGCTTCCTGGAGCCAAGGGCGACGACAGCGACAGCGCCAACCGTCCCGGCGAGCCCGAGCGCGAGCATGATTTCCGGCAGCTCGAGCACAAAGAGATGCGGCAGATAGCTGGCCGGCATTTGAGTTACGGCGAACAATTTTCCGGCATACATTTCTCGCCAGGGCTTTTCGAAAAATGTGTCGAAGTATTCGACGGCGCGGATCGGATTGAGTGGCGCCAGCACAGACCATGGCCACAGCACCCCCATGACCAGATACCCGACTGCGAGGGCCGGAATTGATCGCAAGATGAACGTGCCGAATCTTGCAGCGGCAGGTTTCACGCCAAGCGCGCGGCCTTCGCCGACGAGGATGACTAGCAGACCGGCCAAAGCGGATGGCGCTGCAATTCCGGCAAGGATGCGCGAGCCGAATGCAAGCCCAAAACCGGTCGCGAGGAGTCCAACGGTCGTTGCGCCCGGCCGCGGGTACTCATCAAGCGCGCGCACGACGGCGAGCAGCAGCACGGCCATGGCGGTTGCGAAGGGGGCGTCCTTCGCATTTATGAACATATGACCGTAGTAAAGCGGGCACGTCGCAAGCAGCAGGAGTCCAACCAGTCCGCTGACTGGTCCGCCAACCCGCCGGCCGATACGCCAGGTCGCAATCAGGCCGACAATTCCGACCGCGGCTCCCACAAGACGCCGTGTTTCGAACAAACCGAACGGCAGCACCTTCGCTACGAGTGCCGCGGCCATATCGAAGCCGCCGCCGTATTTGTACAGGTTGACGAATGAAAGCGCGCGCTGGTCTGAAAAGCCCGAGCCGTAGAAGGCGAGCAGCAGATCGCCGTATTCGGAATGGGTGTAATCATCCCACCCGAGGCCGTAATCACGGAACGTCGCTGCTGCGATGACTGCAACGGCACCAAGGACGACAAGCGCCAGCCGGTCGGCGAACAAATTCGCCGACCGCCGGCAGGATGTGTCCGGAAAATCCCGCGAGGTAGGGTCCTCTGCGTTTGGCCTACTTGGTCGCCGCAATGAACATTTCTTCGACGTGCTCCCAGTTCACTAAGTGATCCAGGAACGCCTTGAGATAATCGGGCCGCCGGTTGCGGTAGTCGATGTAATAGGAGTGCTCCCACACGTCGCAGCCGAGAATCGGCGCTGCACCATGGACGAGCGGGTTTTCGCCATTCGGTGTCTTGCTGACGATCAGCTTTCCGTCCTTGACCGCGAGCCACGCCCAGCCTGAGCCGAACTGCGTAACGCCAGCCTGCGTGAAATCTTCCTTCATCTTGGCAACGCCGCCGAGATCGCTGTCGATTTTTGCCTTAAGCTTTGCTGGAATCTTGTCACCGCCGCCATTCGGTTTCATCCATTTCCAGAAATGCGTGTGGTTGTAGTGCTGGCCGGCGTTGTTGAAGAGCCCCGCGTTCTTGCCGAATGATCCTTTCACCACGTCCTCGAGCGATTTATTTTCCAGCCCGCTGCCTTCCAGAAGCTTGTTGCCATTGTCGACATAGGCCTTGTGATGCTTGTCGTGATGGTATTCGAGTGTCTCGCGCGACATGTAGGGCGCGAGCGCATCGTGAGCGTATGGCAGGTCGGGCAACTTG
>JBKPRE010000004.1:0-3452 GCA_046734435.1 Pseudomonadota bacterium | reverse complement strand
CCATAGAAGTGACCTATGATGACAGCTGACCCATCTTTTAGCACGCATCCAGCCGCGCTTCTCGCTCTCTTGAAGGCGGAGCGAGCATGACGCGAATCAAACTCAAATACGTGAACGAGTTTGTTGATCGCTTTGGCAAGTTTCGCTTCTACTTTCGCTGCAACGGCAAGAACGTCGCCCTGCCGGGCATCCCTGGCTCGGCCGAGTTTATGGAAGCCTAGGCCGCCCCCCTGACTGCCGTATCCCTGCGGCGTGAGCCGCCCTTTTAAAGGTCCTCAGGTTCGCGCAAGTTGACATACTTTGTGTGTGGTGAGGACAGGAAGTGTCCACAACTGCGAAAATGGACACAACTCGGGAGCCGCGGCGTCGTAACCGGTCTTGGCCGGAGGCGCTGAAGCGGGAGATTGTACAGGCCTCGTTCGCGCCAGGTTCATCGGTTTCAATCGTCGCCCGGCGATATGATGTGAATGCAAATCAAGTTTTCGCCTGGCGACAGCGTTTTGGAGATCAAGCGGGTCGTGCCGGGCCGAGCACTCCACTTATTCCGGTGACCATTACCCCAGAGCCGGAGGGCGCTGCCGCAAGCGGCGGAGTAGCGGACAGCATCGAAATCGAGCTAGTGGGCAGGTATCGAGTGCGTGTCAGCAGCGGGTTCAACGCCCAAGCGTTACGGCGTGTGCTGGAGATCTTGGAGCAGCGATGATTGCTATTCCCCCAGGTGTCCGGATCTGGCTGGTCGGCGGCCGAACGGATATGCGTCGCGGGATGTTTGGCCTTGCTCTCCAGGTTCAGGAAACGATTGGGCGGGACCCTCATGCTGGAGATCTCTACATCTTCCGGGGTGCGCGCGCCGATTTGATCAAAATTATTTGGCATGACGGGTTGGGTATGTCTCTTTATGCCAAGCGGCTCGAGAAAGGCCGCTTCGTCTGGCCGTCGCCGGCCGACGGAGTTATTGCGATTTCCGCCTCTCAGATGGGTTATATGCTCGATGGGATCGACTGGAGAAATCCGCGCTACTGCTTTCGTCCACAGCGTGCAGGATAACTGCTGATAACCGCATTTTATCGGAGTCGCCGGGCAGAATTTGTGATTCTGTCTGAGCATGCATTACGATGACCAGCATCTTCCAAACGATATCGAGGCCCTCAAGGCGGCACTCGTTGCCGAGCGCAACAGAGCAGCTGAGGTGGAAGCGGAACTGGCTCTTGCCCGAGCTAAGGCTTCCGATGATCAGGCCCTGATTGCGCATCAGCGATTGCAGATCGAAAAGCTAAAGCGCGATCTCTATGGTGTCAGATCGGAGCGTACCTCCAGGCTTCTAGATCAGATTGAGCTGCAGTTTGAGGAGCTAGAGAGTTCCGCGACCGAAGATGAAATTGCCGCCGAGAAGGCCGCCCGCAGGACAACAACCGTCAAGGCATTCACCCGTAAGCGTCCTGCTCGTAAGCCCTTCCCTGAGCATTTGCCCCGCGAGCGGGTGATCGTGCCAGGACCGACCACGTGCGCGTGTTGCGGAGGGAGCCGCCTGCGCAAGCTCGGCGAACATATCACCGAGACCCTCGAAAGCGTACCCCGACAATGGAAGGTCATTCAGCACGTCCGTGAGAAGTTCACCTGCGGGACTGCGAAAAGATCAGCGAAGCCCCCGCACCCTTCCATGTGACTCCGAGGGGATGGGCCGGTCCCAGTCTGCTTGCCATGATCCTGTATGAGAAGTTCGGACAACATCAGCCACTGAACCGCCAAGCGGAACGCTACGCCAGCGAGGGCGTGCCGCTCAGTCTGTCGACCTTGGCCGATCAAGTTGGCGCCGGTTGCGCGGTGCTGGAACCGATTCTCAGGCGCATTGGAGCACACGTCTTTGCCGCCGAACGAGTCCACGCCGATGACACTACCGTTCCGGTACTGGCCAAGGGCAAGACCGACACCGGACGATGTTGGGTCTACGTGCGCGACGATCGCCCCTTCGGCGGCCCCGGGCCGCCGGCAGCGATGTTCTACTACTCGCGCGATCGAACGGCCGAGCATCCGCAAACGCATCTGGCCAACTACGCCGGCATTTTTCCAGGCTGACGCCTACAGTGGATACAACAAGCTGTACGCACCCGATCGCGAGCCGGGACCGATCCTGGAAGCCGCTTGTTGGGCTCATGCCCGCCGTCCGTTCTTCGCCATGGCGGATCTGGCCGAGAGTGCCCGTCGGCAGGCGCAAGGCAAAGCACCGGCGCCGATCTCGCCGCTCGCACTTGAGGCGGTGCAACGCATCGACGCGCTGTTCGAGATCGAGCGCTCGATCAATGGCCAGACTGCCGAGCAGCGACGATCTGTTCGCCAGCAGCTCAGCGCACCGCTGGTCGCTGATCTTGAAATCTGGATGCGCGAACAGCGCGCCAAGCTCTCACGCGGCAACGACGTGGCCAAAGCCATGGACTACATGCTCAAGCGCTGGTCCGCCTTCACCCGCTTCCTCGACGACGGTCGGATTTGCCTATCAAACAATGCAGCCGAACGCGCGCTGCGCGGAATTGCATTGGGCCGAAAATCGTGGCTCTTCGCCGGCTCCGATCGCGGCGGACGGCGTGCCGCCGCCATGTACAGCCTCATCGTCACGGCAAAAATGAACGATGTGGATCCACAAGCTTGGCTCACCGATGTCCTCGCCCGGATTGCCGAGCACCCGGCTCATCGGATCGACGAGCTTTTACCGTGGAATTGGCAGCCTCTTTCGGTTGCCGCCACCCACGCGGCTTAACGTGGCCGCGATCTCACACGTGTTCACGCTCAAATACGTCGCCGAGAAGCTCGGCGAGGATGAGGACTGGTTATGGGACCTCCAGATCAACATGGAGCCAGAAGACGGCTGCCTGTGGGTCTATGGCATCGGTGAGGAAGGCGTACCTGCCTTCACAGACTACGGCATTGAGAGCTTAGAACAAATTATTGCAATCGAAAGGGCAACAGGCAGGGCACCCCCCAAGGTCAGACCGCCGAAGTAGGAGTCCCTGCGACCCTCACCGTATGCTTACTATCTATTCAGGGATACCAGAGTTCACGGATGGAATCAGAAAACCTTACCCACTCATCTGATTGTTTTCAGTGGAGGCGCTTAGATGAACGCGTGTTCAGGTTTGAGTGCGTCCGCCTTCAAACCTGCACAAAAAGAACCAAATTTTTTCTCTGAAAAAACGACAAATGCGAGCAAACGGTCGGGTTAACTCAAGCAACCAGCCGTTTGTGCTGGTTAAGGCAACGCTCTGTTGCCGAGAACAGGACGACCATGAGCACCCTTTCGAAAGTGCGCGACGCAATTTGGCAAGGGTTGGCAACGAGAATCGGTTCGGCAAGGAGCGGCGCCGCCGTCTAAATTTTGGGCGGAAAATGCTGCATATGCAGTTATCGATCTTTTTCGGGAGGAAGTAAGGTTGCCAAATGGCGATGGAGAACAGATA
>JBKPRE010000003.1:0-116395 GCA_046734435.1 Pseudomonadota bacterium | reverse complement strand
GAGCTCGGCGGTGATCTTGTTACCGGGCTTGACCTCATCGAGCGGAACGCCGCGGTCGATCGCCTCGCGAACAAGCGCGTAGTCGTTGGGAATTGCGCTCAGGAAGGCGTCGCCAAGAGTCTGCGCAAGGTCGCCGCGGCGCAGACCTGAATCAAACACTTTCTGGGCGAAACGGTTGACGATCACTTGCGGGTTTGGTCCTTCGCCCAGGCGCTCTCTGATTGCCGCTACCAGTTGCTTGGCGTGACGCAGGCCCGGAACCGTTGTTTCGCTGACGATGAACAACTTGTTCGAACCGAGCAGAACGCTGTCGGTCCACGAGAACCAAGTGCGCGGCATGTCGAAAACGACATATTCGAAATTGGTGGATACGAGGTCGAGCAGTCGTGTTACGACGTCGGGATCGAACGAACGCATCTCGGCAGGCCGGTTCGGCGCGGCAACGACCGCGAGGCCCGACGCATGATACGAGAGCATCACTTCCAGCAACTGCCGATCGAGACGATCCGGACGCGGCTCGATTTCCGCAAGGTTGAGACGCGGCTCAAGATCGAGATAGTCAGCGACGGAGCCGTGCTGAAAGTCGAGATCGACAAGGCAGGTCGAGGGCTTCGCGCGCGGGCCACCGCTGTTAAGCAGGATCATCGCCGTCTGCACGGCAAGTGTGGTCACGCCGGCACCGCCGACTGCAGGCAGAAATGTGTAGATCTTGGCTTCTGTCGGTTCGGCGCCGCCGGCACCCTTGGACACGCGTGCGCAGGCCCGAACCAGATCGACCGGCTCGACCGGCTTCACAAGAAAATCCGCAACACGCATCTGCAGCAGGACACGGGCTACGTTTTCATCGAATGTCTGGGTCACCGCAATGACCGGCGGCCAATTGCCGATCCGCGTCATCAGCCGCGCAAGAGCCGCCATTTCTTCCGCGCGGCCGGCATCGAAATCGAGCACCACAACAGTCGCGTCAGAAACCTCGAGGGCGTCACCTTGCTCGGCGAGGCGGCCGGGCACGACGGAAAGGTCGATCGCCGACGATGCGGCAAAGGTCGAACGCACTGAACTGTCGAACTCAGCGTCGGCGGTAAGAACCACCACGCGGGTCCGATTCATATTGGCGTTGCGTCCAATCCGCATAACACGACCGAAAACTTGCTTACTTCACGGGTGCCGCCGGCGCAGTCGTGGCAGACCCAACGGGGGCTGGTCCCGCTGCGGCGGGTGCGGCGTCTTGATACGTACCGGATGTGCCAATGCCCTGTGGCCTGGTTACCCGGTTGGTGCGGTAGCGCTCGAACGCGCTTTCAATCCGCGCGCCGTTGAAAGCGATATTCCGATTGGCGCTTTCACGCGGCCATGGATCGACCATGTGCGTCACGACGTTCGTCGCAACAGCATTGCCACCAGACTTGGCAATGGGATCGCGGCGATCGAGATACTCCGAGCAGCCGCCAAGAACGGCGAGCACGGTGGCAAGCGCGAGCAGGCGCATTGCTTTACTGAATGGCCGCATTGGATTCCCCCTTCGACAGATCGAGCATGTGACCGGTGAACGGCTGGTCGCCGGCGACCGCGATACGGGCCGTCTTGGGCGTCAGCTGCTTTGCCTGTTCGCGCGTGACTTCGGACTTCCCGAGCAGGAAGAAGTCGACGTCATTCGGCGGCAACGTGTCGTCGGTCGGCGCCTTGATCTCGTCGCCGGGCCGCGCCGGACGCACAATGTGCGGCGTGACTATGATGACGAGGTCGGTTTCGTTCTTCTGGTACGACTTGCTGGAGAACAAGGCGCCCAGCACTGGAACGCTGCCAAGCCAGGGCAGCTGCTCGATGGCGTTCTTGCCGTCGCTTTGCAGCAGCCCGCCGATCACGAAGCTCTGGCCGTCGCGCAACTCCACGGTCGTCGACGCACGACGGACGATCAGCGCCGGCACCGAGACGCCGTTGCTCACCGTCACAGTATGGGTTGTGTCGATCTGGCTGACTTCCGGCTCGATGCGCATGTTGACCAGGCCCCCGCCCAGCACGGTGGGAGTAAAAGCAAGGCCAACGCCGTATTTCTTGTAGTCGACCGTGACCTGCCCGAAAGAGCCTGAAATCGGGATCGGATATTCGCCACCCGCAAGAAAGCTTGCGGTATCACCCGACAAAGCCACCAGGTTGGGCTCTGCCAGGCTGCGCGCAATGCCCTTCTGCTCGAGCGCGTTGATGATCACGTCGGTTGTGGCACCACCGCTGACAATGCGGCCGACAAGGAAGCCAAAGGGCGACGAGTTCGAAAGGACACCCGCCGCCGCTTCACCGGCGATTGAGGCCGCCGTCAGCGGTAAGTTGTTCGCCGAAACCCGATTGCCGATGTTAATAATGCTGTTGTCGCCGAAGCGATTCCACTGAACCCCCAATTCCCGGCTGGCGGTGCGGGAAATTTCGATAAACCGCACTTCCAGCAGCACCTGCTGCGGCGACGTCACAGACACCGAATTGATGACCCCCGGTCCGAACTGACGCGCGATGGTCACTGCTTTGTCGAGTGTGGCCGCATCAGGTGCCTGACCCGACAGCATGATTCGTCCGTTGACCGTCGAAGCCTGAATTTGCGAGCCGGGGAAACGCCGGCGCAGCTCGTTGGTCAGCCGCGTGATGTCGTAGGACACCTCCACATCGAAAATGCCGACCAGTTTCTTGCCCTCGGCATAAACCGATACGCGGGTGGTGCCGATCTTCTTGCCGAGAATCGACAGCGCCCGGTCAGTCAACGGGTTGACGTCCGCAACATCCGGATCGCCGACCACGACATCAACAAAGCTGGTGTCTGTCCGGACGTCTTCAGACTTGCCGATCGGCACGGTCACCATGACGGTGCGGTTGTTGCCGCTGATCTGGATCGATTTGCCCTGTGCGTAGGCGTCGCCGACCATGCCCAAAATGGACGCTGCCAGCGCGATGACCAAAGCGATCCCAAGATCTCGCAGCCAGTTGCCATGCTTCTTGGCCCTGTCCACGGTCTGCCAGCTGAAGCCGGCATTCGTTTCATTATGCTTATTCACGACACACTCCCCACCCCTTGATTGATCCGAAGCCCGGACTTACCAGGCCACACTCCTCCGCCCCGTCTCAGCCGAGACCCCATGACGTCCTTCGGCCGGGACGGTGTATTCCTGTTTTGCAGCTGCGCGCGTAACGACCACCGTGGTCGTAGTCCCCTTGTCGGCGGCCGGTTCTTGGGTCGAAAGATCCTCGAGCGTCACTTTGCGCGTGCGCGTTTCGGCGGTTTCGCCGGCCTTGCGCAGCAGCAGCGAAAGGCTGCCTACGGAGGATGCGAGCCACAATTTCTGTGCGTCGACCGTATCGACCTCGAGTGTCACCGATTTTGCTACGGCGGCTTTCTGTGCACGCTCGTCTGCAGTCTGATCGACGGCAAGCACGCGCGTGTTCTGAAGAACGACTTGAGTCGTCGCCGATCCCTTGTCGATCTGGCGCGTGAGCACAACGTCAACGTGGTCGCCTGGCAGCACAAAGCCGCCGACGCCCTCGACGTCGTTGACGCGGATGGTCACCGCCTTCATTCCCGGCTTGACGAGCGCAGAGAGCGTTGCGCGCTGACCGGGACCGGTGATCTTGAGCGAGAGCACTGGCTCATTCGCTTCGATGGCGGAAAGCACAACGCGGCGTCCACCCGCCATGATGTCGTGGATCTTGGCGAACGCGCCGTTCGGCAACGCGTCAGATGGCCACGGAACTTCCTGGAGCATTGCCGTGGTGAGCTCGGTGCCAAATCGCAGCGGCTGCTTCGCGACCACGACGGTCTGCGACGCAATTGTCTTCGCCGGTTCGACGTTCTTCGCGCGCAGGCTGGCCTGATTGTTCAGCCAGACCTGAGCGATGAACACAGCGAGCAAGCCGAACACAACGGCAAACCCGATCATTACGATGGTACTGGCACGCACGGCGGTAAGCCCCGTTTGACGCGACCGAACTCTTCCCCGGTCTATTCGGCGGAACACTAGGGGCGATGGAGTATTGAATTACTAATATCGCTGTTGCAATTGTGCCTATGCTGAAGAGCGCATGAACTCGTAGCGTTTAAATGTGGTATCTGAAATTCGATCAACTTTAGAGTAACCTTGCACGGCATTAACAATACTGGTTCGTAACCTATCGCTTCCGGTAAGAATCGATTCAGCGTGATGCATCCCGCTGCATTCAACAAGTGCCCGTCATTTAAGGATTACAGCCCCAAGCCTCCCGGACCGCGACGTGCATCTAGAGGACGATCAAGACTACGGCACGGTTACCGAATTACAGTCGTGCGCCGTTGCCCGTGCGGTGACGTTGCGGCAACATGCGCGGCCATCGCAACCGACCTGTGCAGGTGTGCGGTGGTGATTTTTTCCGGGAGATTCACTGACGATGTCGAAACCTCGTATTAGCTATGTCGATCCTTCGACGATCGACGATCCTGTCATGATCGCCGAATTCGAACGCTGCGCGCGCGAGGGAACGCCGCGCCCGGAAAGTCAGGCCATTCGCGCGCATGTACCGGCGACGTTCTGGTCGTTCGCCAATACCTGGCGCGACGTGTTCAAGAACGGCGTCGCCGACCACAAAATAAAGGAGCTGTGCCGCATCTACGTTTCGCGCTCGGTGATGTGCGAATTCTGCGGAAACCAGCGTTCGATCAAGGCGGCAAAATCGGGCCTCAAGGAAGACGATTATTCCGATCTGATCAACTTTGAATCTTCAACGCGATATGACCAACGCCAGAAGGCCGCGTTGGCGTATGCCGAAGCGATCACTTGGGACCTTCCGGCCAACGACGAGCTGTGGAACCGCCTGCATAAGCACTTCAGCGAGCCTGAGCTGGTTGAGATAGGCTACTTCGTCGCGATCACGATGGGGCAGCAACGCTGGCTCCGCACGCTGAATATCGAGCATCATCAAATCATGCCAGGAACCGATGCGTCGATGGCTCCCGGCTTCGAGACTTTCGATGCCCTGAAACGTTCAAAGCAGGCCGAAGACTACTGGGCGAAAGTCAACTCAAAACCCGCAGGACAGGCAGCAGAGTGACAAGTCAAACGACAGCGGTTTCCGCTATCCGCAAGGCGCCTGCGTCGCAGGCCTCTAAAGACCAACCACGCATCCGTGTCCGCGGACTCGGCAAGCATTACGGTGCGCTTGAAGTCTTCCGCAATATCGACTTCGACGTCGGCGAGCGGGAGATTGTTGCAATCGTCGGCCCATCCGGCTGCGGCAAGACCACGCTGCTTCGCTGCATCGACGGTTTATTGCCGCACGATGCCGGTGAGATATGGGTCGGGCAGGAGCGCGTCACCGAGCCGATCGCCGGTGTCGCGATGGTCTTTCAGCATTTCGGACTGTTCCCCTGGAAGACGGTGTTTGAGAACGTCGCATATGGCCTTCGCATGGCTGGCGCGCCGAAGGCGCAGATCGAACGCAAAGTACCGGAATTCATCAAGCTGGTCGGGCTGGGCGGGTTCGAAAATGCGTTCCCGTACCAGATGTCCGGAGGCATGCAGCAGCGTTGCGGGCTTGCCCGCGCGCTCGCGGTGGAGCCCAATGTTCTGCTGATGGACGAGCCTTTCGCCGCCGTTGACGCCCAGACCCGGGAAATTCTGCAGTTTGAACTCTTGCGCATTTGGGACCAACGCCCGACCGCGATGATCTTCGTCACGCACTCGATCGAAGAGGCGGTGCTACTTGGCCATCGTGTGATCGTCCTCAAGGGACGCCCCTCGAGCATCCATGAGACGATCACCATCGACCTCCCCACCCCGCGCACGCGCGACACGCTGCGTGAGCCGCGCTTCGCGGAGTTGCGCGAAAGGGTGTGGAACACGTTGATGCGCGAAGCCCGCGAAGCCGAATTCCAACTTGAACGCTGAACAAGAAAATCAAGCCTGAAGGGAGGATTCCATGATCCGCAGATCAACCCCATTGATAGCCGGCGCCATGCTCGTGGCCGCAATGTTGACGGGCGCCGGGCCGGCTGCCGCGCAAGGCAAAAAGATTGTAGTTGCGATACCGGGGATTCCGCCGATCTATTCGGTGACAATCGCGTTCGTCGCTGAGAAGCAAGGCTTCTTCAAGAAACACGGCGCCAACGTCGAAATTAAGCCTTTCGACAACGGAACGGCCGCCGCCCGAGCAGTCGTCGCTGGCGATATCGATATGGCGTGGTCACCGACACCACCGGTCATTAATCAGGTTTCCAATGCCGACGTACCCCTGGTCGCGGTGTACGGGATGCCCAATCCCGACTGGGTCGTGGGCACCACGGAGACAGGCAAGGCCTGCAAGGATCTTGCGGGGCAGGATGTGGGCGTTGATTCAATCAATGGCGCGCGATCGATTGCACTTCGCTCGATGCTCTCCGGTGGCTGTAAGGATGTAAAGATCGAAGAACTCAAACAAATTGCGCTCGGCTCGGGTCCGGGACCGGCACTTCTTGCCGGTCGATTGCACTATGCCGTGCTGCATCTCGACGATCTCGCCGAGATTGAACACCAGGGCAAGAAGCTCAACATTCTTCTTGCAATGAAGAACACCAACCCGACCAGTCATTATCTGACCCTGGTGGTACGCAAGGACAATCTGGAAAAGAATCGTGATGCAATCGTACGCACGGTCGCCGGGATGATCGAAGCCGCGCATTTCATGCAGGATCCAAAGAATGCCGATGCCGTGGCCGAGGCAGCTTCAGTGACCGGTCACAACAAAGAGGTGAACAAGGCTGCATTGAAGGCTTTTCTCGGTATCGACTTCTGGGCGTCCAAGGATGACGGCCTGCCGCAAAACAAGATCGAGGCCGTTGCAGCCCTTATGAAAAAAATCGGTTCGATCAAGCCAGACAAGGAACCGGTGACCTACGACAAATTCGTCGACAAGACGGTCTGGAAAGATGCCAACGCGATGGTGAAGTGACGTCGCAGACTTTTCACCGTTCCTGGTTAGTGGATGAGGGGATAATTCCCCTCATTCAAGTCTCTCGACTTTGATACATCCTGTCTGTTCGGCTGCGAACCAACACGTAAGATGAACAACGCCAGCATCCGCCGTCATCTGCCGTTCTGGCTCAGCATCTTTGCTGGCGTTGCACTCTGGGAGATTGCGGGGCGCAGCACCAGCAAGGCATTCATGGTGCCGTTCTCAGAAACGCTGGTACGGCTGTGGCAGCTCGTTACACGCGGCGAATTCCTGACTCAGCTTTACGACTCTGCCCAGCTTTTTCTTACCGGGTTTCTTCTGGCGCTGATCATAGGTGCACCGCTTGGTCTGCTGCTCGCGCGTATCCGAGTCTTGCGCATCGGCATCGAGCCATACTTGATGATTCTTTACGCTACACCGATGGTTGCTTTGATCCCATTTATCCTGTCGATGATGGGTTTTGGTTTTGCTCCTAAAGTGCTGGTCGTCTTTCTATTCACGGTATTTCCCGTCGTTTACAACACAGTGGAAGGCGCGCGCAGCATAAAACCCGAACTTATCGAGGTCGCGAGATCCTATCGATCGACCGAGTGGTCGCTCTGGCGCGAGGTAATGGTACCCTACACTTTGCCATACATGATGACGGGCGTGCGTCAGGCGATCGGTCGCGCGTTGGTTGGAATGATTGCGGCGGAGTTCTTTCTGTCTTCGACCGGACTTGGCCAACTCATCATGGGCGCCTCGCAGGATTTCGATACTGCGGGCGTCTTCGCATGTATCCTGGTAATCGGCCTGATAGGCGTTGGCCTGACGCGGCTCGGACTGAATATCGAGCAGCATTTTGCGCGTTGGAGGCAGTAGCCAATGACCGAAACGACAATTGGCTCAGGCATCGTCGCAAATGCATCCACGTCCCGCACGACAACGCTGCTCAACGGAAACTTCCTGCCGCGTTTCGTGGCCGGGCTGGCAATCCTGTTGGCCTGGGAACTCGTGGTTCGCGCAGCCGCTCCGGCTTATGTCGCCAAGCCAACGACTGTCGTGCTCGCGATTCCGCGTGTAATTACCGACCCGGCATTCCTGCAGGCATTCGGTTCGACGCTTCTGGCAGTGGCGGAAGGCCTAGCGATTACGCTTTTGGCTGGCACCGTCATCGGCCTTGCAATGGGACGCAGCAACACCATCGACAGAGTAATCCGCGTCTACATCAATGGCTTCAACGCCATGCCGATGATTATCGTGCTGCCGCTGTTTTCGCTGTGGTTCGGCTATTCGAGTGGTGCGCGCATCGCCACCATCATTTTCGCCGCAATATTTGCTATCACGATGAACGTTGCGGACGGCGCTCGCTCGGTCCCGCGGGAGTACCTTGAAGTCGCGCGCTCATTTCGCTCCAGGCGCCTGCGCACGCTCACCGAAATCGTGTTGCCAGCATCGATGCCCTATCTCCTCGCCGGTTTCCGCCTGGCGGCTGGCCGTGCATTGATTGGCGCCGTAGTGGCGGAATTTTTCCTTTCGATTGGCGGACTTGGCTATTACATCCTCTACAACTCTCGTGCCTATCATCATAACGAGGCTTTCGTCGGCGTGCTGCTGCTCGCCGCCTTCGGTGTCGGCTTCGAGTTGCTGGTGAACTGGAGCACGCGTCGCTTCATGCCATGGTACCGTCGCGACGAAAAAACCAGCTGACCCGAAGACACAAGGACATAAGGCGCATGTCGTCCGATCCCCGCCTGAAGGCTGCCGTTGCCCATTGGGGTCCGCGTTTCGTCGCTAACGGCGTCGTGCTCACTGACTTCGAGGAAGTCACGAGTTCAATCGGATCCTATGACGAATGGTGCAGCGCCTGGTCAAAACGCGCCGCGCACCACGAGCAGCTGGGCCGCGAGGCACTCGCGAAGAAGCGCTTGCTGACCGCCGGCGAATGCCTGCAGCGCGCCGGCGTCTACTATCATTTTGCGTCATTCCTGTTCGTGAATGATCAGGCACAGATGAAGGCCGCGCACAAAAAGCAGATCGAGTGCCGGCAGGCCGCACTTCCCTATCTCCGGCCGCCTGGCGAACGTGTCGAAATTCCCTATCAGGGCAAAATGCTCGCCGGCATCCTGCGCAAGCCCGCAGGCGCTGATAAGCCCCCTGTTCTCGTGATGGCAGTCGGGCTCGATTCCACCAAGGAAGAAGGCGATGCCTACGAGGCACCGTTTCTCGCGCGTGGGGTTGCGACATTGATCTTCGAAGGTCCCGGACAGGGCGAAGCCCAATACGACTTTGCGATCTGTGGCGACTACGAGGTGCCGGTGAAGGTCGTACTCGACTTCGTCGAAAAGCGCGGTGATCTCGATGCCAACCGCATCGGCATGTGGGGCGTAAGCCTCGGCGGTTACTACGCGCCGCGCGCGGCAGCCTTCGACAAGCGCATTAAGGCCTGCATCGCGCTGGGCGGACCGTTCAACTGGGGCGCGGCCTGGGATGGCCTGCCAGAGCTTACGCGTGAGGCCTTTCGCGTGCGCAGCCACTGCAAGACACAGGACGAAGCTCGCAAGAACGCGGGTACGCTTTCGCTGGAGGGCGTCGCGCAAAACATCACTTGCCCGCTTTTCATCGTGAACGGTCGGCTCGACCGCATCGTGCCGGCGGAAGATGCCGAACGTCTTGCACGCGAAGCGAAGGGACCGGTGGAGCTAATGATGATCGAGGATGGTAACCACATTGCGACAAACCGCGCCTACCGCTGGCGATCGCAAAGCGCCGACTGGATGGCCGAACAGCTCAAATAATCTGAAAACCGCGCAGCAATGAATGCATCCGCTCGATTCCCGTGCTGGTGATCAAAACCATTTCGCCGGTCTGCACGCCGGCTTTGCCGTCGCGTGTCACCACATTGGGCTGGATCACGACCGTCTGCCCGGCACGAAACGGATCGCCGGGAACCGGACCCGCCGGACGACTTTTGGTGCCGAGAATTGGCGGCAAATAGCCCCCGCCGTAACCATGCAGAAGATCGTCGATGATCGTGAAGCCAGCATCTTCGATCACGCCGGATGCTTCGATGACTTCTGCCGGAGTTACGCCTGCCTTAAGGACCGCGGCAATCGCATCGAAGGCGGCGTCTGCGCTCGCGTGCAGATCGCGGTAGAGCTTATTCGGCTCGCCGAGCGCGAAACTGCGCAAAACCTGACCCGGATGATCCCAGAACGCCGCGGTAATTTCAGCTACCACGACATCACCTGATTGGACTTGGCGCATGCTTGGAAACTGGCGCGGCACGCCCAGATCAGGCGTTTGCATCGAGGTGACACCGATATAATGGATGACATTGGTTGCGCCGTACGAAATGTACGCGCGTTCCACGAGGTCGCCGAGCTCCCTTTCATTCAGGCCTGGCTTTAGCCCGTCACGCAGCGCCGCCATGCCGAGATCACTGAAGTGCGCACCGATCCGTAACCAATCCAGTTCCTCGGGCGATTTCACCTGCCGCAGGCGGACATAGTCCCGATTGAGGTTCTTGAGTTTTCCAAATTTCGCTGACAGAGCGGCATGCTGCTCGGCCGTCATCGGCCCGAGGGTCCCGATCCGGTCTGCACGCGCATCGCGCCGTTCGAGCGTCTTTATCGCAGCAGCAATTGACGACTCACCGCCCCAGGCCACATCGGCCTTGTCGGCAAGAATGCTGGCTTGAGGCGCGTGATTGACATGTTGCACGAACAGCGCATCCCGCTCGCGCGGCGTAAGCACGCCGACGGCTTCGGCCGTCACCGGCCATTGCGTCAGCCACTGCACGGCCGAGCCAAAACGATTGGCACCGCAAAAGACCAGATGGTCGCATTCGGCCCGCGCCAGCAGCGCTTCAATCGCTGCACGACGCCGCGTCATCTCCTGTTCGGAGAAACGTGGATATTCGGCTTCGACGATGTGCGCGAGATGCTGAGGGAGCGTCACGTCGCCTTCTTGGGCAGCGCAACGATCATGTCAAGCTCAACGCGTGCGCCCGGCGATGACAGCTGGTTGATGCAGACCGTCGTGCTGGCCGGCCGCCAGTCGCCGAAGTGCTTGCCCATGGTGCGATGCATGGCATCGGCGTCGCGAAAATCCGTCAAATATTTCGTAATTTTCACGACGTCACGCCAGCTGGCACCGACGTGGTCGAGAATGGATTTGATCGCGGCCATCGCGCGCTCGGTCTGCTCCTCGATCGAGTGTGGATGCACGTGCTCTTCATCGACGTGCGGGTGCTTGTGGTAGAGCGGCGACGGCGTGGCCCCAGAAACGAACATCAGATCGCAGGCGCCGACGATGTGAATAGCCGGCGCATAAGGCATCGTATGTGCCTCTTCGGGCTTCGGATGCACCGGTTCCAGACGGTACGTTCTTTCGGGCTTTGTCATAACGGTCATTTGACCACTCCTTCCGATTTCCTCGACACTTCAGTCGATGCGCCATTTTCCCAGCGCGGCGTCGACCGCATCCTGCACTTTGGTGACGATGATACCCAACATTGCGAGCACTATCAGTATGGCGAATACCTGCTCGGTCTCCAGGATCTGCCCGGCAAGATAAAGTCGTGCGCCGAGCCCTACCTTTCCGACGACCATTTCCGCGGCGACCACCAGAATGATCGAGACTCCGAGCCCGAGACGTACGCCCGCGAAGATCGACGGGATCGCACTCGGCAAAAGCACGCGCCGCATGATCTGCTGCGGTTTGGCACCGAGATCGCGCGCCGCGAGAACAAGACCCGGATCACATTGGCTGACACCAAGAACTGTATTGATCACGATGGGGAAAATTGCACCAAGGAAACTGATCGTGAGCATGAATGGCCCACCTGTCCCGAGCCAGATAATAAGGAGCGGAATGAGCGTGATCTTCGGGAGCGGATAGAGCGCGGCAATAAACATATCTGCCACCGCGCGCGCGCGAAAGGACGTCGCGATCCAGAGCCCGAGCAGGGTTCCGCTTACAAGAGCAATGGCGAAGCCTGCAAAAATGCGCCACAGCGTGACGCCGAGATCGTACGAGAGACCCCCGCTTCCGAACAATGTGACCAGCGCGACGACGATCTGCGATGGCCGCGGCAAATATAATGCCGAGACATTGAAAAGACGGGCTGCCAGCTCCCAGGCGGCCAGCACCAGGACGATCGAGCCCCAACCGAGCACGCGTGGGTCGTCGAATAGTGCGTAGCCCGACTTCGGGATCGCGCCGTCTTTTGCGAGAGGCGACACGCTCATTGGACTTCTCCCTGCCCGCCGACCATCGCCCGCATGACTTCATCACGCAGCAGCTCGTAAATCCGGTCGAACAGCGCTGAAAAGCCAGGATCGCGTGTGGTTGCCACGCTACGTGGCCGCGGCAAATCGACATCGATTCGCGCGGCTATCCGGCCCGGCCGTGCTGTCATCACCAAAATCGTATCAGCGAGCAGGATCGCTTCTTCGATAGAGTGAGTGACCAGGATTGCGGTGGTACCGCTGGTTTCCACCAGCCGCGCCAGTTGTTCCTGCAGGACAAGCCGGGTCTGCGCATCGAGCGCGCCGAACGGCTCATCGAGCAGCAGGACCTCCGGCTCCATCACAAGCGCGCGGGCAAGCCCGACCCGCTGCCGCATGCCGCCCGAGAGCTGACGTGGATAGCGATCTTCAAAGCCGATGAGATCGACCGCGGCAATTGCGCGTCGCGCCCGCGCATCGCGCTCGTTCTTTGCAATGCCTGCCAGATCGAGACCAAAGGCCACGTTGTCGATGACGGTAAGCCACGGAAACAGATTGAAGGCCTGCCAGACCGTGGACATCGCCGGCCGCGCCGTCGCTTTGCCATTCGCGCGCTCGAGAAAGCGCAATGTTCCGCGCGTCGGCTCAAGAAAGCCGCGGGCGATCTGCAACAGCGTGCTTTTGCCGCAACCGCTGGGGCCGATCAGCGCGGTCACCCTGCCGGGCTCAAAGCCGCAGCTCACCCCTTCGAGCGCAGTCGTGGGTGCAGTGGACGCTGGCGCGAATGTCAGCCCTACATCGTCGAACTCGATCGCAACCGCCGGCATAATAATCGGAGGCGGTCAGGTGAACGGATTGCTCTTGTTCAGCCTCGCGTCGGCTTCTGTCGCAGGAGACAGGTCAAACAGCTGCTCTTTCGTCACTGTGGCGTTCACCAGCTTAATCTTGTTCCAGAACTTCCCTTGCTCGACGCAGGAGTCCACGTTGGGCATTCCTTTCTCGTCGAACCAGGTCCAACGTGGCGCTGCGCGTTCGATCAGCGGCGCCGGCACCTTGGTGGCGTCCGATATGATCTTGACCACGTCGGCATCCTTCGCCGCCGCCGCCTTATTGAACAAACGGCCGGCGTAAGTGTGCACCATCGCGAAACGTATGGCCGCCGATTTATTCTCGGCAATAAATTTCGAGGACATGACCCAACAGGCGAGCTGGGCATTGGGCTCAATATCGGAACCGGCGCCGATGATTTTTCCGACATTGTTCTTCTCGGCGAGATAGGCCAGCGGTACCGGTATATTTGCAGCGTCCGCCTGTCCGGCACCCATGAGTTTGATCATGTCGGGATAAGGCATGCCGCTCGACCAATTGAGGTCTTGGGTCGGGTCAAGGCCCGCTTTCTCGGCAGCGCGGCCGAACAGATACTGGTCGATGCTGCCAGGCGCTTGGATAGCGATTTTCTTGCCTTTGAGCAGCTTGGCTCTGTCGGTCGAGGTGTAACCAGCGTCATGCATCGCATTGCTGGCGACAATCGTCATCGAGCCAGAGCCGGGCTTTTCGATCCCGCGATCGAGAATCAACTTGTAGGGCGCACCTTTTGCGACAGCATTGAACAGGCCCGCATTGAGCGTGGAAGCCGTGAGGTCGAGTTCGCCGGCGACCAGCGCCGGCATGGCCAGGGCACCATCCGCAAAGTACTTCAGCTCGACGTCGAGATTGACCTTTTCGAAAAAGTTCTTTGCCTCGGCGATGAAGATGGGGCCCGAGGAGATCAGACGCACCAGACCGACACGGATCTTCGTGCGCGCCTCCTGTGCGTACAGACGGCGTGGAAACGCGCCGGCCAAACCAATAGCTGCGCTGCCTCCGAGCAACCGGCGGCGATCGATGGACATCGGCATGGCTGATCCTCCCCGCTTTATTTGTTTGAAGTCGTTTGAATAAGCGTAGCAACGCCCCCGCATGGCCGCAACGGCGCGTGCGCGGCACCCCGTCGCGACATGTGCTTGATCGGGCGGACCGAACAGCTAACGTGCAACCGAGAGGAGAATACCGAATGCCCTCAACGATCCTCGATTCCGCGGTATTCCGCGATATCTTCACGACAGAAGCGATGCGGAACGTCTTCTCCGATGAGAACCGGGTGCAGAAGTATCTCGATTTCGAGGCCGCGCTTGCGCGCGCGCAGGCTAGGCTTGGCATCATTCCGAAGGAAGCCGCCGCTGAAATCGCGCGCCACTGCTCAGCCGGCAAGATCGACATGGCAAAACTAAAGGAGGCGACCGAAAAGATCGGCTATCCGGTCCTGCCTGTCGTCCAGCAGCTGGTGAAACTTTGCAAGGACGGGCTCGGGGAATGGTCGCATTGGGGCGCCACCACCCAGGACATCACTGATACCGCAACGATCATGCAGATTCGCGAGGCGCTCGCGATCGTCGAAAAGGATATCGAGGGAATTTGCGATGGCCTCGCCGCGCTTGCGAAAAAGTACCGCGACACGCCGATGGCCGGCCGAAGCAACTTGCAGCAAGCCGTGCCGATCACATTTGGCTACAAGATGGCAACGATGCTGGCCGCATTCGAGCGGCACAAGCAGCGCCTGAACGAGATGAAGCCGCGCGTGCTGGTCGGCGAATTCGGCGGCGCTGCCGGAACGCTGTCCTCGTTGGGCAAGGATGGGCTGAAAGTGCAGGATGGGCTGATGAAGGAGCTCAAGCTCGGCCAGCCTGAAATTTCCTGGCACACGGTACGCGACCGCATCGCGGAGGTCGGATGTTTCCTTGGGCTCGTCACCGGAAGCTGCGGCAAGATCGCATTCGATGTGAAGCTTCTGATGCAGACAGAAGTCGAGGAAGTATTCGAGCCCTTTCATGCCGGTCGCGGCTCGTCATCGACGATGCCCCAGAAGCGCAACCCGATTTCATCTGTGTACATCACCGCGCAAACCGCAATGGTGCGCCAGCTCGTTGCCGCCCTGCTTGAGGCCCAGGTCGAAGACCATGAGCGGGCGACAGGGCCTTGGGAAATCGAATGGATCGCGCTGCCGGAAATTTTCCTGCTGTCGGCAGGCGCGCTGTCGCAGACGCGCTTTCTCGTCCAAGGCCTTCAGGTCAACGAAAAGAAGATGCGGGAAAATCTCGACATCACCAACGGATTGATCATGTCAGAAGCGGTGATGATGGGCCTGGGTGCGGACCTCGGCCGCAACAAGGCGCACGATCTTGTCTATGACATCTGCCGCGACGTAGTGAAGACTGGACGACCCCTGATCGATCTGCTCGCGGAGAACAAAGAAATTGCCAAGCACGCCGACCGCAAAAAGTTGGAAAAACTGGTCGATCCCGCAAACTATCTCGGGGTTGCCGGAGAGATGGTGGACCGTGTGCTGAAGATGCGGAAATGAACTATCCTGATTTCGGCATCGTCTTCCAGATCGCCAGCGCAACAAGAAACGTCGTCGCACCAATCAGCAGAAATAGCGCGGGAATGGTTGCTCCGAATTTTTGCGCGAGCGCTACTAGAATTGTCGCTCCAGTCATGAACGCCGCATTGAGCACATTGACTGCAGCGATGGTCCGCGCGCGATAGTCCACACCGCTCCAGGCTTGCACTGCTGAAAAAGCCGGAACGATGAAAAGGCCGCCGGCAACTGCGAGCCCGCATAGATCCACGGCCGCGCGAATACCAAGCGCCGAGGCGAAGACCACGGCTGGCCCCTGCGCCGACGCAATCGGCGCAGCGCCGAGTGTTGCAGCGCCGAGATCAACGGCGAACACGCCGATCAGCACGGCGCCGACAAGCGTCGTTCTGAGCACGATCCGGCCGCGCGCGATTGCTGCCGCAAGACCGGAACCGGCGCCAACCGCAACGGTGAATATCGCAAGATAGGCTGTGACTGTGTCTTCGTTCCCCCCGATGAGAGCCTTGATAAGCGGCGGTAGCAGCGACAACACAACGATGCCGACCAGCCAGAACCAGCTCGTCACCATCGCGCCCCACCACAGGCGCGGGTCGGCACGCAAATAACGGATCATTGCGGCCGTGGAAGTGACGATATTGGCCGAGATCCTTAGATTCGGTGCGCCCTCGCCGGTCGCCGGAATCAATCGCGCCGACAGCCAGCACGCGACCGCAAAGCCTACGACCAATGCCGCAAAGAGGGTGCGGCTTCTTTCACCATGCGCGGCGAGACCGCCGGCGATGGTTCCTAAGAGAATGGCAGCAAAGGTGGCGCCTTCCACCAGCGCATTGCCAATTGGCAACTGCTCGCGCCGCAAGTGGTCCGGAAGTATCCCATATTTGATTGGCCCGAAAAGAGCCGCAAGGATGCCAAACCCGAGCAGTGAGAGGTACAGCAGAGGGAGCGAAGCCTGCACATATCCCCACGCTGCCAGGACGGCGACAAAGATTTCAATAAATTTCAGGTGCTGCGCGACCCGGGCCTTATCGTAACGGTCCGCTAACTCACCGCCGAGCGCCGAAAGAAAAAAGTACGGTGCGATAAATATCGCGCTTGCGAACGTGATCAGGACTTCGGCATCACGCGCGTTCAGATGGAACAATACGACAAAGACCAGGGCGGTCTTCAGAAAATTGTCGTTGAAAGCCGCAAAAAATTGGCACCAGAACAGAGGCGCAAAACGCCTCGACAGCATTATCGGCGGCGGCATACCCACATTATTGCAAAGTTCCGGAATGCTTGCTCCGGCAAAAAAACAGGCGGCCCTCCGGCCGCCTGAGCCTTTTCCACTGATCCGTGTTCAAGGCCGAGCCTTCTCCTCATATGAATCCACAACCATCGCCCCCAAGGCGAGGCCGAGGGAGATGCTGATGACGACGCAAAACAGCGTGAGCCACATGGCGTACCTCCTAGAGCCCGGTTGTAAACGTAGGGAAGTCTGGCGAGACAAACGCGCCAGAACGGTCCGCGTTCCCAACTTTTTAAAGGGGCGAATTACCGGCGAAAATCCGCCAATTCGGCAGCTTTTATGACCCAAAGCGGATCGATGAACTCAGGTCGGCCAATAGAAGACGCAAATCGAGCTCGCGGAATTCGAGGTAAATTCGACGTAACCAGCGCTGCAACTCGATATGCGCATCAAGGGGTACATCTGTCGCATTGCCCATATTCGAATCTGTGAATGAGAACGGCGGGTTGTCGATCAGCTTGCGCAGGCCCGGAGCCAATGCCGGCAACTTGACGGTGAGCGCGCCGGTTCCGGAGATCGGATACTTGTCGCGATGTTGCGCTGATCCGAGGATCTCGTTGTGAAGCGGCACCAGCAGCGCACGCGGGAATCGATCGCGCAGATTGCGGTATGCTGTAACGGATGTCTGGTCCGGCGTCACCATGAACAGGATCGCGACTACAATCGATCGTTGCCGGGCTTCCTCGATAAAATCGATCTGCTGAGCCAACGTGAAAAAAGATTCGTACGATTCATGCCCGAGGTCGATGATCTTGGTCGTGTCATCGCCGGTCACCAGCCTATCGAACAGGGCCATCTGTCCGTTCACATCGCGAACGGAAGCCGCGACCGTCTGCTCGGGCAAAAATTGCGTCAGCGTCTGTTCGCCTGAATTGAGGTCGAACGACACAACCTTGCGGTTCTCACCCTGGTGGAAGTCGGTCAGAAGCCGCGCGACCAACGTTTTCCCTACGCGAGGTCGCGGCGATGCGACAATGGTGATGGAGCTGCGAAATGACATCACCTGACCGGACGCCGCGCGCTGACCCGGCGCGACTTTGATCGATGTTAGCCAGCGACTTGACGGACGTTGCTTTCCATCTTCGGCGAGACAAGATCGACCAGCTTCACCTTGTCGAATTCACCCCAGACGTTACCGAGCCAATGACGTACATAACCCCGAAGAACGAATGAATAGTTTGCCGCTTCGCCTTTCGGTCCTTTGTTGCCGACAAACGAAACAAACGGCACGCTCGCCACTTCCACCTGCTCGTAGGCCATTTCGTTGAGCTTCGGAATCGTGATCTCTTCAGCGCCCTTGATCTTCTTGAAATATGAATTGTAGGTCGCCGGATCCCACTCAAAGAATGTCGTGTTGTTCACGAAATTCTTAACCAGGAAGTAGTTGGCGTCGCCGACGACGCGTGCCGTCTCAGCGATCTCCTCCAGTGAGGCAATCGACGGACCAAGGATGTGAAACACTGCGAAGGTAATCTGCCCTTTCTTCGCCGATTCCAGAAAGCCGATTTCAGTGAGCGCTTGGAGCGTCGATGACAACAGGCCGGCGCGCACGTCGATGACTGTCACCTTGGCATCGGCGCTGCCCAGCGTGTCAAAGATCTTCATCTGATCGGAGACCGAGGTCACATCGACCACCTCGGTCAGGTCGGGATGAAAACGCTTGAGCGTGCCACGCGGCGCTTCCGTATCGAAGGCACGGGTTGGCGTCTGATGCGCGCCAAAATAGTCGATCAGGGTGCGGGCGACGGTTGTCTTACCAACGCCACCCTTATCGGCGCCAACGAGAATAACGGCTGGTCTGGCCATGGGGCTACTCTACAGGCGAAGTGACTGATCCCTCTGCGCAATATCTTACGTTATCGGTGCAGGAGATTGACAGGTCTAATTCCGCACGCCTGTAGACACCCCGGCCCCAACCACGTCGCACATCATAAATTACCGCACTAGTTCAAGCAATTGCGCACTCGCATGAAGTTCACCCAATTTACCTTGCCGAACGAAATCCGGGAGGGCATCCATGCACAAAAATGGTGCCGGCGGAGGGATTTGAACCCCCGACCACCCGCTTACGAAGCGGATGCTCTACCGCTGAGCTACGCCGGCTGAAAACCGCGCCACTGATATCGATGCAGCCCACAATTGGCAAGCAATACGGCCTTTATCGGTCGCCCGGTGATCTAGCGGAACAGCCTGCGCAACCGCTGCCAGCCATCGCTCTCGCGTGACGTCGACAATTTCGGCATCAGGTCACCGTCGGCGCCGGAGTCCGGCCCGGGGTCGTCCGGCGCGTGCACAAGCGGAATCACGGGCTCAACCGGCCTTCGCATGTCCGGCCCCTTTGATCTGCCGGCCTTGCGCGGAGGCGTTGCGGGTGCGGTATTCAGCTTCGTTTCCGGTGCTTGGAGTGTGATCACCTCGACGGCGGGAGGCGTGACTTCGATCACCGGCCTGGCATCACCGATCTCCGCAAGTGGAACTTTCCATTCGAATCCGTCCAGTCGTCCGTTCGGTGACACCGGCAACCAGTGTTCGGCAACCGCGCCGTCAGCCGTCCACGCAGGATCGCCGGAAGCGCGCATGGCACGCGCCATCCATTCGCGCACACGTCCTTGATCGCCCTGGTCCGCTTCTTCGATTTCCGACATTAGCATGGCGACGCGACGTGTCGGTGCTGAGACATATGGTGCGAGCGCTGCCCGCGCGGTCGCAAACTCACGCGCATCGAGTGCTGCACGCGCTACCGCCAGCGCGCCTTCGAGTTGGCCCGGAACCTTCTCGGCGAGTTTTTGCATACGCGTCAGCCGCTCGCGCGCGCTGTCGCCGAGCCGGACGTTTGCGTAGCTTTCGGCGATGTCGGGGTGCGGGTTAATTGCCCAGGCCGCTTCCAGAATTTTTCTTGCCTTGCGGACATCGCCTGCTTCCGAGAGCCGCCGTCCCGCAAGCGCGGCTGCCGGAACCAGATCGGGCGCGAGCTTGACGGATTCGAGCACAAGAGCGCGCGATGTATCGCGATCGATGTCCTCGAGCGCCTGCGCGCGCGCAACCAGCAGGACCGCACGCTTGCGGCGATAATCCGGTTTCTGCAGTGCGCTTTTCAGGTGATCGAGCGCGTCGAGCGCACCGGACCAGTCCTTCGCAGCGCAACGGTAATCCAATAGGGCCAAGCCCGCCCACACTACGCCGGGTTGCGTCTTTGCCGCTTCTTCAGCCGCAAGCCGCGCCGCATTCAGATCGTTGCGGCGCTGCGCCTCGATGTAGAGACCGCGAAGCCCGAGCAGCTTCGTATCATCGCGCGTGCTCATGTCGCGGAATGCGCGCTCGGCCGTGACACTGTCGCCGGCCATCTGCGCAGACTGCGCGGTCAGCAGCAGCGCGAGCGGATCGCCCGGCGAAAGCCGGGCTGCATCGTCGGCGGACCGGCGCGCCAGGCGCAAATCGCCGGCGCCGACCGCAATCAGGCCACGGCTTATGGCGAGGTAGCCTTTGATGGCGCGCCGATGGCGCAAGAACAATGACACCTGCTCGGGCGAATGCAAAATCAGACGCACGATCGACCAGATCGCCAGGATAACAAGTGCAAGGGCGGCGACGGCGAATGCGGCAACAATCACCGACGTTTCGACCCGATAACCCATCCAGGTAATTGCGATCTCGCCCGGACGGTCAGCGACCCAGGCAAATCCCCAAGCAACGGCCAAAACCGAAATCAGAAATAGGACGATACGGATCATCCCGGCCTCATCGCTTGGCGAGCGCGTGCATTGTGTCGGCGGCGAATTGGCGAGCGCCCGTTATTGCCGCCTGTCGTGACTGTGCTTTGGCAATCCAGTCGCGCGCCAACGCCCGCGTCGTCGCATCGAGCTTCCCCAGGTCGGCCAGAGCGCCGTCGATATCGGCATGCGCCGTCTCAACTTCGATCCGCGCCAGCACGGCCGAGGAGTCATCACCCGCGGGCGCACCCAGCGGCCGAATACGAACGAGCTTGCTGGCGTTAGCTTGCAGCCGATCCAGAAAATCGCCACCCGGCGCCTGTCCGCCTGACGCTTTGGTCAGGGCCGGAATCGACGCGCGCAATTCTTGGGCCAAAGTCGCCGCGCTCGGTACGCCGCTCGCTGCAAAAGGAGCAAGCGACGCCAAATGCTTTTCATCCGCACCGAGAGCTCGTGCTTCCTCCAGTTCCGCGTTGAATGGCACACCACGAATGACCGCATCGCGCAGCGCGGCCGCCGTCAGCGCAAGGCGAGCCGCCTTGTCACCTGTGGTGCTCCTCGCTGCCTGCTCAAGCGTAGTCAGACGTTTTTGCAGGACCTCGATGTCGGCCGGAGACGGGCTGGCCGACGTATTCCTGCTGAGCCCCTGCACACTGTCGCGCAATTCCGTGATGGCCTTGTCGGCCGCGTCGGCTCGCGTGGCAACCTCATCACTGCGCTTGTTGAGCGCCGTCAGTGCAATGCCGAGCGATTTCACGGCATTGTCGGCCGCCGACAGCCGTTCGGAAATGCCCGGATCGCTCGCCGGGGTTTTTGCAATGGAGGATTCGATTTTGGCAAGACGTTCATTGAGCGCCGCAACTGAAGCCGTCGCTGCATCGGTAGGACTGGCTTGGCGGGCCGGCACAAGCCCCGCGAGCCAGACTCCGAAAAATACAAGTGCGACGATCGCCGCGCCGCCAAGCCCCGCGAAAAACATCTGACGCGCCGCCGCCCAATTCTGTTGCTTTGCGCTGTTGCTTGCCGGGCTTTCGGCCGCGGACTCTGCTGCCTCCGAAGGAGGTTCATCGCGCGCCGGTTCGGCCGCTTGCGCCTCATATTCGGGGGATGACGCCGAAACATCGGTCGCCGTCAGGTCGATGGTCGGAGCCGGCCTTTTGCGGCGACGGGCGCCTTCGGCAGGGTCCGGAGTTGTGCGCTTGTCCGACATGCGCGCTTCCTTCAACGAATCGTCTCAACCCCGCCAGACAGGAAATAACGCAATTGGCCTTTGCACGCCAACAATCAAGTCGGCTAAGCCCGCAAAAGTGCTATCAAAGCCCCTTCGTCCGGGCGGGCAGCGATGGCAACGCGGGTCGCGCCGGCAAGCGGCTCTGCAACCTGTGCAGACAAGCAAAGATGCCGGACATCCTCCGCCGGCCCGGCGACACCTGACGCCCGGGCACCTTCAACAAAAAGTTCGGCGCTGCGGCGGGAAAAGTGCAGCACGGCGTCGACATCGCCGGCTTCGAGCGCGGCGGCCAGGACGGGCGGAAAGACCTCGGCGACAATACGATAGACGACCTTCATCTCGGCATCGATGCCATGCGCCGCCAGTTGCGCGACCAAATCGCCGGCGCGATCCTCGCCCGCGAGATAGAGCAGTGGAGTCTTCGCACCGGCCGCACGCGCGGCGACCAATCGCACGAGATCTTTGATATCGCCGTTCGCGGAACTCACCTGGGAAAATCCCGCTCGCCGCGCTGCCTCTGCACTACGATCGCCGACCGCAAACACCGGCAGCGTTTTGTCAGCCGTAACGGGAACCGTCTGCAACGCATTGGCGCTCGTTATCACGATTGCGCTCCAGGTTCCGGCAAGATCCGCGGCGACTGGTTCGATCCGCATCAGCGGCGCCAACAATACCTCGTGCCCGAGCGCCTCCAGCGCGGCTGCGGTGCGCTCACCATCGGCTTGCGGGCGGGTGACGATGATACGCATGGTTCAATCGAAAAATCCTGGGCCCGCGCGGTGTTTGAGCTCGCGGCCCGCGTCCGCGCCGATAGTGGCGGCATCCTTGCGCTTGCCGGTGCCGGCAATGTCGTATGCGGCGCTCCCGTCCGGACGCGCGATCAGCCCGCGAAACTGCACGGCGCCGCCGGACACGGTCGCATGACCGGCGATGGGAGTCTTGCAGGAACCATCAAGCGCACCCAGAAAAGCGCGCTCGCACACGATGGCCACCGACGTATCGCCGTGATCAACACGAGTGAGAATATCGCGCACGTCCGTATTGTCCTCGCGGATTTCAATACCAATCGCACCTTGCCCCGCCGCCGGCAAAAACTCATCCGCGCTCATAATGACGGTGGCATCATCGGAAAGACCGAGACGCTTCAGTCCGGCGAGAGCAAGTATCGTTGCATCGACTTCACCGGCCTCGAGTTTGCGCAGTCGCGTTTCGACATTGCCGCGCAGCGGCAGGATACGCAGGTCGGGGCGTGCACGCTTGGCGATCGCCTGCCGGCGCAGCGATGCCGTGCCGAGACTTGCGCCACGCGCCAGGTCGGAAAGGGAACGCGCCTTACGGCTGATGAAGACGTCGCGCGGGTCTTCGCGCTCGAGGCACGCGGCGAGGACAAGCCCGTCGGGCAGTACAGTCGGCATGTCTTTCGCCGAATGCACAGCGAGGTCTACGACCCTGTGGAGGAGCGCCTCCTCAATTTCCTTGGTGAACAATCCTTTGCCGCCTTCCTCGGCGAGCGGCCGGTCCTGAATCGTGTCGCCGGTGGTGCGGATGATGACAAGTTCGATCGCATCTTCCTCGAGCCCGGCCGCCGCCGCTAGGCGCGCACGCACCATACGTGCCTGCACCAGCGCGAGCGGGCTGCCGCGCGTGCCGATGCGCAAGGACGCTCTGGATTGCGCCATGTAACCTCGCAATGCTAGGCCGGAACCGAGCGGCCCTGTCGTCAGGACTAGCTATTATTTAAGCTGCCGTCACCTCGCCCACCTGGAAGCGGTAGATTTAGAAGAGGAATCATGGTCGTCCTTGGAATAGAAACGACCTGCGACGAGACCGCGGCGGCGGTTGTCGAGCGTTTCGAGGATGGCCGCGGCAAAATTCTATCCAATGTGATCTTCTCGCAGGTGCGCGAACACGCCGCCTTTGGCGGTGTTGTGCCCGAGATTGCCGCGCGGGCCCACGTTGAGACGCTAGACGGCATCATTGGCAGGGCTATGGCGCAGGCCAACTGCAGCTACGACGCCATCGACGCGATCGCTGCGGCCGGCGGTCCTGGATTGATCGGCGGGGTCATCGTCGGGTTGACAACGGCAAAAGCGATTGCGCTCGTGAAAAACAAGCCGCTGATCGCCGTCAATCACCTTGAAGCGCATGCCCTGACCGCTCGGCTGACTGACAATACGCCGTTTCCATATTGCCTATTCCTCGCTTCAGGCGGTCACACCCAGATCCTCGCGGTGCGCGGCGTCGGGGACTATGTGCGCCTCGGCACCACGCAGGACGACGCCATCGGAGAGGCCTTCGACAAGACCGCAAAATTGCTCGGCCTTGGCTATCCGGGCGGACCCGAAGTCGAAAGAGAGGCCCTGCGCGGCAACCCGACACGCTTCGAACTGCCGCGTCCGATGCACGGCCGCAAGGAGCCTGATTTCTCGCTGTCCGGCCTGAAGACCGCATTACGCCTGGAGGCCGAGAAGATTGCCCCGCTCAGCGATCAGGACGTGGCCGATCTTTGCGCCGGGTTTCAACAAGCGATTGTCGATGTCGTGTTCGATCGCCTGCGCGCGGGCCTGCGGCTGTTCCGCACGCGCTTTGGCACGCCCACCGCGCTGGTTGCGGCCGGCGGTGTCGCCGCCAATCAATCGATCCGCCGCGCGCTCAACCGGCTGGCCTTCGAGGTGGGCACAACTCTGGTCGCACCGCCGCTCGATCTCTGCACCGACAATGCCGCAATGATCGCCTGGGCCGGGTGTGAACGGCTGGCACTTGGCCTTACTGACACCTTGGACGTCGCGCCGCGAGCACGCTGGCCGCTGGATGAAATCGCTGCCGCCGAGGGCGCGCGGCGCCGAACGGCGGCGTATAAATGACCGCGTGGTTGAGCCAGTAGCATGAGCTTCCAACGCATCGCAGTGCTTGGCGGAGGCGCCTGGGGAACGGCGCTGGCCCTTACCTGCGCGCGCGCGGGACGCGATGTGACGCTATGGGAGTTCGATGCCAAAAATGCCGAGCGTTTGTCGGCAAATCGCGAAAGCCAATTCCTGCCGGGCGTAAGGCTAGATGAGCGCATCAAGGTGACGCGCGATCTGGGCGAGGCCGCACGCGGCGAAGCGATTCTGCTGGTCGTGCCTGCGCAGGCGATGCGCTCGGTCGTAAGCGCGCTTGCAAAGTCACTATCCGGCGCAATTCCCCTGGTGGCCTGCGCCAAGGGCATCGAGCATGGCACAAACAAGTTCATGACCGAAGTAATTGCGGAGTGTGCGCCAAAAGCCGTGCCGGGGATTCTGTCCGGCCCAAGCTTCGCCGCCGACGTTGCGCGCGGGCTGCCGACCGCCGTCACAATCGCTGCGGCTGACCCGGCGGTAGCGGTCGCCCTCGCACATGCGATCAATGCAGGCGCGTTTCGTCCCTATCATTCCACCGACGTGCGTGGAGTCGAGCTCGGCGGCGCAACGAAGAATGTACTTGCGATCGCCGCCGGCATCGTTACCGGGCGTGGGCTTGGCGCCAGCGCTTCTGCCGCGCTGACGACGCGCGGCTTTGCCGAACTTGTACGTTTCGGCAAGGCTCATGGCGCCAAGACGGAAACCATGATGGGCCTTTCCGGTCTCGGCGATCTGATTCTTACATGCTCGACGCCGCAGTCACGCAACTTCTCCTGTGGCGTCGCGTTAGGGAAAGGCGAAAAGGTGGACGCCGCCGCACATGGCAAGCTGGCCGAAGGCGTGTTCACCGCGCCCGTGCTGACGGATATGGCGCGTGCAAAGAATGTCGACATGCCGATCTCAGGCGCGGTCGCCGCAGTGCTGGCGGGAAAAATGAACGTCGACGAGGCCATCGAGTCGCTGCTGACAAGACCTTTGAAATCGGAATCATGACATGGCGTACTGGCTGTTGAAGACCGAACCGGAAGAGTATTCCTGGAATGATCAGGTCAAGCGCGGAGCCAAAGGCGAGGCCTGGACCGGCGTGCGCAATTTCACCGCCCGCCGCCATCTCAGCGAAATGAAAAAAGGCGACAAGTTTTTCTTCTACCACACGGGCGATGAGAAGCAGGTTGTCGGCATCGGCGAGGTGATCCGGGAATCGTTCCCTGATCCGACCGCCGCCAAAGGCGAGCCGTGGGTGGCCGTCACCACCATGGCGGATAAGCCGCTGCCGAATCCGGTGACACTCGCGGCGATCAAAGCTGAGCCAAAGCTTAAAAGCATGGCGCTGGTGAAATACGGACGCCTGTCGGCGCAGCCGGTGACCGAGACCGAATGGAAACTGGTCTGCAAGATGGGCGGGCTGAAGGCCTAATTGGCCGCTGGGGCTTGTGTCGGCCCTCGACCTTTTCATTATGCTCTCAGCAAGGTGCGGATGCCGGGCATATGGAGGCCCCCTATGAGCTTTACCCACGCCAATATTGTCTCGATTCTCGTTGCCGCCGTTGCCGCCTGGATTTTCGGCGGTATCTACTACACCAGCCTCGGCAAGTGGTGGATGGCCGCGCAGGGAAAGACGCTCGAACAATGCAAAGCAGAGCAGGCCGGGAAATCGGCCGTCGCAATGGCAGCGCCTTTTGTCCTGGTGTTCCTCGCCGAGATCATCATGGCCTGGGTGCTGTATGGCATTCTCGTGCATCTGAACATGTTCACGGTGCGGGCCGGACTTATATCCGGAGCGCTCTGCTGGCTCGGTTTCGTCGTCACCACAAGCGCCTCCAACAACGCATTTTCCAATCGCAAGGCGATGTTGACCGTCATTGACAGCATCGCCTGGCTTGGCGCGTTGCTGATCATCGGAGCGATCCTGGGCGGTTTTGGCCGTTGACCGACGAGGAATCAGGCCAGAATCCGCGACCAAAGTGGCAATTTGTCTGCCTTGTTCCAAATCAAGGCGCCGTCGCATAATGCAGGCAACAGGTAAGCGGGAGCCCGCGGCGTCAACGGCGGGCGGGAGGAGTGCCGATGTCCGATAAAGTCTATGACGTGCCGGCTGAATGGCGGAAGCGCGCTTTCGTCGACGACGCCAAGTACAAGGAAATGTACGACCGTTCGATCGACGACCCGAACGGCTTCTGGGCGGAACACGCCAGGCGCGTCGACTGGATCAAGCCGTTTAGCAAGGTGAAAAACACCTCCTACGATCCGCACAACGTTTCGATCAAATGGTTCGAGGACGGCACGCTCAACGTTTGTCACAACTGCGTTGACCGACATCTAGCCAAACGCGGCGACCAGACCGCCATTCTCTGGGAAGGCGATGACCCGAAGGACGACAAGAAGCTCACCTACAAGCAGCTGCACGCCGAGGTCTGCCGTTTCGCGAACGTGCTGAAGGCGCGCGGCGTCAAGAAGGGCGACCGCGTCACCATCTATATGCCGATGATCCCGGAAGCGGCGATCTCGATGCTTGCCTGCACACGCATCGGTGCCGTCCACTCCGTCGTGTTCGGCGGCTTCTCACCCGACTCACTGGCCGGTCGAATCGAGGATTGCAAGTCGAACGTGGTCGTCACGGCCGACGAAGGCATCCGCGGTGGGCGCAAGATTCCATTGAAGGCCAATGTCGATGCGGCCTGCGACAAGGCGGGCGGCGTGACGTCGGTCATCGTCGTCAAGCGGACCAACGCCGCAGTCAACATGAAGTCGGGCCGCGACATCTACTACGATGATGCCGCGAGGAATGTTTCGGCTGATTGCCCTTGCGAGGAGATGAACGCGGAAGATCCGCTGTTTATTCTGTATACGTCGGGTTCGACCGGTAAGCCGAAAGGCGTGCTGCACACGACTGCCGGCTACCTGATTTATACGTCGATGACGCATCAGTACGTCTTCGACTATCACGACGGCGACATTTACTGGTGCACCGCCGACGTCGGCTGGGTGACCGGCCACAGCTACATCGTTTACGGCCCGCTTTCCAACGGCGCGATTTCGATGATGTTCGAAGGCGTGCCAAACTATCCGACAACGTCACGCTTCTGGGAAGTGTGCGACAAGCACAAGGTCAACATCATCTACACAGCGCCGACCGCCATCCGCGCGCTGATGCAGGGTGGCAACGATCCGGTCAAAAAAACCTCGCGCAAGTCACTTCGCCTGCTCGGCACGGTCGGCGAGCCGATCAATCCGGAAGCGTGGGAATGGTACTACCACGTGGTCGGCGACGATCGTTGCCCGATCGTCGATACCTGGTGGCAGACCGAAACGGGCGGCATTCTGATCACGCCGCTGCCGGGCGCGACAAAGCTCAAGCCTGGATCCGCGACGCGGCCGTTTTTCGGAGTCATCCCGCAGCTCGTCGACGCCGAGGGCAAGGAGATCAAAGGCGCCGGAAGCGGCAACCTTTGCATCGTCGATTCATGGCCAGGCCAGATGCGCACCGTCTACGGCGACCACCAGCGTTTCATCGACACGTACTTCAAGGCCTATGCGGGCAAGTATTTCACCGGCGACGGCTGCCGCCGTGACGAGGACGGATACTATTGGATCACCGGCCGCGTCGATGACGTCATCAATGTTGCCGGACACCGTCTCGGCACCGCCGAGGTTGAAAGCGCGCTGGTCGCTCACCCGAAAGTGTCGGAGGCAGCTGTCGTCGGCTATCCGCATGACATCAAGGGCCAGGGCATCTACGCCTACGTGACGTTGATGGCGGGCGAAAAGCCAACCGAAGACCTGCGCAAGGAGCTCGTCGGTTGGGTGCGCAAGGAAATCGGGCCGATCGCTTCGCCCGATTTGATCCAGTTCGCGCCCAGTCTGCCGAAAACCCGCTCCGGCAAGATCATGCGGCGAATTCTCCGCAAGATCGCCGAAGACGAGTACGGCAACCTCGGTGACACCTCGACGTTGGCGGATCCGGCTGTCGTGGACGATCTGGTCAATAACCGGCAGAATAAGAAGGCAGCAAAGGCTGGCGCGTAAGGCCGGATCTGGCATGAGCGACACACCGAGGCGTCTGGCGGCCTGTTTGGGGACCGCGCTGATTCTGATGTCGCCCGGAATCCCGCGTGCGCACGCCCGCGAGATGGTGGCCTTTTCCGGCTACGCGCCTGGAACGATCGTCGTCAAAACCGCCCAGCGCCGGCTCTATTACGTTGTCGACGATCGCCGCGCATTGCGCTTTCCGGTCGGCGTCGGCCGCGCCGGCATGGCCTGGTCGGGCAGCGCAAGAATCGAAGGCAAATACGTGCGCCCGGCCTGGTCGCCGCCGGAAATGATTCGCGCTGAAAGCCCGAACTTACCCGAGGTCATTCCCGGCGGCGCCGCCAACAATCCGATGGGCTCGGCCGCTCTCACCATGCGCGGCGGCGAGTACGCAATCCACGGCACCAACCGCCCCGCTTCGATCGGCGGCTTCGTTTCACATGGTTGCATCCGTATGTACAACAGCGATATCCAGGAGCTTTACCGGCTTGTGAGCGTCGGCACGCAAGTGCTCGTCGAGCAGTAGATCGCGGCCAAAACTGTGCGTTGCTGAATTTTTTGGCCAAAGTCCGCGACCTCGACACAATTTAGCTGCAACTATCGGGGTATGGCGCGCCCGCGCACCTCGCCCCAGCCGGAAGTCCCCGGCCTCGCAGCCCGAAGAATCGCCGCCGACATTCTTGACGGCGTATTGCGGCGTCGCACCCCTCTCGACGAGCTGCTCTCCGGCAAAAGCGCCCATCCCGGCCTTGTATCGCTTGCCGATCGCGACCGCGCGCTGACGCGCCGGTTGGCCGCAACGGTTTTGCGCCGCCTCGGCACGCTTCGCCATCTGGTTGGCGGATTTCTCGAAAAGGGATTCCCCACCGACGCTCCGCGCGCCGAAACCATCCTTCTGCTCGGCGCAGCTCAAATTCTTTGGCTCGAAGTCCCCGACCACGCCGCCGTCGACCTGTCGGTGCGTCTCGCGCAGGGCGACCGGCGCGCAGCACGGTACGCCGGCCTCGTAAATGCCGTCTTGCGCCGCGTCGCACAAATAGGCGCAGCGGTGCAATCCGGCGACGTTTCACGTGACACGCCAGACTGGCTGCTCAAGCGCTGGAGCAAGACCTATGGCCGCGACACCGCGCGGGCCATCGCGACGGCGATCGGGCACGAGCCGGCTCTCGATATCACAGTCAAGGACAATGCCGACTCCTGGGCCGAACGTCTGCGCGGCCGCGTGCTGCCCACGGGAACGGTGCGAACGTCGGCACATGGCGCAATTTCCTTGCTCCCGGGTTTTTCGGAGGGCGCGTGGTGGGTGCAGGACGCAGCCGCAGCGCTGCCGGTAAATCTGTTCGGCGATCTGCGCGGGGCGCGGGTCGCCGACCTCTGCGCGGCGCCGGGTGGAAAAACGGCGCAACTCGCTTTTGCCGGCGCGAACGTAACCGCGGTCGACCGTTCGCCAGCGCGGCTCAACCGGCTGCGTGAGAACCTCGCACGGCTCAGCCTCAAAGTGGATACCGTTGCGGCCGACGCACTGGAATGGCACGCGGAACCGTTCGATGCGATCCTGCTCGATGCGCCGTGCTCTTCGACGGGCACAATCCGCCGCCACCCCGACGTGCCCTGGCTGAAGACTGAAGCCGATCTTTCAGCGCTCATGTCCCTGCAGCATCGGTTGCTCGATCGCGCTGTGGAGATGCTCAAGCCCGGCGGCACGCTCGTCTATTGCGTCTGCTCGCTGGAGCCGGAAGAAGGCGAGGATCAGATCACTGCGTTGCTCACGCGCGATCCGCGCGTGAGGCGAAAGCCTGTTACCCCGCAAGACGTCTTCGACCGCCGTGAATTCGTCACCGACAGTGGTGACTTGCGGACGTTACCGATGCACCTGCCTGATTCGGATCCACGCTGGGGTGGGCTCGACGGTTTTTATGCAGCTCGCCTCACCCGCAAATCCGCGTAAATCCGCGGGCGGATTGAGATATTGGCGCTTTCCCGACCCTTCGCTATCGTGTCAGCCGCGCTTATGGATCGGTACGCGCACCAGGGGACGAGCGGATTGATGATGCGGGTTTCGGTCGCGGAGCGAGCCAGGCTCTCCGTGCTCATCGGGCGCCGCGCTTTCCGTAGTCTGCTCGGCCGCATCAATGCGCATCCGCTCCTGCGTTGGCGCTTCGCCTCGACCAAGACCGACAGGCTGGTGATCGCACCGCAGGATCTACGTACCGCCGACGCCACGCGCGCAAGCGAAATCTACGCCGGACGTTTTGCCTTTGCCGGCAAGGTCGTCATCTGCGACCGTCGGTCGCCTTTTGAAATGACGCCGCCATCCGACGAATGGGCGGTTACGTTGCTCGGCTTCGTCTGGTTGCGGCATCTGCGCGCCGCCGATTCGGCGATTACCCGCGCCAATGCACGCTCGCTGATCGACGAGTGGATCAACGTCCAGGGCCGATGGCACGCGACAGGCTGGCGTGCCGACGTTCTCTCGCGCCGTGTGATCTGCTGGCTCAGCCAGGCACCTTTTATTTTGCAGGATGCCGACGCGCGCTTTTATCGACGCTTTATCCGCAGCCTGTCGCGACAAGTGCGCTATCTGCACCGCACGCTCAATGAAACGCGCGATGGCCTACCCCGCCTGCAGGCCGTGATCGCCCTGGCTTACGCAACTCTTTGCATGCAGGGACAATCGGGACATCTGCGTTCCAACGTGCGTCGCCTGATCGACGAATTGCGCGCGCAAATTCTGCCAGATGGCGGCCACATCAGTCGAAATCCCGGCACACTGATTGAATTGCTGGCCGACCTGTTGCCTTTGCGTCAGTTGTTCTCCGCGCGTCAGTTGCAACCGCCGCAAGCGCTCAACAATGCCATCGACCGAATCATGCCGATGCTGCGCTTCTTCCGCCACGGCGACGGAAACTTTGCGCAGTTCAATGGCATGGGACCCACGCCAGTTGATCTGCTCGCCACCGTTCTGGCCTATGACGATGCACGGGGCACGCCGGTCTCGAATGCTCCGCATTCAGGCTATCAGCGCATCGAAGCCGGACAGACCGCGCTCCTGATGGATACGGGGAAAGCGCCACCGGTATCCGTGAGTCAGGAGGCCCATGCCAGCTGTCTGTCGTTCGAAATCTCGTGGAAGCAGCACCGGCTGGTCATCAATTGCGGGTTGCCGGCGGTCAACAAGGAGAATTGGCGTCAGGTCGCGCGCGCGACGCCGGCGCACTCGACGGTGACGATTAACGACCAATCATCGTGCCATTTTCTCGAATCCGCCGTAGCCCGGCGGCTGTTGGGTGGTACGCCGATCGTGGGCGGGCCGCACGAAGTCCATGTCGAGCGCGATCCCAACGGTACAGTGCTGCGCGCCTCCCATGACGGCTATGCAAGTGACTGCGACGTCATCCACCACCGTGCTATTCGGCTGAGCGCAGATGGCCGGGTGCTCGATGGTGAAGACAGTTTCACGGCGACAGACGGCCGGGCGGCCTCTTCAAACCCGGGCGTCGAATTTGCCGTCCGGTTTCATCTGCACCCCGCAATCAAAGCGAGCCGCCTCGCTGACGGACGGGGCGTTATCCTGCTTTTGCAGGATCGGGAAGTATGGACCTTCGCAACTTTGGCCGACTCCGTTGAAATCGAGGAAAGCGTGTTCCTGGCCGGCTCAGATGGCCCGCGCCGAACGGTGCAAATTGTCATTTATGGCCGTGTTGGCGAGCAGGGCAATGTTCGCTGGAGCTTCCGCCACACGCCGCCGGCTAGCCCCGGCGCACGCGCCGACCGCGCTCACGAGCCGGAATTGCCGCTATAGAATCGATGCTTGTGGATGCAGTGCTCACATGCGTTACGGCCGAATACACTTCAGGCCCGTTGATGTGCTAGCTCGTGCCTCATGACCAACCACCCGCGACGCGTAACCCGCGCTTTGCTTTCGGTCTCCGACAAGACCGGTCTGGTTGCATTTGCGACCGCCCTGGCGGGCTTCGGCGTCGAGCTGATTTCGACAGGCGGCACCGCCAAGGGTCTTAAGGATGCCGGACTTGCCGTAATCGATGTCGCAGAACTGACCGGCTCTCCCGAAATGATGGACGGCCGCGTTAAGACGCTGCATCCGAAAGTGCATGGCGGCTTGCTCGCGATCCGCGGCAACAAGGAGCACGCCGCAGCGATGGAGCAGCATCAGATCAGGCCGATCGATCTGCTCGTGGTCAATCTCTATCCGTTCGAATCGACGGTCGAGAAGGGCGCCTCGTTCGACGATTGCATCGAGAATATCGACATCGGCGGGCCGGCGATGATCCGTGCGGCCGCCAAGAATCATGCCGACGTTGCCGTCGTTGTCGATCCTACCGATTATGAAAAAGTGCTTGGCGAAATGGCCGCGCACAGCGGCATGCTGACGTTCGAATTACGCCAGAAACTCGCGGCAAAGGCCTATGCACGCACCGCCGCCTACGACGCCGCGATTTCAAACTGGTTTGCGGAAACCCTGCACGATGACGCCCCAGACTATCGGGCTTTCGGCGGCAAATTGGCGGAAGCGCTGCGTTATGGCGAGAACCCACACCAAACCGCGGCATTCTATCGCTCGCCCGGCCAGCGTTTTGGCGTCGCCACGACCCGTCAGTTGCAGGGTAAGCAGCTCTCCTACAACAACATAAATGACACCGACGCCGCCTACGAATGCGCCGCCGAGTTCGATCCGAACCGCACCGCCGCTTGCGTGATCGTCAAGCACGCCAATCCATGCGGCGTTGCGGAAGGACGTGATCTGCTCGAGGCATACCGAAAGGCACTGGCCTGCGATTCCACATCGGCTTTCGGCGGCATCGTTGCGCTTAACCGCAAGCTCGATGCCGAGGCTGCGAAGGCGATCACCGAGATTTTCACCGAAGTCATTATTGCCCCGGACGCGACTGAAGAGGCCATCAAGATCGTTGGGACGAAGAAGAACCTGCGGTTGCTGGTCGCCGGCGGCCTGCCTGATCCCCGCGCTAGCGGGCTGACCGTAAAATCAGTGGCTGGCGGCTTGCTGGTGCAATCACGCGACAACGCGGTTGTGGACGAGATGCAGCTCCACATCGTGACCAAACGTCAGCCGAGCGACGCCGAGCTTGCCGACCTGCGTTTTGCCTTCCGCGTCGCCAAGCACGTGAAGTCGAACACGATCGTCTACGCGAAAAACCGCGCCACTGTCGGAATCGGGGCCGGACAGATGAGTCGCGTCGATGCCGCCCGCATCGCCGCGCGCAAGGCGGAGGATGCCGCGAAGGAGCTGAAAGTCCCGGTACCGCTCACCAAGGGCTCAGTTGTTGCATCCGATGCGTTCTTTCCATTTCCGGACGGCCTACTGGTCGCAATCGAAGCCGGCGCGACCGCCGTGATCCAGCCTGGCGGCTCGGTAAACGATGCGAAAGTAATCGAGGCCGCTGATGCACATAATGTCGCAATGGTATTCACCGGCACGCGGCATTTCAGGCACTAAAATCCGGCGAGCCCATCTACTGGCGCGCCAGATCGCCCAGCAGGCTCGCGGCCACCGACAGCTTGGACAGCGTGAGGCCTGACCCAGCGATCTGGTGGATCGCCAAGCGGATACGCTCGACTTCGGCTTGGCGAGGCCGCACCCACTCCTCGACTGCGTCGGCCCCGGCGTGCCCGTTGGCAACCATAGCCGCCGTGAGGCGACGCTCCGCATCGCCGATCGAATCGAGAGCGCGATCGAGCGCGAGGCGATCGAAATAGTCCGACACGACGATATTGGGCACTGCGCTTGCCACGCTGTCGAGCTGAAAAAAAGCTTCCGTCGCGAAATACGTGGCAGTGACTTCGTCGACCGGCTTGCCGGCACGGTCTGCAACTAGCGCAATATCGGGCGCCGCCTTCAATACAGGCAGGTCAGCAACGCGCCGCGCCAGGGTCCCCGGTACTCCCGCCTTGCTCAGGTCGGCGACGCGGGCATCGCGCGCGGACGTAGCGGCTTTGGAGAGCGCTTTATCGAGGGCTCTTTCGACCTGCGCGATACCGTCGCGATAATGGCCGATGATTTTATCAAGGCCGTGCGACAGGTCGACGTTGCGCAGGAACCAGACCAGCCGGTCGAGCAACAAATTCTGTACCGCTGCATAAAGGTCGAGCTGAACCTTGCCGGACACCTTGTTGTCGAGCGCATCGATCTCGCTGTTGAGTTCGATCAGATCATAGCTGTTGCGGACCGCGGCAAAGGCTGCGGCAATCGACGATGATGCCGCACCGGTCTGGTCCGCGATGCGGACGATCAACGTAGTGCCACCACGATTGATCATTGAATTCGTGAGTTGTGTGGCAATGATCTCGCGCCGCAACCGGTGGGCTTGCAAGGCGCTGGCATAGCGTTCCGCCATTTCTTTCGGGAAGTAACGGTTGAGCTCGCGGCCAAGGTAGGGATCGTCGGGTACCCTGCTGTCGAGCAGTTCGCCATACAACGAGAGCTTGGCATAAGCGAGCAGCACAGCCAGTTCGGGCCGCGTGAGCCCAGCATTACGCTTGCGCCGCTCACCCAGCGTCATGTCGTCGGGCAGGAATTCCACCGCTCGGTCGAGCTCGCCGCGCTGCTCCAGCGTCTGCATCAGACGCTGCTGGAACCCGAGGTCCTCGAGGCCGCGGCGTTGGGCCAGCGAAAGCGCGAGCGTCTGCTGGTAGTTGTTGCGTAACACCAGGCGAGCGACCTCGTCGGTCATTTCCGCGAGGAATGTGTTGCGCTTCTCCATAGTGAGTGCGCCGGACCGCACCGGAGCGCTGAGCGCAATCTTGATGTTAACCTCGACGTCCGAGGTGTTCACGCCGGCGGAATTGTCGATCGCGTCGGTATTCAGCCTGATCCCGCGCTGCGCCGCCTCGATGCGGCCACGCTGCGTCATGCCGAGATTGGCGCCCTCCCCGATCACCTTGCAGTTCAGCTCCGCGCCCGTGATACGGATCGAATCGTTGGCGCGATCCCCGGCCGACTCGTCGCTTTCGCTCGAAGCGCGGATATATGTGCCGATACCGCCGAAGAAGAGCAGGTCGACCTGCGCCCGCAGGATGACTTTCATCAGCTCTTGTGGTGTCACGGATTCCCCGACGCCCAACATCTTGCGTGCCTCGGCACTCAACCTGATTTCTTTCGATGTGCGGGGATAGACACCGCCGCCCTTGGAAATCAGCGCCTTGTCGTAGTCTTGCCAGCTTGACCGCGGCAACGCGAACAGCCGCTTGCGCTCCGCAAAACTTATTTTCGGGTCCGGGTCAGGATCGATAAAAATGTCGCGGTGGTCGAACGCCGCCAGTAGCCTGATCGTGTCCTCGCGCAGCATGCCGTTGCCGAACACGTCGCCCGACATATCGCCGACACCAACTACGTTGAATGGCGTCTTGCCGATATCGACATCCATCTCGCGGAAATGCCGCTTTACAGCTTCCCAGGCCCCGCGCGCGGTGATGCCCATGGCTTTGTGGTCATAACCGGCTGAGCCGCCCGACGCGAAGGCATCGCCCAGCCAAAAATCGTGCTCGACCGAGATCGCGTTCGCGACGTCGGAGAACGTCGCAGTGCCTTTGTCGGCCGCAACCACAAGATACGGATCATCGCCCTCGTGACGAACCACGTTCGCAGGGGGAATGATCTTGCCGTCCGGACCAATATTGTCAGTGATGTCGAGAAGCGACGAAATGAAAAGTTTGTAGGTGGCGACTCCCTCAGCCTGCACGACGTCACGCGTGGCGCCTTTCGGCATCAGCTTCGGCACGAAGCCGCCTTTGGCGCCAACGGGTACGATCACCGCGTTCTTGACCTGCTGCGCCTTCACCAGCCCGAGGATCTCGGTACGGAAATCCTGCGGCCGGTCCGACCAGCGGATACCGCCGCGCGCCACCTTGCCGAAGCGCAGATGCACGCCTTCCACACGCGGTGAATAGACAAAGATTTCATAGAGCGGACGCGGCAGCGGCAGGTCCGTGAGCTTGCGACTCTCAAATTTGACGGAGATCAGCGATTTCGGCTGACCATCTTTGTCGGTCTGGTAGAAATTGGTGCGGATCGCCGACTGCACTGCGTTGATAAAATTCCGCAGGATACGATCTTCATCCAGGCTTTCGACCTTTTGCAGGCCCTCTTCGAGGCGGGCGGCGATCGCATCTTGCTTTTCGCTGCGGCCTGATTCGGTCCGCGGATCAAAGCGGACGTGAAACAACTCGACGATGCTGGCGGCAATGCCGGCATGTTTAACGAGCGTCGTCCACATGTAATCCTGCGAGTATGGCACCCGGATCTGGCGCAGGAATCGCGACAGCGTGCGGATCAGTGCCTCGTCGCGCCAGGCTAAGCCGCCATGCAGCGTGAGTGCGTTGTAGCCGTCATTTTCGGCCACCCCGCGCATGACCATCAGAAAAGCTGTTTCGAGCTGGGCACCGCCGGCATCGAGATCAATCGTGCCCCCGTCGGCACGCGTGAGGAACATGTCGTGCAGCCACGCACCGGCGCCGCCCAGCGGCTCGATGTGATAGGTGCGTTCATCGACGACCCGGAAGCCCATGTTTTCCAGGACCGGGACGCGTTCCGACAGCGGCAGCGGCCGCGCGAAGCTCCATACTTTCAAACCGACGCTGCGCTGGTCTTCTTCCATCCGATGATGAAAATCGACGCCCAGCGGGCGTTGGTCGGAAAGGCCCTCGATGAGGCGAATATCGACGGCCGCGATTGCCGGCGCATAGGCTTCGTGAAAGCCCTCGGAGAAGGCATCGCGATAGCGGGCAAACAGCTCACGCGCCTTGTCCGGAGGATTGACCAGCGCCAGCGCCTCGCTGAGCCCGTCGCTCCAGGTACGGATGATCGCCGCAACCTCACGGTCGAGCGTTGCCTCTCCGATATCGGGCGTCGGTCCGCCGGAGCGGCCGATAATAAAGTGCACGCGTACCAGGGGGCCTTCATCCGGGAAATATGGATAGAACGCCGAAACACGGCCGATGAACGCATTGGCCAGATAGGCGCCTATTTTCGCCCGGATTTGGCTGTCGTAGCGTTCGCGGGGCACATAGACCAGCACCGACACAAAGCGGTCAAAGCGGTCGCGGCGTGCGAGCACGCGTACGCGCGGACGTTCGTCGAGCTGAAGGATGGCCAGCGCGAAGTTGTAGAGCGTATCTTCGTCGACCTGAAACAATTCGTCGCGCGGATAATGCTCCAGCACGTTGGCCAGCGCCTTACCGGAATGACTGGCTGAATCCAAGCCGGCGTGCCGTTCCACCGCAGCGATTTTCCGTCGCAGATAGGGAATACCGTGGGCGCCGCGCGTATAGGCCGTCGAGGTGAACAGCCCGATGATTCGGTGTTCTCCGATGAGATTGCCCGAAGCGTCAAAACGCTTCACGCCGATATAGTCGAGATAGGCGCGCCGGTGGACGCGTGAATGAATATTGGCCTTGGCGATAATGAGAAGCCGCGGCTCTTTGAGGAACGCCATGATTTCCGGCGTTATTTCCAGGAGCTCGGTGCCGCGCTTCAGCACCCGAAGTTCGCGCGAGCGCATGATGCCGAGCGCACTGTCGAAATCCGGCTGCAATGACTGGCCGTCGACATTATAGTCGCGCAGGCCAAGGAAAGTGAAATTGTCGGCCAGCAACCATTGGAGGAATTGAATTGTTTCGGCAATTTCATCGACCGGCAGCGGCGGCGGATTGGCTTTGAGTTCGGCGATATTCGCGTTGATTCGCTCACGCATCGCACGCCAGTCAAGGACGGCGAGCCGCACTTCACCAAGTACGGTTTGCAATGCACGCACAAGTTCGCCGCATGTGTCATCGGGAATCGGCGCAAGATGAATATGGATAAAGCTTTCGCGCGTGTCCGTAGCGCTCGGTGCGTCTATTGCACTGAGCTTGGTCCCGGTACGACGGACACCGAACACCGGATGTGCGACCAGACGAATCTCGGGCTTCCGCTCCGCAATCTCGCTCATCACCGAGTCGACCAGGAACGGCATGTCGTCGTTGATGATCTCGACCACCGTCACCGCATTGCTGTCACCTGAACCAGCGAGCTTGATGGTTTCGCAGCGGATCTGGGGCGCTCCGGCCGGCCGCTCAGCCATGAAGTCGTAGGCTCGCGCGGCAAGCGTCGCCAGGTCCTCGGACGCGTAACGCACTACGTCCTCCGGCACTGCGCGGCCGTAAAGTTGTTCGATGAAGCTCGCAGGAATGTCGGCACGGCGCCGGCCGAGCGACGTGGCGGCCTTTTCAATGGTGGCGCGGGCTGCGCTTTCCTCGCGGTTGGCAGGAACGGCCATGAAACCTCGTGCGCTTAGCATTGGCGCAGGATCTTGTCCGAAAACCGGTCGCCAACTTTTGGCATCATGCGCGATGAGGGAATCGGTCGAGGCGCACTGAACTTTTCACATTCTGTGCGACCGCGTCGAGAGCAACATGCCGTTTGGTGACACCCCAGTGGCAAACGCGCGGACATCCGCCCTAACCGCACCCGTTAACCGACTGAAACAAAAAGCGAAAGGGTGTCCGGCAGATCGTATCCTGTCTGCGCATAACATTGTAGGCTTGAGCGGGGTCAGGATCGAACTTCAGGGACGTGGAAATGCCCAAGAGTAACAAATCCGCAAAAGCCGGAGGAAAGACCGTGCCCGCGAAGGCGCCCAACATGCCGGTGCTGCGCGCCATCAAGGGCGGCAAGGCCACGCCACCCAAACCAAGCCCGGCGAAGCCGGCGATGAAGCCCCCTGCTGCGGTTCCCGACGATGTGCCGGTGATCGCGCTCAACCTCGCGCAGGCAAAGCTGTCGCCCGCCATGGCTGCTTATTTCAGGAAATGCCAGGAGAAGCTCGGTTTCGTGCCGAATGTCCTGCTCGCTTACGCCTTCGACATGGCGAAGCTCGAAACCTTCGCCGCCATGTACAACGACCTGATGCTCGGGGACTCCGGCCTCTCAAAGCTCGAGCGCGAGATGATTGCGGTGGCCGTATCTTCGCAGAATCGCTGCTATTACTGCCTCACCTCCCACGGCGCCGCGGTCAGGCTGTATTCCGGCAATCCGCTGCTCGGCGAGCATCTTGTCATGAACTATCGTGTGGCACGGCTGAACAAGCGCCAGCGTGCAATGCTCGATTTTGCCGTCAAACTCACGGCCTCGCCCTGGAGCGTCGAGGAAGGAGACCGCGAGCGGCTGCGGCGCGTCGGCTTTACAGACCGCGACATCTGGGACATCTCGGCGGTTGCCGGTTTCTTCAACATGTCGAACCGCGTCGCATCAGCGACTGATATGCGGCCGAACACGGCCTATCACGGGCAAGCGCGGTAAAGCCTCTCTATCGTGACGCGCAGGCTTGTCCCCCGCATCACGATTCTATAGGCACCGGGCCATGTTTCGCTCCGTTCCGACCATTTCGTTTCTGCTTTCACTGGTCCTCGGGGCTGCGGCCTTGGCCCAGGTCGCGCCGGTCTCGCGGCCACCCGAAATTCCACCCGCGCAGTCGATTCATGCCCGCAATGGCGTCGTCGTCGCACAGGAAAGCCGCGCGGCACGCATTGGCGTCGAAATCCTCGATCGAGGCGGGAACGCCGTCGATGCGGCAGTTGCAGTCGGCTTTGCGCTTGCGGTTACCTATCCGCGCGCTGGCAACATCGGCGGTGGCGGTTTCATGGTGATTCATCTCGCCAAGACCGGCCAGGATGTCACCATCGACTATCGCGAGACGGCGCCTGCTGCGGCAACCGAGACGATGTTTCTCGATGCCGACGGCGAGCCCGATCCGAAAAAGTCGCGCGACAGCGCGCTGTCGGTCGGCGTGCCTGGGACCGTCGCCGGCCTCGCCCTCGCCCACGAAAAATACGGTTCCGGCAAGCTGTCACTTGCGGACCTGATCGAACCGGCAATCACACTCGCACGCAACGGCGTCGACGTCGTCGACGATATCGCCGACACGCTGCCATCGGCGCAACAGCGTATTGCGCGCTGGCATTCGAGCGCACCGGTTTTTCTCAACAGTGATGGCACCGTGCTGGCGCCAGGACAGGATTTGCTGCAGCCCGATCTCGCGGCAACGCTCCGCACAATTGCGCGCGACGGGCCAAAGGGATTTTACGAGGGCCGTGTTGCAGAAAAGCTTGCAACCGCGATTCGCAAGGCCGGCGGCATCATGACCGTCGACGATCTGAAGAATTACCGCGCAATCGAGCGCGTACCGTTACGCGCCACCTATCGCGGTTACGATATCGTATCGATGCCGCCGCCTTCGTCAGGGGGCGTTCATCTCATCGAGATGCTGAATATCCTCGAAGGCTATGACCTCGCCAAGCTTAGTCACGACGAGTCGCTTCATGACATGGTCGAGGCGATGAAGCGCGCCTACGCTGATCGCGCCATGTTCATGGGTGATCCGGATGCGATCAAGATGCCTGTTGCCGGACTCACTTCAAAGAAATATGCAGCATCCCTACGCGCGCAGATCGGCGAACGCGCGACACCGTCTGCCGAGATCCGCGCCGGCAAGCCTGCCGACTTCGAAGGACGTAACACCACACATTTCTCTATTATAGACCGCGCCGGCAACGCCGTATCAAACACGTACACGCTGAATTTTTCATACGGACTGGGTCTTGTCGCCGAAGGCACTGGCGTCCTGCTCAACAATGAGCTCGACGATTTCACGTCGAAACCGGGCACCGCCAACGCTTATGGTCTGGTCGGTTATGACGCCAACCTTCCCGGTTCCGGCAAACGTCCGCTTTCGTCGATGACTCCGACGATCGTGCTCAAGAACGGCAAGCCGTTCTTGATCACAGGCTCGCCGGGAGGCAGCCGCATCATTACTGCCGTGCTGCAGATCATCGTGAATGCAATCGACTTTCATATGCCGATCGACCAGGCCGTGAGTGCTCCCCGCCTGCACCATCAGTGGCAGCCCGACGAGGTCTACGTCGAGCCTGGGTTCGCGCCGGAGGTATTGGAAGCCCTGGCAAAACGCGGCCACAACATTGTGCCGACGCCGTCCTACAGTTCAACGAACTCCATTGAGATTACGCCGGACGGCTACATCGGCGCGGCCGACCGGCGCACGCGCGGGTCGCTCGCGGCGGGATATTGAAGCAAAGTGGAACTTATGGGGATCGCCAGAGCGAAAATTGGAGCGGGCGAAGGGATTCGAACCCTCGACCCCGACCTTGGCAAGGTCGTGCTCTACCCCTGAGCTACACCCGCGTCCATTAGATATTTGGCCGAACAGAGATATCGGCCGCCAAGGTCGTTCCTATAGCCAAAAGGCGGCCCTCAATGCAACCACCGCTTTTGCTTCGGATTCGGGAGTCAATTGCTGCGGGCCTGGTGCCGGTTTCGCGCGCGCGGCTTTGCATTCGGCGCGCCGACCCATCTCGGATTCTGATTGCAGAAGCCGCGATTGCCCGCCAGCACGTTGGGGCGGCAGGCCTCTAACGAGGCATATTGGCAATCTTCATATACAGCGCCGTTGCCCATCGACATCATCGCGCACCATGGACCTTCGTAAGCATGCACTGGGCGCGCCTCGAGCAGTGCCGCAACGAGAGCAACGCCAGCAATCAATAAAATCCGCATCGTCTTTTACCTTCCAGGTTGTTCGACAATACTAACCCTTCGCCGACCGGATTTATTGCCCTATGCCGAAAACACCCGATCAACTCTTGGCCATGCTCGACAGCCTTGGAATCGCGCATTCGACGGTGAAACATCCGCCTTTGTTCACGGTCGAGCAGTCGCGGGCATTGCGTGGCCAAATTCCGGGCGGGCACACCAAGAATCTGTTTTTGCGTGACAAGAAATACGACATTTACCTCGTGGTTGCGCTGGAAGATGCTGACATCGACCTGAAGGGGCTGCACCGGCGCCTCGGCGCAAGCGGCCGATTTTCATTCGGGTCGGCCGACCTCCTCCGTGAAGTTCTGGGCGTTGAGCCAGGTGCGGTCACCCCCTTCGGCGTAATCAACGATACCGAGGGCCGCGTTACGGTTGTCCTCGATACTGCCATGATGGCGCACGAGACGCTCAACTATCACCCGCTGGTCAACACCATGACCACATCGATACGCCGCGATGATCTGGTAAAATTCCTTAAATCGACCGGCCATATCCCCCGAATGGAGCAGGTTTCCGGGCGCGCCTCGAACATGCCTTGATGATTGCGTTAGCTTCCCCGATAACCCATCTATTGCGGAGATCGACCGTCGGGTTCAGGCCGGCGGAAAAAGGTTTTCAAGAATGCTGCAGAATGGCGGGGCAACAGCAATGACAGCCGACGTGGTCAAGGAGACGACCACGCAGGGCTTTATGAAGGACGTAATAGAGGAGTCCAAGCGCCAGCCGGTCCTCGTCGATTTTTGGGCACCATGGTGTGGCCCATGCAAGCAGCTCACACCGATTCTCGAAAAAGCGGTCAAGGGCGCAAAAGGCAAAGTGAAGCTCGCGAAGATGAACATCGACGAGCATCCGGCGATCCCCGGCCAGATGGGCATTCAGTCGATTCCCGCCGTTATTGCATTCTCCAACGGTCAGCCGGTCGACGGATTCATGGGTGCGTTGCCCGAGAGCCAGGTGATGGCATTCCTTGAACGTCTCACCAAGGGCGCCGTCGGCGCAGAGGAAAAAGATCTGCTGAAGAGCGCTGAAGCTGCCTTAGCCGAAGGTAATGCTGGCGGCGCCGCCGAAATCTACGCGCAGCTTCTCGCGGAAGATGGCGCCAACGTACAAGCCCTTGCCGGTCTCACGCGCTGCTATGTCGAGACCGGCGCGCTTGAACAGGCGAAACAGACCCTCGCACTCGTTCCTGAAGCGAAACGGAATGAAGCGGCAGTCGCGGCCGCACGCGCCGCACTTGAAATAGCCGAGCAAGCGAAATCGCTCGGACCGATGGCAGAACTGGAAGAAAAAGTTGCGGCCGATCCGCTCAACTATCAGGCAAGGTTCGATCTGGCCGTGGCGCTCAACGCGAAGGGCAAACGTGACGATGCGGTCAAGCATCTCATTGAAATCGTAAAACGCGACCGGAAATGGAATGAGGACGGCGCACGCAAGCAGCTCGTCCAGTTCTTTGAAGCCTGGGGTGCTGCCGATCCGGCAACGATCGAAGGGCGCAAACGGTTATCATCGATTTTGTTTTCGTGAATCGTGATCGTCTCGTCCCGGCGACGGCACCGGGCGGCGGAGTGAAGCGAAGATGCCGATGAATGCGCAATATCGCGGTCCAATTGAGATGCCGGGAGTGATCCCGGTATTTCCGCTGCCGGGCGCATTGTTGCTGCCACGCGGACAGATGCCACTCAACATCTTCGAACCACGCTACCTCGCAATGGTCGACGATGCCTTGCGCGACGGCCACCGGTTGATCGGGATGATTCAGCCTGACGTTGCGCACGCCGGCTCGGCCGATAAGCCAGCTCTGTACAAAATCGGGTGCGTCGGCCGCATCACCCAACTCGCGGAAAGTGGCGACGGCCGTTATCTGATTGAGCTCACCGGTGTTGCGCGATTCCGCGTGGAAGAGGAGCTCAAAGTCGCGACACCCTACCGGCAGTGCCGCGTCACTTACGCACCCTTCGCTGATGATTTCATCGCGCGAAAGGGCGAGAATGCGGTCGACCGTCCCGCCCTGCTCGCCGCGCTCACGGATTTTCTTAAAGCCAACGACCTCAAGGCCGATTGGGAAGGCATCGAACGCGCCCCCAACGAGGCGCTGGTGAATGCTCTGTCGATGATGTCGCCTTACGGCACCGCAGAAAAACAGGCCTTACTGGAAGCGCCAGACCTGAAGACTCGGGCCGAGGTCCTTATCGCTATAACCGAGATCGAGCTCGCCAAGAAAAATACCGAAGGTGAACCTCAGCTTCAGTAGTCAAAAATCGTCATGGCCAGGGTTGTCACCATCCACGTCTTTACCTTATGAGGTTCGACGAAGATCGAACGAGAGGCCTCATGTCTACAGTCCCTCCGACCGAACGGCCGCCAGGCAGCGTCGACCCAAAATTGTTGGAAATCCTCGTCTGCCCGGTCACCAAAGGGCCGCTCGAATACGATGCCGAGAAGCAGGAGCTGATCTCGCGTAAGGCCAAGCTTGCCTATCCGATCCGCGACGGCATTCCGATCATGCTGCCGGAAGAAGCGCGGCGGCTGGAATAGCTGAAACTCGCGAATTTCTCGTAGTTCATCGCCGGGCCTGTCCCGGCGATGCCATGACAGAACACAAGTTCTCAGGGAGAGAATCGAATGATCAAGATCTGGGGCCGCAATACATCATCGAATGTGCAGAAGGCGATGTGGGCGGTCGGCGAGCTCAAGCTTGAGCATCAGCGCATCGATGTCGGCGGCGCATTCGGTAAGAACAAGGAAGCGCCCTATCTTGCGATGAATCCAAACGGTCTCGTACCGACGCTCGAGGAGGAGGATGGCTTCCTTCTGTGGGAGTCGAATTCGATCGTGCGCTATCTTGCCGGCAAGCACGACAAGAACGGCGTTTTGGAGCCGAAGGACCCAAAACAACGTGCGCTGGCTAGCCAATGGATGGATTGGCAATTGTCAGTCGCGGGACCCGCAATTTTTCAGGCGTTCTGGGGACTCATCCGCACGCCGGCGGAAAAGCGCGACATGGAAGCGATCAAGACGTCCCAAGACAAAACAACCGCTGCGATGAAGATCCTCGACGCGCAACTGGGCAAGACGCAATACGTCGCCGGACCATCATTTTCCTACGGCGACATTCCGGTTGGTATCATGTGCTACCGCTTCGTGCAGTTGGTGCCGCAGCGTCCGCCGATGCCAAATCTCGACCGCTGGTACGGCGCGATTTCGTCGCGCCAGGCGTTCAAGGATCACGTCGGCAGCGTTCCGCTCTCGTGAGCGCGCTCCGCAAACCTGGCCGTTGTCTCGGCCTTGTTGGCGGTCTCGGTCCCGGTGCGACCGTTCATTATTATCGGGAACTGGTCGCAGCCCATGAGCGGCAAGAACGCTCGCTCCGGATTCTGATTGCTCACGCGGACATCGAACGCGTCTACGCCGCAGTAAATGCCAAGGATTTCGACGGTCTCGCACGTTATTTCGCCGGCATGATCACCGACATGGCAGCGGGCGGCGCCGAATTCACTGCCATCGTCGCTGCGACCGCTCACATTTGCGTACGTGAGCTCACCGCGTTATCGCGCCTGCCCATAATCAATATGCTGACCGAAGTTCGTCAAGCCGTGGATACACAAGGCCTGAGCCGTGTGGGTTTGCTCGGGACCCGCTTCACCATCGAAAAACGCATGTTTGGCTGCCTCGACGGTATCGAAACGATCATGCCCGACGCGGGCCGGATTGAAAGGATCCACGAACTCTACAAGGACTTCGTAGATGGGCGCGGATCGGATGCAAAAGCCGGTGAATTGCGCAAGATCGCACAAGAGTTCATATCGCGCGACGGTGCGCAGTCGGTGCTGATTGCGGGCACCGATCTGTCAAACGTGTTCACTGACAGCAATGCCGGTTTTCCGATGATCGACTGCGCTCGCGTCCATATCGATGCGATCGTGCGGCGACTGCTCGATTAGAGCGTTTCACCCTTCAGCAACTTCGGCACGTCGCCGGTGAATCCCGCCGCTTCGCGGATGAAGATTCGCTTGAGCATCGGCATCCGCTCAACCAATCCAAGGCCGATGTCGCGGAAAAGACGCAGCGCATCCGAATGGTTGGAGAACAGCCGGTTCAACCCGTCGGTTGCAACGCCCATGGTCATGGTATCGAAACGGCGCCAGCGTTGATATCGCTCCAGCACGTCCTGTCCACCTGGATCGAGCCCCAGCCGCGCCGCGTCGGCGATGGCTTCGGCAAGCGCGGCAACATCGCGCAGACCCATATTGAGTCCCTGCCCCGCGATGGGGTGGATGATATGGGCGGCGTCTCCGACCAGCGCCAGCCGCTCGCCGATGAATGTGCGCGCTGTGAACAGGCCGAGCGGAAACGCACGCCGCGGGCCGACGACTTCGATATCGCCGAGTTGCAAGCCGAAGCGTTTCTCAAGCTCGGCGTGAAATTCACTGTCGGGCAGCGCAACAATGCGCTCTGCTTCCCCGGAAGTCTCGGTCCAAACGATCGAGCAGCGTCTGCCCGTGAGCGGCAGGATCGCAAAAGGCCCCGCGGGCAAGAAATGCTCCTCGGCACGGCCATTGTGCGCGCGCTCATGCGCAACCGTCGTGACGATCGCGGACTGATCGTAGTTCCATCCATGCGTGGCGATGCCGGCCCGCTCGCGGATCAGGGATTGGGCGCCATCGGCGCCAACCAGAAGGCGCGCCGTGACGGTGTCGTCGCCGGCAAATTGCACCTTGATCGAATTTGCGTCGACGGCAAAACCCGCGACCGGCGTCGCCCGCAACTCAACGCCGAGCGATTTTGCTTTTTCCACAAGCGCGTCAATCAGATGACGATTCTCGACCATATGCGCGAAAGGCTCACCTTCTTCCACTTCGCCGCCGAAAGTCAGGAACGTAGGCCGCACCGAATCATCGAGCTTCGAGTCCGTGACAACCATGTCGAGGATCGGTTGCGCCTTGCCCGCCACCGCGCCCCACACTCCGATGGCCTCGAACAGACGACAGGCGGCCGCAGCGATCGCGGACGCACGCGGATCCTTTGAGCGGGCGTGCGCCAACGCCGGGTCGGCGACCGTCACCGTGAATGGATCGCCCAGCCCCTGCCGCAGCGCGATTGCGAGCGCTAAACCGGCAAAACCGGCCCCGCCGACGACAACCTCGGCCTGATGACGTTGGCGCTTATGCATCGCGCATTCCTTGTAAATCCGGCCGCAGCATAGCAGGTTGAGGGTACCCTTTGACCATTTCGGGCTCTGTCATGTCTTCCGCCGTACAAGACCTGCTCAATATCCTCGACCTCGAACCGCTCGAAGTGAACCTGTTCCGCGGCCGCTCGCCGCAGGTGGGCTGGCAGCGGGTCTTCGGCGGTCAGGTTATCGGGCAGGCCCTTGTCGCGGCAGTGCGCACCGTCGATGCCAGCCGGCCGCCACACTCGATGCACGCCTACTTCCTGCTGCCTGGGGATCCAAAAGTTCCGATCATCTATGACGTCGATCGCATCCGTGACGGAAAGAGTTTCACGACGCGGCGCGTCACGGCGCGCCAGCACGGCCATCCGATTTTTTCCATGGCGGTGTCATTTCACGCCGACGAGCCTGGCCTCAATCATCAGGCCAAGATGCCCGAGGTACCGCCACCGGAAAAGCTTCCGAGCGACACCGACATGCGCGAGAAGCTGTTGCCGACAATGCCGGATCCCGTCCGCCGGTACTACGAGCGCGACAGGCCGATCGAATTGCGGCCGGTCGAATTCGAGCGCTATCTCGGCAAGAAAATTCCTGGTGGACATTTCAACATCTGGATCCGTACCACCGGCAAACTGCCCGATCTTCCCGCCATCCATCAGTGTGTTTTGGCTTATGCGTCGGACATGATGCTGCTCGACACCGCACTGGCGCCACATGGCCGCACACTGTTCGAAAAGGACTTCATGGCCGCCAGTCTCGACCACGCACTGTGGCTGCACCGCCCATTCCGCGCCGATGACTGGCTGCTCTACGCGCAGGACTCCCCGAACCTGCATGGCTCGCGTGGCTACGCACGCGGACTTATATTCAAGCGCGACGGAACACTGGTCGCCTCGGTGGCGCAGGAAGGCCTGGTGCGCCAGAAGCGGGAGACCTGAAGCGGCAAATGACGCGTTTGATAACGATCTGCGTGACCCTGATCGCGGTGTCGGTGCCCGCCTTCGCCGCGTCGGATAAGCAGCCAGCACCGGCCGACGCCCCGCAGAATGCTCCACCGCAACTCACAAGTTTCACGGCCGCCGAACTCGAGCGGGGTTTTCTCGCGCTCGCCTTTGGCTCCGACTTGCGCATCGGCGCTCGGCCGCTGGGTATCCGTCGTTTCGATCATCCGATCCATGTGCGTGTTTTCGGCGGGGGCAGTGTTGATCGGATGATCACGATGTCGCGTGTCATTTCCGATTACGCGCGCGAGGTGCCAAATCTGCAGCTCAGAGAAACCTCGGCCGCCGAGGCGGATGTGGAATTGCGGCTTATCGACGAAAAAGATTTTCAATCAGCGCTGCAGCTCGCGTTCGGGGCCAAAGTCGCCAAGACCTTCGTTGCTCGCACCGATCCGCAGTGCATGACCAGCGTCAAATCAACTGCCGATGGAGCAATCGTACGATCGGTATCGTTCATTATCGTAGATAAGGGCGACGACGTTTTCCTTGATTGCGCCTACCACGAATTGCTTCACGCATTTGGGTTGTCGAACCACGACCAGCGCAATCCCTGGACCACGCTCAATCAGAAACGGATGGTCGGCTATCTCTCTGTCTACGATCGGTCGCTGCTGGCATTGCTCTATGACGATCGCATCAAGCCGGGAATGACGGCCCGACAGGTGCGCGCCCTCTTGCCTAAACTGATTGCCGACCGTGGTTTAGCGGGCACCCGCCCCCGATGAGGCAGTAATGCTGCCCTAGTTTGCCTGCGACGTGGGCGCCTGCCTGTGGGTACGGCAACTTAACCGCTTAATCTTTAGGCCGTCTGCCGTTAGCTTACGCAACAAGCCCGAGCCGGTTCTGACTGGAGCGGGCTTTCGCGCTCATGATTCCGCGGTGGGTCCTGAGCAAATCGAGAATTGCGCCCACAGGCGCGCCGGGGGAAGCCAAGCCATGAAGCTCGTCATCGCCGTCATAAAGCCCTTCAAGCTCGATGAAGTGCGCGACGCCCTTACCCGCATTGGCATACACGGCATGACCGTGTCCGAGGTAAAAGGTTACGGACGGCAAAAGGGGCACACCGAGATTTATCGCGGCGCCGAATACGCGGTGAATTTTCTCCCGAAGCTCCGCCTCGAAGTCGCCGTCGCCAGCGAGCAGCTCGATCAGGTGATGGAACAGCTCCAGGCGGCGGCACGAACCGGGCAGATCGGTGACGGAAAGATTTTCGTCACTCCGATCGAGCAGGCGGTGCGAATCCGCACCGGAGAAACCGACGTCGACGCACTTTAAAAATCAAAGATGACACTGGGGAGATGATTATGAAACAGGCGTTCCTGCGCCTCGCTCCGGCCGCGATCATCATCGCCGCCACGACGCCGGCCTTTGCACAAGGTTCAAAGATCGATGCTGCCGACACCGCCTGGATGATCGGCGCGACCGGCCTCGTGCTCATGATGACAATCCCGGGGCTCGCTCTGTTCTATGCCGGCATGGTGCGCAAAAAGAATGTGCTCGCCACGATGGCACAAAGTCTTGCGGCAACCTTTCTGATTTCGATCGTGTGGGCGGTCATCGGCTACACACTGGCCTTCACCGGTGAGGGTGCATTTATCGGCACGCTCGATCGCATTTTCCTCAATGGCGTCACGCTCGATACGGTATCGCCGCTCGCCAAGACGATTCCCGAGAGTCTGTTCATGATCTACCAGATGACTTTTGCCATCATCACGGTGGCGCTGGTCGCAGGCTCAGTTGCCGACCGTTTGCGCTTCGCAGCGTTCCTGTTGTTCTGCGTCTTTTGGCTGTTGTTGGTTTATGTACCGATTGCACATTGGGTTTGGGGCGGCGGGTTCCTTGGCACCTATGGCGTGATCGATTTCGCCGGTGGCACCGTTGTTCATCTCAATGCGGGCGTTGCAGGCCTGGTTGCCGCTTATGTTCTCGGCGCTCGGCGTGGCTACGGTAGTGACAATCTTGCCCCGTACGACTTGACACTGGCTGTCATCGGAACCGGCCTGTTGTGGGTTGGCTGGTTCGGATTCAACGGTGGCTCTGCGCTCGGCGCCAACTCACGCGCTGCCATGGCGATTGTATCCACGCACCTTGCCGCGAGCGCCGGTGCATTCACATGGATGGCTCTAGAATGGTGGACGCGCGGCAAGCCGTCGGTGCTCGGAATGATCTCCGGCGCAGTCGCCGGTCTCGGCACGATCACGCCGGCATCCGGTTTCGTGCTCCCGATGCAGGGCGTACTGATTGGAATCATAGCCGGTGCAATTTGTTTCTGGGCATGCACCTGGCTCAAGCTCAAGATTGGATATGACGACTCTCTCGACGTATTCGGCGTGCACGGCATCGGCGGTTTCACCGGCACACTGCTCGCCGGCGTATTTGCAGTCGGCGCGCTCTCTGCAACGCCGGAGACACCGGGAGGAATTCCCGGTCTGCTTGAAGGAAATCCGCACCAGGTAGTTGCCCAGCTCTACGGCATCGCTATCACATTGGTCTGGTCCGGCGGGTTAACTTTCGTCATCCTGAAAGTGATCAGCGCGCTCGTCCCGTTGCGCGTGAAACAGGAGGACGAAGTCATGGGCCTCGATGTCAGTCAGCACGGTGAGGCGATTCAATAAATCGCCTGGTTCCGCGCCGGCCTCCGGAATCGACGCGGAACCTGATTTTTCTGGCTAATTTTTGAGCAGCCCCTTCGGGCCGTGGCGCGACTTTAAGCGCTCGCGCGGAGCGCCACCGCTCTCGGCATAGGCAGCCGCCAAATCTCCTTTTTGAATCAATAATATAAAGCTTAGCCGGGCATCTGGCACGGCGTTTGATTCTATCCCTGTGGCTATGCCTGCGAAGCAAGCTTCGCAGGCGGACGCCCAGTGAACCCGCCCGCACTGTGTGACCAAACAAACGGGCTCAAGCGGGGATCGAATCCATGAAAATCGTCATGGCCATTATCAAACCCTTCAAGCTCGACGAGGTCCGTGACGCTCTGACCTCCATGGGCGTGCAAGGGATGACCGTTACCGAGGTCAAGGGGTACGGGCGTCAAAAGGGGCACACGGAAATCTACCGTGGGGCCGAGTATGCGGTGAGCTTCCTGCCCAAGATCAAGATCGAAGTGGCAGTGGACACCAAGCAGGTCGACAAGGTCATCAGCGCCATCACCAATGCCGCGAAGACCGGACAGATCGGCGACGGAAAGATCTTTGTCTTCAATCTGGACAACGCCGTGCGCATCCGCACCGGCGAGACCGACGCCGCAGCTCTCTAGTAACCCGCACCGCAAACAATACGGACAGGAGTAAGACCATGACGTTGATGAAATCCTCCCGTGCGGGGCTCTTCGCTCTCGCTTTCGGGATTTTGCTTGGCCTCTTCTTGAGCGTGCCGTCATATGACGCCTCGTACGCTCAGGCACAGGCACCCGCGGCCGCCCCGGCCGCGCCTGCGGCACCGCCGCCGGCCTGCGCCAACGATCCCGATCCAAAGAAGGCCGTGCTCGAGAAGTGCACGCCCAACTCTGGCGACACCGCATGGATGCTTACCTCGGTAGCACTTGTGCTGATGATGACGGTACCGGGCCTCGGACTTTTCTACGGCGGCATGGTGCGCAAGAAGAACGTGGGCGACACCGTCATGACGAGTTTTGCCGTCACGTGTCTCGTTACCATCCTCTACGCGGTCATCACCTATAGCCTTGCCTTTACGCCAGGCTCGCCATTTATCGGGGGAACGACGCGCGCGTTCCTTCAAGGCATCTTGAGTGACATCTCGAACGGCACCGGCACGCCAAACGGCTTGGCGGTGACGATACCCGAGACTGTCTATCTTTGCTTCCAGATGACTTTCGCCATCATAACCCCGGCGCTGATTGCTGGGGCTTTCGCCGAACGGATGAAGTTCTCCGCGATGCTGTGGTTTATCGGCCTGTGGGCGATCCTCGTCTATGCACCGATCGCGCATTGGGTCTGGGGTTCCGATGGCTTCATGTCCAACGGCAATAGCGACGCAATGTTCAAAGTCCTCGACTTCGCCGGCGGAACCGTCGTGCATATCAACGCCGGTGTCGCCGGCCTGATGTGCGCAATCTGTCTCGGCAAGCGCAAGGACATGGGCCCGCCACACAACATGGTGCTCACGTTCATCGGCGCCTCAATGCTCTGGGTCGGCTGGTTCGGCTTCAACGCCGGCTCAGCCGTCACCGCGGGCATGCAGGCAGGCATGGCGATGACCGTGACGCAAATCGCAACCGCCGTCGCGGGCTTCACCTGGATGCTCGTCGAATGGATCTGCCGCGGCAAGCCGACAGTTATTGGCATCTGCTCAGGTGCCGTCGCCGGTCTCGTCGCCATCACTCCAGCTTCGGGCTTCGTCGGTCCTGCCGGGTCGATGGCAATCGGCGTGGCCGCCGGCGTGCTCTGCTACTGGGGCGTGACCGGATTGAAGCGCATACTCGGTGCTGACGACGCGCTCGACTGCTTCGGCGTGCACGGTGTCGGCGGAATCGTCGGCGCTTTGCTCACCGGCGTGTTTGCGATCAATGAGTACGGCGGTACAGCCGGCCTGATCGAAGGCAACGCCGCCCAGATGATCAACCAGGTCCAGGGCATCGCTGTTGTGATCGTTTACGACGCGATCGTCTCGTTGATCCTGCTCAAGGTCATCGATGCAGTCATCGGTCTCCGCGTCTCGGAGGAGGTGGAGCGCGAGGGCCTCGATCTCGCCCTGCACGGCGAGGTCGTCCAATAGACCTAGCGGTCGGGGCGGAACCCGGCACCGTCCCCTCCGTCGAGGCCCCGGTTCGAAAGGACCGGGGTCTCCCTTTTTGGGGCTGTTTCTCCTGGCGCGAAGCCAAAAATCTCCGAAATTCCCGATGGTTAATCGGGTCTTAACCTCGCCCTCTCTATTGTGTGGAAGCCCTTGTACGGCGGGCCGGGGCCCCGCCCCGTAGCCGCATGTCCATGATGACCGCCAAGAGCGAGCCTGCTTCGTTTACCGCTCCGGTGGTCGACTCCCGCTCCCCTTTCGTGCGGCTCACCGAACTGATCGCGGGTATCGAGCCGGGCAAACCTGTCATCAATCTGTCAGTAGGAGAGCCGCAGCATCCGGTACCGTCCTTTGTCGGCCCGACACTTGCCGCGCATATCGCCGATTTCGGCCGCTACCCGGCCAACAAAGGCATCGAGCCTTTCCGGAATGCGGTCGCCGCGTGGCTGAACAACCGCTACCGGCTTGCGCGGCCAGTTGACCCGGAAACTGAAGTGTTGGTGCTCAACGGGACACGCGAAGGGCTGTTTCTCGGGGCCATTGCCGCCACGCGCTGGGTGACTCGCCGCGCCGGCAAACCTGCCGTCCTTATTCCCAATCCGTTTTACGCCGCCTATTCCGCCGGCGCGCTCGCTGCCGGCTGCGAGCCGGTCTATCTCCCCGCCACACGGGCAACTGGCTTTCTGCCCGATCTCGACGCGCTCGACGACGCGCTGCTCGCGCGTACCGTCGCCTGCTATATCGCATCACCATCAAACCCGCAGGGTGCGGTCGCAGGTCGCAAGTATCTCGACAGGCTTGTGAAGCTCGCGCGCCGATTTGGCTTTCTAGTTTTTGCAGACGAGTGCTATTGCGAAATCTATAACAAGGACGCGCCGCCGGGCATGCTCGAGGCGGCGGCTCCCGATTTCGCAAACGTCGTGGTGTTTCACTCGCTATCCAAACGGTCGAATCTGCCCGGCATGCGCGTCGGATTTGCGGCTGGCGACCGGCGATTTATCAGTCCCTATCTGGAGCTGCGCAACGTCGCGGCGCCACAGGTGCCGACGCCCGCGCAATATGTCGCGATTGCCGCCTACCAGGATGAAGCGCATGTGAAAGAGAATCGAAAGCTTTATTCGGAGAAATTCGATCTCGCCGACCAGATCATCGGCAGCCGCTATGGCTACGAACGCCCGGCGGGAGGCTTTTTCCTTTGGCTCGATGTGGCGAAGCAGGGCGGCAGTGAGATCGCGACCAAAAGACTGTGGGCCGAATCCGGCGTTCGCGTGGTCCCCGGACGTTATCTCGCGCGCGAGCAAGCCGACGGCAGTAATCCTGGCGCGGACTATATCCGCGTCGCCATGGTGCAAGACAAGACGGCTACGGCGGAGGCGCTGCATCGCCTCGTCGCCGTGCTTGGATAAGGATGTAAAAGCATGCGGGCAGCAGATCGCAGCCTCGACGTCATTGCCTTCGTCTCGGAGCATTTTCGCGAGATCATCCGGCGTCGGTTGAGCGAGCTCGCCGGGATTGCCCTGATCACGCTGGCATTGCTCGGCGCTTTGGCGCTTGCGACCTGGTCGGTGCAGGACCCCTCGCTCAGTCATGCGACGCAAAAGCCAATCCACAATCTGCTCGGCTATCCGGGTGCGATTTTTTCCGACCTGGCAATGCAGCTGCTTGGCCTGGCTGCGATACTGCTTTTGGCTCCCGAAGCTTTGCTCGGATGGCGGTTGCTGTCGCACAAAACATTCGGCGAAAAGTGGCGCAGTCTGTTCTGGATCCTAGCCACGTTCCTCGGGGCAGCGTTTGCCTCGACGCTTCCGCACATCGGATCCTGGCCACTGCCCACGGGCCTCGGCGGCGTCGCCGGCGATGCGGTGCTGCGGCTGCCGGCGATGGTACTCGGCGCGCCGCTCGGCGGCTTCACGCGTTTCGTCCTTAGCATCGTGTTCGGTCTCGCAACGGCGGTGACGTTGTTGGTCGCATCCGGCGGCCGTGCGCAAGCCAAGAAGTCCGTCACCCGTGATATCGACGACGATGAAGAAGAGGACCTGTCGGACGAAGAGGTTGGCGAGGACCGCGGCTCGGCTTGGCTGGGCATGATCGTGCATGCCCTGCTGAGCTGGAAGGCCCGCATCGGCCGGATGATCCGCGGCGAGGCGCGCACCCGCACGCCACTGCCGGTCGCGCACGGCCCGCGCCTCGAGCCGCGGTTTGACGCCGACGGGGGCGCCGCCGCATACGACGATGAATACGAAGATGAAGACATTGAACCGGCACCGCGCCGACGGGCGGCACCACGCACGCCTACGCGCCGTTCGGGCAGCGGCTACATGTTGCCCTCACTCAATCTTCTGGCCGCACCGCGCGCCAACGAACGCACGACTTTATCGCGTGAAATCATCGACGGAAACGCGGTGGCGCTCGAGAGCGTGCTGCAGGATTTCGGTGTGCGCGGTGAAATCATCAACGCGCGCCCTGGCCCCGTTGTCACGCTCTATGAACTTGAGCCGGCGCCCGGTATCAAGTCGTCACGCGTGATCGGCCTTGCCGACGACATCGCCCGCTCGATGAGCGCAGTATCGGCGCGTGTCGCGGTGGTATCGGGGCGCAACGCAATCGGCATCGAGCTGCCAAACCCGACACGCGAGAAGGTCTATCTGCGCGAACTTCTCACTGGCGAGAACTACAACGAAAACGCGGCAAAATTACCGCTATGCCTCGGCAAGACCATCGGCGGCGAATCCGTCATCGTCGACTTGTCACGCATGCCGCACCTGCTGATCGCCGGTACGACCGGTTCGGGCAAGTCGGTCGCCATCAACACGATGATCCTGTCGCTGGTGTATCGCCTCCGGCCCGACCAGTGCCGCCTGATCATGGTCGATCCCAAGATGCTCGAACTATCCGTCTATGACGGCATCCCGCATCTTCTCACGCCCGTCGTGACCGATCCAAAGAAGGCAGTCGTCGCGCTCAAATGGGCAGTGCGCGAGATGGAGGGCCGTTACAAGAAAATGTCGAAGCTGGGCGTGCGTAACATCGAAGGTTACAACGCGCGCGTCGCCGAAGCCAAGGCAAAAGGCGAAACGCTTACGCGAACGGTACATACTGGCTACGACAAAGAAACCGGTGAGGCGATCTACGAGAAAGAACAGCTCGAGCTCGAGCCGTTGCCTTTCCTCGTGGTCATCGTCGACGAAATGGCCGACCTGATGATGGTCGCCGGCAAGGATATTGAAGGCGCCATCCAGCGACTGGCACAGATGGCGCGCGCTGCCGGCGTCCATGTGATCCTCGCTACGCAACGTCCGTCCGTTGACGTCATCACCGGCACCATCAAGGCGAATTTCCCGACCCGCATCTCGTTTCAGGTGACGTCGAAGATCGACAGCCGCACAATCCTCGGCGAGCAGGGCGCGGAGCAACTCCTCGGCCAAGGCGACATGCTCTACATGGCTGGCGGCGGCCGCATTAGTCGCGTGCATGGACCTTTCGTCTCGGACGAAGAAGTCGAGAAAGTCGTGCGCCACCTGAAGTCGCAAGGCACGCCCGAGTATCTTGAAGAAGTGACCGCCGGCGGCGATGAGGACGAGGACGGAAACCCCATCTTCGATTCGACGGGCATGGGGCTCGCCGAGGGTGGCGATATCTATCAACAGGCGGTCGCCATCGTGAAGCGGGACCGCAAGGCGTCAACCTCCTACATCCAGCGGCGCCTTCAGATCGGGTATAACCGCGCCGCCACGATCATGGAGCGCATGGAGGAAGAAGGCATCGTCGGGCAGCCTAACCATGCCGGCAAACGCGAGATTCTGATCCCGGAAAACCCGGCTGACGACCGCTATTGAGAATCGCCCAGTTCATCATTAAGCCGGTTTACGTTACGCCCCGTGGGCCGCGAAATCGCCACAGCCGGTCCCTATAGGCTTATCGAGATACCGTGGGGGGCAGGAGGCGGAGAACGTAATGGCGGCACACAACAAGGCGCGAACCGGTGCTAAACTGGGCTTTGCCGCGCTTTTGGCCTGCCTCACGGTTCCTGCACTCGCTCAAACCATCCCGCTTCCCACCCCGCGTCCGCCCGCGTTGCAGAACCAGGGCGGCGCCCGTCCATCTTCTGCTCCAGCCGCCAAGCCTGCGGTTCCGAGCCAGGCACTCGGTGCGCGGGCACAAGCGCCGCAGCCCACGCCATCGCACAATCCAATCTCCAACCCCTTTGCTGCCCTGCTCGGCAAGGCAAATGGTGCTGGCAAGCTTACCCCCGAGCAACGGGTGATTGTTGAGCGCGTCAACAACTACCTGTCCGGCGTGCAGGTGCTGACGGGAAATTTTGTACAGGTCGGCCCGGACGGCAGTCGCACGCAAGGGGACTTTTACATCTACAAGCCGGGCCGGGTTCGCTTCGAATACGATGATCCGAGCCCGATCGAATTGATCGCTGATGGCTCATCGGTCGTTGTGCGCGACCGTCGTTTAGCAACGCAGGATGTCTATCCGCTGTCACAGACTCCGCTGCGTTTCCTTCTAGCGGAGCGTGTCGATCTGACCAAAGACACAAATCTGGTGTCTGTCTATGCCGACGACGTCTTTGTTACGGTCGTTCTTGAGGAAAAAAACGGGGTCGTCGGCACGAGCCGCCTGATGATCATGTTCAGTGCGAAGGATATGCAACTCAAGCAGTGGACCGTGACCGACCCTCAAGGCTACGACACCACGGTCGCGGTCTATAACCTTGACACCAGCAAACGGCCCGACCCGGCATTATTCAAGATCGACTACACGCGATACCACAATTGACGTCGATCCCCTTATTTGAATAACACCGCTGGCACACAAAAAATTAAAGCGTGGATGGCCGAGACAAGGCCGGCCGTGACATTGGAAAGTGTGCATCCTGCGTCATAAATTGCATGTCATGTCTCTCAAGATAACCACCTGGAACATCAATTCGGTACGACTCCGCATTGATCTGGTCGCGGGCTTCTTAAGAAGTGCGCAGCCTGACGTTCTGTGCCTGCAGGAGACGAAATGCCCCGACGACGCTTTCCCGCTTAAGCGTTTCAAGCGGCTAGGGTACGAGCACGCCGCTATCAGCGGGCAGAAGGGCTATCATGGCGTCGCCGTTCTCTCGCGCGTTCCGTTTGAGAAGGTCGACGTACAGAGCTTCTGCGGCAAGACCGACCACCGGCATATTTCGGTGGTTCTCGGCGAGCGCGCAAAACTAAACGATCCGATCACCTTGCACAATTTTTACGTTCCGGCCGGCGGCGATGAGCCCGATCCTGCGGTCAATCCGAAATTCCGCCACAAGCTTGATTTCCTCGATGAGATGCGTGCCCATGCCGGGCTGCGTCCAGAGAAGGCGCAACGCGCCCTTCTCGTCGGCGATCTCAATGTGGCTCCACTCGAGCACGATGTCTGGAGCCACAAGCAGATGATCAAGGTCGTTTCGCACACACCCGTCGAATGCGAAAAACTTGTTGCAGCACAAAAGTCAGGCGCCTGGATTGACAGTATGCGAGTGCTAACGCCCGAACCTGAAAAGCTTTTCACATGGTGGAGCTACCGCGCGATGGACAATTGGCGGGCGTCCGATCGTGGGCGAAGGCTTGACCACGTCTGGACTTCGGATGCATTGGCCGACCGTGTTTCGGCCATCATGATTGGCAAGAACTACCGCGGAGCGAAGCGACCGTCGGATCATGTGCCGGTAACGGCAACAATCGAGCTCTGAAATTTCTGAAATTGAATTAGGTCTTGTCACGCGCCTCGAGCGCCCGTTTCACTCCAGCTAGCTCTCTCGACCAGGACTGCAGCCGCTCGATCATGCTTTCGCGCATTTTCTCAGCCGCGCCCGGATAGCCTTCCAGCATTTTTCGGAAAAGATTGCGCGAGATACGAATGACAACTGTCGGCTCTTTTGCAATCGCCGTCGCCTGACAAACTGTGTTGGTGAGAAGCGCCAATTCGCCGATCAGCGTACCAGGACCCACCGTAACTTCTTTGCCTTCGGAAAGCGTACCGGGCTCCAGCAGAAGCGAACCTTCCTGGATAACATAGCCCCCATCGGCAAGCTCCCCGGCATAGAACAGCACAGCGCCGCTTTGCAGGTGTCGCGTTTCCGCGCCGATTGCAAGAATACGCAAGGCCTGCTTGCCCAACGCGGCCAAGGGCGGCACCCGCTCGAAGAAAGCAATATCGTCTTCGAGGCCCATATAATTCTCTATAGTTAGCTTAGCTCACGGGACCAGCTTATAGCCGCCAGCCTCGGTCACAAGGATAGCTGGCGCGGCCGCATCTCTTTCGACCTTTTGGCGCAGACGGTAGATATGCGTCTCAAGCGTATGGGTCGTAACGCCGGAATTATAGCCCCACACTTCCTGCAACAGGGTTTCACGCGAAACCGGCTTCTGCCCGGCGCGATAGAGGTAACGCAAAATGGCCGTTTCCTTTTCAGTCAGGCGCACCTTGCTGCCCTTCGGGCTGAGCAGCAGTTTCGAGCTTGGCCGGAACGTATACGGACCAATCGCGAAAACGGCATCCTCGCTCGCCTCGTGCTGTCGAAGTTGCGCGCGTATGCGTGCCAGTAACACGGCAAAGCGGAACGGTTTCGTGATGTAGTCATTGGCGCCGGATTCAAGGCCCAGGATCGTGTCGGAATCCGTATCGTGACCTGTCAGCATAATAATCGGAGCTTTGAAGCCGTTTTTACGAAGGATCCGCACCGCTTCGCGGCCATCGACGTCAGGCAGGCCTACGTCCATGATCACCAGATCGACCTGGCCGTTCTTGGCCGCCTGCACACCCTTGGTTCCGCTGTCGGCCGAAATTGCATCGAATTCTTCGTGCAACGCCAACTGCTCGACCAGTGCATCGCGCAGCTCGGCATCGTCGTCGACAATCAGAATCGTTCGTTTATTGGCCATTGCCCCACCGGATCCCTCTAAAAGACGCGCGGGCATCCATCAGTATTGTCGCGAAATAGAGCATTCGGGGATAAAAGAGCAAGCGTGAACTGGTATTTAGGGCTGGTCCAGCAAAAGCCAAGATGGCGCCGACATTGCAGAAACGATCTTTGTCCCGGATCACAGTACGTCGCAAGCCGGGTGACTCGCGTCGCGGCTGGCTGACCGCGGGAACACTCGCGTTGCCAGTGGCACTAGGCAGAGGCGGCATCAAGGCAAATAAACGTGAAGGCGACGGCGGTACGCCGCGCGGCGCGTTCCGGCTCTTGCGATTGTGGTGGCGCGCAGATAGACACCCACGTCCTGTCACATCGCTGCCTGCTCAACGCATAAGCTCCACCGATGGTTGGTGCGAAGATCCGCACGATCGCCGCTATAACCGACCGATCAAAGTACCGCCGCACGCTCAAGGCGATCGGCTGGCGCGTAAGGACAGACTCTATGATTTCATCGTCGAAATCGACCACAACACGCGTCCGCGCGTCGCAAAACGTGGGAGCGCCGTTTTCATTCATGCGGCGCGCGAAGGATTCGCGCCGACCGCAGGCTGCGTTGCTCTCGAATTGAACATGCTGCGCCGCTTGTTGCCGCGCCTCGGGCCGAGAACAAAAATTGTGGTGGAGTAAAATCAGGCAGTCGATTTGGGGCGTGTCCCGAAAATTGCGGTACCTACCCGCACATGCGTGGCGCCAAGCGCGATAGCGGTTGCAAAATCAGCGCTCATGCCCATGGACAGCAGGTCAAGGCGATTGCGCCGTGCAATTTTTGCGGTGAGCGCAAAATGCGGTCCCGGCGATTCGTCCAAGGGTGGAATGCACATTAAGCCGGAGATCTTCAGCCCGTATTGGTCGCGGCATGCCGCGAGAAACGCATCCGCATCCTGTGGTAACACGCCGGATTTTTGTGCTTCAGCGCCCGTGTTGATTTCAACAAATAACGTCGGCTGACGATTCTGCTTGCTGATCTCCTTCGCCAATGCCTCGCATAAACTCGCGCGATCGACGGAATGGATGGCGTCGAACAGGCTGACAGCCTCCTTTGCCTTGTTCGATTGCAGTGGCCCGATCAAGTGCAGTTCAAGGCCGCTGTGCTCTTCGAGCAGTTGCGGCCATTTTGCCTTGGCCTCCTGCACACGGTTTTCTCCAAACACACGCTGGCCTTCGGCAATCGCGGGCTCGATAGCGTCCGCAGTGAACGTTTTGGAAACTGCAATCAGCGTCACTTCCGAAGGATCACGGTTGGCATCACGGCAGGCGCGTGTAATTTCGGTTCTGACGTGCTTTAGGCCGGTCAAGGCGACAGCGATCATTCGCTGCCTATATCGCACCAAGGCGTGAACCGCCACCCTAAATGAAGGGACGTGGCACGTGCTGATTGACGCTGCTGCCGGCAATCTTCACGAGAGCCGTGCGATCGAGAACCTCGAATACGCGGTCTTTCCAACGGACCGCCTTCGTCAAAAAGAGCCGCTTGAGCGTTTTGTTCGTGTGCACCAGCGACATTCCGAGTGTGTCAGCTACGTGTTGTTGGGTGAACGGAAACTGGATGCACGCATCCTTGATCAAGCCCGCCTCCTCCGCACGCAAAAAGAGATGTAGAAGCAGAAACGCGGTTCGCTCAAGCGCGGTGCGTCGACCGAGACTGACGAGATGCTCGTCGATGAGCTGTTCTTCGCGCGCGGCGAGCCAAGTGACGTCGAACGCCAAAGATGGCAGGCGACTATAGAGATCCCAGAGTTTTGACCGCGGAAAAACGCACAAGACCAAAGGTGTGAGTGCTTCGACAGAATGCTGCATTTCGCGCATGAGAGTGCCTTGCAGGCCGACCATGTCGGCAGGCAGCGCGTAGTTCAAGATCTGACGGCGGCCGTCGTCGAGGACCTTGTAACGAAAGGCCCATCCTTTGAGGACGGTATACAGATGTTCACTGCGAGTACCTTCGCGGAGAAAACTTATGCCGGGCTCGACGCGTAATTCATCGACCTTGAACGTTTTGACGAACTCGAGCTCTTCCCTGGAGAATTCGCGCAAGCCAGGCCGTTTGCGCAACGGGCATAATTCGCAAGGCGTGAATTGAGCGGTAGGCTTTCCGTTTCCAAGAATCATGAAAACCCGCAAACAAATCTACGATACGCGTCCGCGCGCAACGTTAGTGAAACAGCGTTTCAGCTGTAACCCTGATTTTTTAGGATCTATGTCTTTTTTAAATGCCGCCCTATTAAATTCGTAGGACAAGGGAAAGTTCCATTGGGAGACGACCCTTGCCTAAGTCAGATAGCTTGCTAAGCGGCAAGCGTTGCTTGGTGCTGGACGATGAATTCCTGATCGCTCTCGACATTCAGCAAATCCTGGAACGTGCCGGCGCCATGCACGTGGCAAGTGTTGCCTCTGCAACCGCAGCTATCGAGGTGCTTCACCGCGAGCCGAAATTTGACCTTGCGGTGCTCGATGTGAAGTTAGGGGATGTGGAGCGGAACAGCCTCGATGTTGCTGCTTTGCTCCATACACAAGGCGTACCATTTGTATTTCTGACAGGTGTGCGCACCGACGACGTACACGCGAAAAAATTTCCAAACGCGCCAGTTATCGAAAAACCTTACGATGCGACCGCGCTGCTGCGTGCCGTGCAGCATGCACTTGAACAGGGCTAGCTCGTGTCGCCGCACGACGCTACCTGCTGGGGGCCCAACCGGTTCTTCATGGTTTTTGCAACGGACAAAGGCGCAACGGTTGACCCATTGGCCTCTTTCGTGTCTGTTCCGCGCGCCATAAAAAGACGCGCAAATGACCGCCGATTCGAGCAAAAACGAGCGCTACAACGCCCGGCAGGCCGAAGCCCGCTGGCAAAAAGTCTGGGCTGAACGCGGCATCTTCGCCACAAGGAACGACGACCCCAGGCCGAAATACTACGTGCTGGAGATGTTCCCCTACCCCTCGGGGCGCATCCATATGGGGCATGTCCGCAACTACACGATGGGTGACGTCGTGGCGCGCTTCAAGCGCGCCATGGGCAACGCGGTGCTGCATCCGATGGGCTGGGATGCCTTCGGTATGCCCGCCGAGAACGCCGCGATCGACCGTAAGGTGCATCCCAAGTCGTGGACCTATGACAACATCGCGGCGATGAAGAAGCAGCTTCAGTCGATGGGGCTGTCCCTTGATTGGGCGCGCGAAGTGGCGACCTGCGATCCGGCCTATTACAAACATCAGCAGAGGATGTTCCTCGACTTCCTGAAGGCGGGCCTGGTCGAGCGCAAGCAATCAAAGGTGAATTGGGATCCAGTCGATCAGACCGTATTGGCCAATGAGCAGGTCATCGACGGCCGCGGCTGGCGCTCGGGCGCATTGGTCGAGCAGCGTGAGCTCACGCAGTGGTTTTTCAAGATCAGTAACTACTCGGAAGATCTCCTCAAGGCGCTCGATACTCTCGAGCGCTGGCCCGAAAAAGTGCGCCTGATGCAGAAAAACTGGATCGGGCGTTCGGAAGGCTTGTTGCTGCGTTTCATGCTTGATCCGGCGACGACACCCAACAAGGAAGGTGAACTGGAGATATTCACGACGCGTCCCGACACCCTGTTCGGCGCGAAGTTCATGGCGCTTTCGCCAGATCACCCGCTCAGCCAAGCGGCGGCAAAGAAGAACCAAAAACTTTCGGAATTCATAGAGCAGTGCCATCGCATGGGCACTGCACAGGCTGAAATTGAGACAGCAGAAAAGCTCGGGTTCGATACCGGCATACGAGCGATTCATCCGTTTGACGCCAGTTGGACGCTCCCGGTCTATGTCGCGAATTTCATTTTGATGGATTACGGAACGGGCGCGATCTTCGGCTGTCCGGCGCACGATCAGCGCGATCTCGATTTTGTCAACAAATATAGACTTGGCAATACGCCGGTGGTTTGCCCGCCCGGCCAAGACCCGAAGACGTTCGTCATCACCGACGTTGCCTATGATGGCGACGGCACGATGATCAATTCACGCTTCCTCGACGGAATGACGATCGAACAAGCGAAAGAAGAAGTCGCCCAAAGGCTTGAAAAGGAAACGCGCGGCAATCGTCCGGTCGCTCAACGCCAGGTGAATTACCGGCTGCGTGATTGGGGAATTTCGCGCCAGCGCTATTGGGGCTGCCCAATTCCCATCATCCACTGCAAAAATTGTGGCGTGGTTCCGGTAGCGGAAAACGACCTTCCGGTCACGTTGCCGGACGACGTCACCTTCGACAAACCGGGCAATCCGCTCGATCATCACCCGACTTGGAAAAACGTGAAGTGCCCGAAGTGCGCCGGACCGGCGCGACGCGAAACCGACACCATGGACACGTTTGTCGATTCATCCTGGTACTTCGCACGCTTTACCGATCCATGGATCAAAACCGCGCCTACCGATCGCAAGACGGTCGACGAATGGCTGCCGGTTGATCAGTACATCGGCGGCATCGAGCACGCTATTTTACACTTGCTTTATTCGCGTTTCTTCACACGCGCGATGCGTAAATGCGGTCTCGTCGGGATGGACGAGCCTTTCTCCGGATTGTTCACGCAAGGCATGGTCGTCCACGAGACTTATCGCGCCAAGAACGGCGAATGGATCGAGCCGGCAAACATCAAGATCGAAGGCATCGGAGATGCGCGGCGGGCAATCGTCGCCGCAACCGGCGAACCAGTCGAAATCGGCTCCATCGAAAAGATGTCAAAGTCGAAGAAAAACACGGTGGATCCCGACGATATTATTGCGGCGTACGGTGCGGACACCGCACGGTGGTTCATGCTGTCGGATTCACCGCCCGACCGTGACGTGATCTGGACCGAAGAAGGCGTGCAGGGTGCCTGGCGCTTCGTGCAACGCCTGTGGCGGCTCGTTGGCGAAATTGCCAAAATTCAGGCGCCGGCGGCACGGCCGCAAAATTTTGGCGAGCCCGCGATAAAAGTACGCAAGGCCGCCCATCGTGCACTTGCTCACGTTTCCGAAGATATCGACAAATTGCGTTTTAACCGTTGCGTCGCCCACATCTACGAATTTGCCAATGCCCTCGGCGACGCGATCGGCAACATCGAAAAGGCGCCAGATGACGGACTTAGCTGGTCACTGCGCGAAGCCGGCGACATCCTGGTCCAGTTGTTTCATCCAATGATGCCGCACCTCGCCGAGGAATGCTGGGCGGCACTTGGACACAAGACCTTGGTTGCGAGTGAAGATTGGCCGAAGATCGAACCTCAATTGCTGATCGAGGACACCATCACGCTCCCAATCCAGATAAACGGCAGAAAACGGGCTGAAGTGACTATCAATCGCAACGCGACCAATGGAGAGATAGAGGCTGCCGTTCTCGCGCTTGATGCGGTAAAAAAGGCGTTGGGGGGCCAAAGCCCGAAAAAGGTCATTGTCGTCCCGCAAAGGATTGTCAATGTCGTGGTCTGATACTAGGCGTTTCGCCAGGGTATTCGTCGCTCTGGCCTTCGCCGGCCTGACAGCCGGGTGTTTTCAGCCGCTTTACGCAGAGCGGCCTACTCCGGCTGGCGTCAGCGGCGTTGCGGATCGGCTGAGCAGTGTCGACGTCGAGTCAATCGACGCGCCGAGCGGCAGCCGCCTTGCCCGTGTCAGCGTGGGCGTGCGTGACGAATTGATTTACGACCTCACTGGCGGCGGGGGCGGTGCTCCACCGGTCTATCGATTGAAAGTGCGGCTGAGCGCAACAAACCTTCAGGTTATCGTCGACATCAATACAGCGCGGCCTGACATCAATAATTACGGTATCGACGCAATCTATACTTTGACGGAGATTGGAACCGGAAAGCCGGTTGTCAAAGGTCAGACTTTCGCCCGTGTGTCTTACAATATTCCCGGCCAGGAGCAGCGGTTCGCAGGCGAGCGCGGGCTGCGCGATGCGGAGAATCGCGCAGCCAAGGAAATTGCTGAAAACATCAGAAACCGGCTGGCCTCGCATTTCGCAGCCGGCACTTGAGAGAGAATTTTTGGCGCCAGCCGGGCGGGCGATAACGAGAAATGACTGCAATCAAAGCCGCCGACGTTGATCGCTTCATCGCCAAACCCGGCAGCGATCAACCGATCGTGCTTGTGTTTGGGCCTGATGCGGGCCTGGTGCGAGAACGGGTCGACGCCCTGGTGCGGGCATCGGTCGATAATCCAAGCGACCCATTTACATTTGTACGCATCGATGGCGACGAGCTTGCGGGCAATCCCTCGCGCTTGGTTGAGGAAGCGCACACGGTCCCGTTGTTCGGGGGACGCCGTGCGGTTTTGGTGAAGGCCGGCTCACGAAATATCGCACCCGCTGTCGAAACTCTCATCGCGGCGCCATCGACCGAGTGCCGCATAATAATTGAAGCGGGCAATCTTGGAAAAAGCGCGCCTTTGCGTGCGCTTTGTGAAAAGGCAAAGACGGCCGCTGCCCTCCCTTGCTACGCCGACAATGCACGTGCCTTGACTCAACTTATCGACGACGAAGTGCGCACCGCTGGCCTGACGATTGACGGTGATGCTCGCGCGGCCTTGATCGGACTCTTGGGTAGCGACCGGCTTTCATCGCGCAACGAAATCCGTAAGTTGACGCTTTATGCGCGCGGAAAGAAAAACATCGAGCTCGCCGACGTTACGGCTGCCGTCGCCGATGCTTCGGAAATTGCGCTCGATGGCGTTGTCGATGCTGCTTTTGCCGGTCGCACCCGGGAGGTCGATAGCGAATTCTTTAAAGCACGCGCCGGCGGTTCTTCGCCGGCTGCGATCGTTTCGGCTGCGATTCGGCAAGTTGCAAGCCTGCACAAGATGATGTTGGCCATTGAAGGCGGCGATACCATTGAGTTTGCAATGAAGCGCGCCGCGCCACCCGTGCATTTCACGCGCGAACCGAGAGTGGGCGAAGCCTTGCGCGCATGGACGCTGCCGCGGTTACTGCGGGCCATGGACCAACTGGCCGAAGCTTCCCTGGATATTCGGCGTAATGCGTCCTTGGCGGATGTGATCGCGCAGCGAACGCTACTCTCACTTGCGATGAATGCCCGTAAAAGGGCCTAAATTCAGCAGTGTCGTAGGGGCTCCCTGCTTAAATCGCATTACTTGCGAAACGCCAATGCGAATTGTCGTCTTTAGAACTGATCAAGGCTTTTTCATTAAATTTTCAAAGGCGATCTATCCCTAATTTACCAAGTGGCATTGGGATTGCAGACCTTTCTAGCCCAACGAACTATCGCTCGATCGAACGAGGCACGCTCCCAATTTTGGCACGTGGCAATCGTCACGTCGTTCTTCGTCATCGTTTTCGGCGCAAGTCTATTTCTCGGGACCGTGATGGTGATTGGCACGTTTCACAGCACCGATCCCTCAAACGAATTAACGGCCAACGGACGTGCCGGGCGGATTGCCCGCACTTTGCGGGACGGCACGCTGTGCCACTACATGATCTTCGACAACAAGACCGCACTGACGGTCGAAGACCGCATCGGCCGCTGCGATGAAAACAAACCGAAACCCAAGGCCAAGCAGGAAAAACCGGCGGCGTTCACTTGGTGCAAATAATCTCCGCCGTCCGATCGACTGCCCTATAGATTGAGCTGATAACTGTGCGGCACCCAGCGATAGCCGCCCTGCCCTTTTTCTACAAAGCCAATACCAGGAAAGGGCATGTGAAAGCCCGCGACAAACAACTTTTCGGCTGCGAGCATGTCGAGGATTCGTTTACGGGTGGCGACAGCCTTGTCCTTGTCGTCATCCATCTCAAAATGCCACTCCGGTCGTTGCACGGCCATTACGTATTGGGTGAAGGTATCGGCAGTGATCATGAATCGCTTGCCGTTGCTCTCCACGTGAAACGCCAGCAAGCCAGGTGAATGGCCGGCGGCGTCAACGGCTGTTATGCCTGGGACGACTTCATCGCCGGGCTTGATGAAGGTCGAACGGTCGGCCAGGGGCAGGCAAATCTTGACGTACAGCTCGCGATTGAATTTCCGCGCCTCGCGGACGTTCTCGCCGCGCTTCCAGAAGTCGAAATCAGAGGCGCCGAAGACATAGCGCGCTTTCGGGAAGACCGGTTTTCCTCCCTCGGTCAGCCCGCCGATGTGATCGGGGTGCCCGTGCGTGAGAACGATGACGTCGATGTCTTCGGGCTTGTAGCCGGCGGCGGCCAGTCTCGTCGCGGTTTGTCCTGGCGGCAGCCGCTTGCTGAGCTGTTCGTATTCGCGTGGCAGTGCACCATTGCCCGTGTCGAACAGGATGAGTTGCTTTCCTGTATTCACGATCGTCGGGATGTTCGGATGCTCAAATCGCTGGGTGTCGATATTGTTCGCTCGCGCCAGGGCATGCACGTCATCTACCGAGGCGTTGGCTCCGTAATGGGGATGTAACCCGTCGCGGACGGCCTTGGCGTCCAAAACCGTTGCCACCTCGAAGCCGCCGAGCTTGAAGCGGTAAAAGGTGGGCTGCGATTCGCCTTGCAGTGATGCGGGCACTTTAGGTCCTCCCAATGTCGTCGCACCTGGGGCGCATGCTTAGCAGTTGGCGCCGCCGACAATCCAGCGGCGAAAATCGCAATTTCGCCGAATGAAATGAATGTCGTAGAAAATTGATCTACCGCAACGCGGGAAATCGCCGAATATGCAAGCTAAACAACTTATAGAGGAGGTTACGATGGCCGATAATCAGGTTCGTCCGGACGACTACCCAACGGTTAGCTTCGTCATGGATACGATTGCCGGTTGGGTCAACAAATATCGTACGGTGACTGGCGCGCGTGATGAACTCGGACAATGCAGCCCGGAGGATGTCAGGCAAATCGCGAATGATCTCGGCATAACCGTCGGTGAGTTGCGTACACTGTCCGCCAAGAACCCGCACGCCGCAGACCTGTTGATCAAGATGCTAACCGCCTTGTCGGTCGATCCTGAAGCTCTAGCCAAGAGTGATCCTGCAACAATGCGTGATCTGCAAAGATTGTGCACCAGTTGCGGGCACAAAGGTCGCTGTGCACACGAGCTTGCCGAAGGAACGGCTGCTGAACATTTTAAATCATTTTGTCCGAATGCATTCACCCTCGATGCACTATCGAAATCAAAAGATCAGGCTTTGCACTGATGGTGAAGCCAGAACAGCTGGCCAAACGAAACTTTACTGGTGGTTTTTTCAGCGCAATTTCTGGCGTTTCTACGCCTGGTTGAGAGTGTCCCATCGATCGGCGGAGATGGGCACGCCCGATATTTGCATAAAACTCTAAGAGTAATTTCACTAAGCATTTTACACGCGTTTTATAAGCCATCTGTACAGCATTACATCGAAAGTTATTCAACTGCCGACGGTGTTGATGGCCCCGCCAGCGTTGTCTCTTCCGTTCAATGCAATCCGAAATCCGCTTTCCGCAAAGCACGGAGAAGCGCTGATCGTTCCGTTGCTTGCCATCGCATTTCTGTTCGCGATGATATGGGATGATGTCGAAACCAGTTTATCAGCGGCGATAGCTCCTATTCACGCGGATGCCAATTCCGGAGCCGTCGTGTTGTCTTTTACCCATGCCGGATCTTCCGCGATGGGCGATTCCGAGCTGGTTTTGCTGGTCGATCTCAATGCAGATCGTGAGACGTGCGAATTGGAAAGCGCGGTGGCATTGTCTCGCCTCAATCCCACAGCTGTCAGCGACAACACAACGACCGATCCTGTCCCGCTGCGCGCAAATCCGACCGCGCGTGAATCAGCAGATACTATTTTTTTGAAGCTTAGCGACAACGGCATAAACCTCATTTCCCATGCACATAAGGACATGCTTTCGAAATTCTCTGGAGCATATCGGTCGATTCTGAAATTAGCGGCCATGGTGGGCTTGCCACGCATCCAGGAAGAAGCTGCCCATTCCCGCACAACAATCGTTGGCACGATTTCGACCTACAATCCCTATCGTGATGGCAAGGAAGAAGGTAGCGCGCAGACAGCGTCAGGTGAATTGTACGATCCCTCGGCATGGACCGCCGCAATTCAAACTGGGTTACGGAGCCAATTTGGCGGCGTGCGCTACGGCAAGCTCTACCAGCCGACTTACGCGCTTATTGCAAGCGGCGAAAAACAATTGATCGTCAAGATCAACGATGTGGGTCCGCTAAAATCAGGCCGCGTGCTCGATCTCAATGAGCGCAGTATGCGCTATTTCGATCCGTTCCTCGCGCAAGGCCTTATTCAGGATGTAAAGATCACGCTATTGCCTGGTGAAGACTGGACGACAGGGCCCGTTGGCGAGGTTTATGCAATCGATTTCGATGCCGCGAGGCGGCAGCGCCAGGATGGGTTCGCCAGTAGTGAAGATGTTGAACTCGCTAATATGCGAGCTAGGCTTGGTCGCGCCGCGGAGCCGGACATGAAGGCAGATGCCCGCGTCGAAGCCGGGTTGAATGGCGGATAGAGCCCTAACCGCCGAGTTTTCTCAGGACTGCGTCGAGCTGCTCTAAATTGCGGTACTTGATGCGCAATGTGCCGCTTTCACCGCGGTGATCAACACTGACATCCAGGCCCAGCGCATCCGATAGTCGTCGCTCGAGCGCAAGGGTGTCAGCGTCTTTTGGAATATTGACGACAAAGCCCTTGGCCTCTCGACGCATATCGCGAAGCTGACCTGCAACGTCCTTACGCATGTCGGCTTCCAGATCGCGAACGCTCCAGCCTTTGTCGATGATCTCATGTGCGATCAATTCGGCATTGGGTTGCCCGACCAGAAGCCGCGCATGCCCCGCCGAAATTTTGCCGGTACGGACGAGTTGCTTTACGGGCTCGGAGAGTTTCAGCAAACGGATCGTGTTTGCGATGTGCGGCCGACTCTTGCCGACGATCTGGGCGACTTCCTCCTGTGTGCGATTGAAGTCGTCCATGAGGGCAAGATAACCGGTCGCCTCCTCGATCGGATTGAGATCGGCGCGCTGCACGTTTTCGATGATCGCATATTCAAGCGATTGCGCATCATTTGCTTCGACGACTGCAATTGGAACGTCGTGAAGTCCCGCGCGTTGCGCAGCGCGCCACCGCCGCTCCCCGGCGATGATCTCGAAATTGCCGCCCTTGAGTGCGCGCACAACGATCGGCTGGATAATGCCGCGCTCGCGGATTGATGTGGCAAGCTCGTCGAGCTCGTCATCGGTGAACAGCCGCCTCGGATTGCGCGGGTTGGGTTGCAGATTTTCGATCGGTGCACGACGTGGCTTACGGCCGCTGTCGGCGACGGGAGTTTCGTCACTGACATCGCCAATGAGCGCAGCAAGACCGCGTCCCAGTCGCGAGTGATCTGCCATCGCCGCTCCCGAATTCCGTGCCACGCTATCCCTTTCCGCGTTTGTTGACCATTCCACGCGCGACGGCGTACTACCCTGCCTTCAAAGCCTTCTCTCGCTGGATGATTTCGGTCGCAAGACGCAGATAGGCTTCGCTGCCGACGCACTTAAGATCGTAGACGAGCACGGGTTTGCCGTAAGACGGCGCCTCCGAGATGCGCACGTTGCGTGGGATTATAGTCTCATAGACCTTGTTGCCCATGAACTGGCGTACATCGGCGACAACCTGATTGGAGAGGTTGTTGCGCGAGTCATACATCGTCAGCACGATGCCGTGGATCGACAGCGTCGGATTGAGAGTCGTTCTGACCTGCTCGACAGTTTTCAAAAGCTGCGACAGACCTTCGAGCGCGAAGAACTCGCACTGCAGCGGCACGAGAATTGAATCTGCTGCCGCCATCGCATTGACTGTCAGCAAGTTGAGCGAAGGTGGACAGTCGACCAACACATAAGTGAAATCGTATGGGCGCGCGCCGGTGTTGAGCTGGCGAAGCGCATTGCGCAGGCGGAACGCCCGGTCGCGTTGTTGGCCAATTTCAAGTTCAAGGCCAGAGAGATCGAGCGTCGACGGCGCGATATAAAGTTGTGGCACTGCTGTCGGCAGGACTGCGTCGCGCATCGGCGCAGCGCCGGTTAGCACGTCGTAGGTCGATGTCCGGCGTGACCTGCGTTCGATGCCAAGTCCCGTTGAGGCGTTGCCCTGCGGATCGAGATCGACGATCAGCACATGCTCACCGATAGCGGCGAGCGCCGTACCGAGGTTGATTGCGGTCGTCGTTTTGCCGACCCCACCTTTTTGGTTGGCAATCCCAAGGACCCGCGCCCGGGCCGAGTCCGGTTTAACGGCCGGCTTGCCGAAGGCGACGACGGGCGTGTCGGCGGATTGATCTGGGGCGGAAGTCTCGGTCATGGCACTTTCCGTTGGTAGGCCGGGGCTTTAGAGGGCCCCGAATCCACTCCTTGGTCCGATTTGAGCCCTCTATCGAGCCTCGAGGCCGCGAATCAGGATGATTGAGCCTTCGGGACTGGTTTTACTGGGCACTTTCGAGGCTTCGAGTCTCCAATATTTAGCGGCTTCGGTCAATTCAGCATCTACATCTTGACCCTTGGGAAAGAGTCCGATCGCGCCCCGCGATAGGAAAGGAAACGCTTGGTCGCACAGTGTTTTCAATGGGGCCAGCGCACGCGCGGTGACTACATCGATGGGTTCTGCACAGCTTTCCCCAAATTTCTCAGCCCGAATCGCGTGCACGACCGCGGGCGCGCCGGTCACGCCGACCGCCTCGCGTAGAAATGCAGCCTTTTTCTTATTGCTTTCAATAAGATGGACGCACGCCCCCGCCTTGCCGGTAAGTGCGCAGGCGACCACCATGCCCGGAAAGCCTCCGCCGGAACCAAGGTCGACCCAGGTCCGCGCCTGTGGCGCAAGCGGCAAGAGCTGGAGCGAATCGGCAACGTGGCGCGTCCAGATTTCATCGATCGTCGAATTTCCGATCAGGTTCAGTTTGTTTTGCCACCGCAGCAGGCTTTCGACGAATCGGTTGAGGCGGTCTTCCGTTTCACGTGAAACAGGGAACAGGGCAAGCGCCCGCGCCTTGTCGGTAGAGAGATCTAAGGCGCCCTGCCCGCTTTTGCTCACGCCAATTTCGCTGAAACTTTTTTGGCGCGCCGAACATGTGCCACAAGCAATGTGAGCGCCGCCGGCGTGACGCCGTCGATGCGGCCCGCTTGTCCGATTGTACGTGGTCGGTGCGTTTGCAATTTCTGCTTCATTTCATTTGAGAGCCCAGGCAGTGCCCCGTAGTCGAAGTCATCCGGCAGTTCGAAGCTTTCGTCGCGCCGATACGCTGCGATATCCGCTGCCTGGCGTGAAAGATAGACATCGTATTTCGCATCGATCTCGATCTGCTCGGCGATCTTCGGTGCGAGCGCGCTAAAACGTGGCCAGACTTTTGCGAGCTGTGTGATCGTCACGGTCGGATATGACAACAGTTCGAATGCTGTGCGCCGCTGCCCGTCTTTGTTCAATGACAGACCGTAACGTTCTGCTTCCTTCGGTGTGAGCGAAACTGATTTTGCAAATTCGCGTGCATCGTTCAGCGCCGCAGTTTTTTCTTTGTGCAGGCGCCCACGTTCGCCGCCAATGCAGCCGATCGCAATTCCCTTGTCAGTCAGGCGCTGGTCGGCATTGTCGGCGCGCAACTGCAATCGATACTCGGCGCGCGATGTGAACATGCGATACGGTTCGCTTACGCCACGCGTCACAAGATCGTCGATCATCACACCGAGATACGCCTGCGCGCGATCGACGATGATTTCATCGCCCTCGCCTGCCAAGGCTGCCGCGTTGAGACCCGCAAAAAGTCCCTGTGCCGCAGCCTCTTCATAGCCTGTCGTGCCGTTGATCTGACCCGCGAGAAATAATCCGCGCAGTTTTTTGGTCTGAAGTGTGAGCGTGAGTTCGCGCGGATCGACGTAGTCATATTCGATCGCGTAACCAGGACGAATGATCTGCGCGTTTGTCAGCCCCGGAATTGTTGCGACGAGTGCGTGCTGCACCTCTTCTGGGAGCGACGTCGAGATTCCGTTTGGATAGACGGTGTGATCGTCTAGACCTTCTGGCTCCAGAAAAATCTGATGACCATCGCGCTCACCGAACTTCACGATCTTGTCTTCGATCGACGGGCAGTAGCGCGGACCACGGCTTGCGATCTGTCCCGAATACATCGGCGAACGATGAACGTTATCGCGAATGATTTTGTGCGTGGATTCGGTGGTTCGTGTGATTCCACATTCGATCTGCGGATTTTCAATTTGCGTTGTGAAGCTCGAAAACGGCTCGGGTGGATTGTCGCCCGGCTGCATTTCAAGTGCGGACCAATCAATTGTGCGGCCGTCGAGGCGCGGTGGCGTTCCAGTCTTCAGGCGGCCAAGCACGAGTCCGAGATTGTCCAGTGTCCGCGCAAGACCCATCGCGGGCGCTTCGCCGACGCGTCCTGCCGGGATTTGCTTTTCGCCAATGTGAATGAGACCGCGCAAAAAGGTGCCGGTCGTGAGGACGACCGCACCGGCCGCAATTTCACGGCCATCCGCAAGTCGAACGCCGCTCGCGCGTCCCGATTTGATCAGAAGATCTTCGGCTTCGGCCTCGATTATTGCTAGGTTTGGAATGGCCTGGATCGCAGCCTGCATCGCGTACGCATAGAGCTTTCGGTCGGCTTGGGCGCGCGGGCCGCGCACAGCTGGCCCTTTTCGACGATTGAGGACACGAAACTGGATCCCGCCGAGATCGGCGATTCGGGCCATGAGGCCATCCAAAGCGTCGATTTCCCGGACCAAATGGCCCTTTCCAAGCCCGCCAATAGCGGGATTACAAGACATAGCGCCAATGGTCCCAAACCGGTGGGTTATGAGAGCTGTTCTTGCGCCCATACGCGTTGCTGCGCCCGCGGCTTCACAGCCGGCGTGGCCGCCACCAATTACAGCGACGTCAAATCGAGAGCCCATCGAAACCTCGGATGGCGCCTTTTAGCGGAGGCGCGGGGAGGGGTCAAAACCATTGGATTTAAAGAATTGTTTCACGTGAAACATTGCATAAAGGGCCGAGATGACCCGGGGTGTGTCTCCACAGCCGCTGCGAAAAACGCTGTGACTTGTCAGAGCCGGTCAGCACTGCAGAAAACCGGCAATTCCCCATAATTATCCACAGTCTCATTTTCCGATGCAGAAGTCCCGGAAAATAACATCGAGAATGTCGTCGACGCCGACCCGGCCGGTGAGGCGGCCCAGGGCGCGTGCAGCGAGGCGCAGTTCTTCAGCAAGAAGATCCTCGCGGCGCGACAGGTCGGGCGCCAGTGCCCGGCGCAACGCGCCCAGCGCGTCCTGTAGTGCACGACGGTGACGCTCGCGCGTCACCAAGGCGCTCTCGGCGCCAGCCAGAAATTTTTCCGCTTCGCGCGCCAGCGCGTTCAGCAACACGTCGAAGCCGTTGCCCGTCTTGGCCGAAATATTGAATTCCGATTCATTAAATGTGAATTCAATTTCATTCCTTTCTGTTGATCTTTTGTTAACCACATTTTTTAGAGGCTCGTTAACCCGAACTCGTGGTTCACTTTTTCCTTTGCTTTGTATCGTTCGTTCATTTCTTTGGATAACCCTAGGGTGCAAATCGATTTTATTCCGAATAAGCCAGACTGGGGTGCGTCCGTTCTGCTTGGACAAACCTCTAACCGCACTGGACGAGACGGCGGTCGTGGTCTCGCGGCCTTCCAGAGGCCTCGAACTCATTCCAGCGCCGGCGCCAGGCGAGTGCGCAATATTTCCGCGGCTAGCGTTCCGCTCCACATCCGGCGAAATAACGTCCTCACCGGGCCGTGACGTCTCCCCAGCAATATCTCCAACGTCACCACTCGAGCGGCCGGCGTCCCGCGCCACATCCGGCCAGCTACCGTCCTCACCGAGCCGCGAGGTCTCTCCAGCTTCGACAATCCACAGAACGAGGTCGGCGCTAGCTGCGCGTTCGCGCGCCCGGCGAACGCCTTCACGCTCCACGGGATCGTCAGTCTCTCGAATGCCCGCCGTATCGAGAAACGTGACCGGTACCCCCTCAAGATCGAGATGCACCTCGATCACGTCGCGGGTCGTCCCGGCATAAGGCGATACGATCGCCGCTTCGCGTTTCGCAATTCGATTGAGAAGCGTCGATTTACCGGCATTCGGTGGCCCCGCAATAGCCACCACAAATCCTTCGCGCAAGCGCTCCCCGCGGCTCCCATCTGCAAGCACCGAGGCAATGTCGCTCTCGAGCGACCGAGCAATCTGCAAGGCCGGCGTCACAAGGTCCTGCGGGACGTCAGCCTCGTCGGAAAAGTCGATGCGCGCCTCAACCAGAGCAAGCGCCTGCACCAGCCGCGTCCGCCAGTTTTCGGACCGCTCCCTCAGCGCACCCGTCATCTGCCGGAAGGCCTGGCGCCGTTGTCCTTCCGTCTCGGCCATCACCAGGTCGGCAAGCCCTTCCACCGACGTCAGGTCAAGCTTCCCGTTCTCAAAGGCGCGGCGGGTGAATTCGCCTGCCTCCGCGGGCCGCAGACCTTCAACCTGCGACAGCGCCGCCATGACCGCTGCAATCACGGCACGGCCACCATGCAGCTGGAGTTCGGCGACATCTTCACCGGTTTCGCTTTGCGGCCCTGGAAACCAGAGCGCCAGCGCTTGGTCGATGATCTCGCCATTAAGCCCACGGACACGTGCAAGTGCAGCCTTGCGTTGTTCGGGGATTCGGCCCGTTAGTGCTTTGAGCGCATCTCCGGCACGCGGCCCCGAAATACGTACGACAGCAATGGCAGCCGGCGGCCGTCCGGAGGACAATGCATAGATGGTTTCACGTGCTGCATCCGACATTGCTGCGCACGGAAGCGCCGAGACGGGGCAGGGGTCAAGCCCTGGCCATGTTGGCGCAAGCCGTTAAATCTCCGAAACTGAGCCGCGCGACTCCCTGAAATCCAGAAGGTGCGAGCCCCCCGCCCGCGATATGATCGTGCAAATTCACGAACATCGTGGAGGGAACATGACACCGAGTTTGCGCCTTATCGCGGTCCTGCCGGCGATTTTGCTTGTGTGCATGAGCCGGCCCTTGGCAGCGGCCGACAATGATCTCGCGCGCGCATATCGCGTGATTGCGTCAAAGCGTTTCGTTGACCTGACGCACAGCTTCGACCCGCGATCGCCCGTTTGGTCCGGCTTCGGCCAGGCTAAAATGGCGCCCGCAGCCGACCCGAAAACGCAGCGCACTTACACCATCAAAGAGGACGGCTTCCGCACGACGCTCTACGAGTTCGTCGGCCAGTACGGCACCCACGTCGATCCACCGGCGCATTTCGACGAAAATGGGATCACGATGGATGTGATTCCTCTCAAGCAGATGATCCTGCCATTCGTTGTATTGGATGCGACTCCTTATCTGCAGAAGGATCCAAACCACGCATTTTCTGTCGCCGATTTGCGGGTATGGGAGAAAAAGCACGGACGGATCCCGCCTGGATCATTCGTGGCCTTGCGAACCGACATGTACAAAGACTGGGACACCGATCCCGAGCGGTTCAAGCGCGCTCCGTTTCCTGCCTGGTCATTCGAGACGATCCGCTTCCTGTATGAGCAGCGCGGCGTGGTGGCGACGGGACACGAGTCGCTCGACACGGACACAACCGACAAGATGGAATCGGAGACCTACCTTCTTCAGCATGGCCACTATCAGATCGAAGTCATGGCCAACCTCGACAAAGTGCCGCCGAAAGGCGCATTGATCGTCGTCACCTGGCCGAAGGTCCGCAACGGGCTCGGATTTCCTGCACGGGCTTTTGCAATATTGCCATGAGGCGGCAATCGCGCGCGGCAGGAACAATTCAACCAGGCGCGCTGTTCTATGGCCGACGCGCCACGACGGAGGCCGTTTCCCGTCAGCGTCAAATCACGCTAGGTTCGCGCAATGTCATTTCCTCACAACGCCGCTCATGCGAATCGCCTCGCTCAGGCGACGTCACCTTACCTTCTTCAGCACAAGCACAATCCGGTTGACTGGTGGACCTGGGGGCCGGAAGCGCTGCAGGAGGCCAAGCGTACGAATAAGCCGATCCTGCTGTCGGTCGGCTACGCCGCCTGCCACTGGTGCCATGTCATGGCGCACGAGTCCTTCGAGGATGAAGCTACCGCGCGCGTGATGAACGAGCTGTTCGTCAACATCAAGGTCGACCGCGAAGAGCGTCCCGACATCGATCAGATTTATATGAGCGCCTTGCACCTGCTGGGAGAGCAGGGCGGTTGGCCTCTGACGATGTTCCTGACCCCAAAAGCGGAACCGGTCTGGGGTGGCACATATTTTCCGAAAGAATCGCGCTTCGGCCGGCCCGCGTTCGTCGATGTCCTGCGCGAAGTGGCGCGACTGTTCCGGGAGGAGCCGGACCGAATCGAGCAGAACCGCTCGGCGCTGTTGTCCCGACTCTCCGAAAAGGCTAGGCCGGCAGGCAAGGCTACAATCGGCTCAAAGGAGCTCGATGCTGCCGCCATGCAGGTCGGCAACATGTTCGACCAGGTCAACGGTGGTTTGCGCGGCGCCCCAAAGTTTCCGCAGCCCGCGATTCTCGAAATGCTTTGGCGCGCAGGCCTCCGCACAAACGACGCGCGTTTCTTCGAAACCGTCGAGCACACCCTCGCTCGCATGTGCGAGGGTGGGATCTACGATCATCTCGGCGGCGGATTCTCCCGCTATTCGGTGGACGAGCGCTGGCTTGTCCCACATTTCGAGAAGATGCTGTACGACAACGCCCAGCTGCTCGAATTGCTGTCACTGGCCTGGCAGCACAGCAAAAATCCTTTGTTTGCCCAGCGTGCGCGAGAAACTGTCGCGTGGCTCAACCGCGAAATGACGAGCGGCGAGGGCGCTTTTTACGCCTCGCTTGATGCGGATTCCGAAGGTGAAGAAGGCAAATTCTACGTCTGGTCGTACGACGAAGTGACCAAAACCCTCGGCGAAACCGACGGCAAATATTTTACACAGCACTACGACGTAGAGCCCGGCGGCAATTTCGAAGGCCTCAGCATTCTTAACCGCCTCGCTGGTCTCGATCGCACTGCCGAGGATGAAATACGCCTGACACAGCTGCGCGCAAAATTGCTTGCGGCGCGCGAGAGGCGCATCCGCCCCGGGCTTGATGACAAAGTGTTGGCCGATTGGAACGGGCTGATGATCGCGGCTCTGGTCAATTCGGCGCTTATCATCGACGAGCCGGACTGGCTCACAATGGCCCAGCGTGCGTTCGATTTCGTTGCACGGTCAATGACAAAAGGCGATCGTCTCGGCCACTCCTGGCGCGAGGGACAATTGCTGTTCCCCGGGCTTGCATCCGATTTCGCGGCGATGACCCGTGCAGCACTGTCACTCCATGAAGCGACCGGCGAACGCAGTTATCTCGAGAAGGCCCTCGCGTGGCAGAATTCTTTCGATAAACACTACATCGACGCTGAAACCGGCGCCTATTATCTTTCCTCTGACGATGCGGACGATCTCGTGTTGCGGCCGCATTCGACCCAGGACGACGCCACGCCGAATCCAAATTCCGTGGCCGCGCAAAACCTCGTCAGGCTTGCGGTCCTATCCGGCGACGAAAAATGGCGGACGCAGGCGGATCGCCTGATCGAAACAATTCTTTCACGAGCGGAGCGCAACCTGTTCGGTCATGTCGCGCTGCTCAACGCCCTTGACCTGCGACTGCGGCCCGCCGAGATCGTGGTGACCGGTCCCGACGCCGGGCGTTTCGCAAAGGTTGCGCTGAGCTTGCCTTATCTCGACCGCATCGTTCTTCGCGCGTCGAACACCGGCGACCTGCCATCGTCGCATCCCGCTCAGAAAAAATTGAAAGCCGCACCCGGAAGCGCGGCCTTTGTCTGTGTCGGTGAGCGCTGCTCGCTTCCTCTAACCGATGCCGCTCAGATTGCCTCCGCCGTTTCGGCCATGCGGCAATAAGCATTGGTTACGTATTCATCGATTCGAAGAACTCGGCGTTACTCTTCGTATTGCGCAACTTGTCGAGCAGGAAGTCGATGGCATCCATGGTGCCCATCGGATTCAAAATCCTGCGTAAAACGTACATTTTCTTGAGGATTGCGGGGTCGGTGAGGAGCTCTTCCTTGCGCGTGCCGGACCGCGTGATGTCGATCGCGGGGAAAGTGCGCTTGTCGGCGACCTTGCGGTCGAGGATCAGTTCCGAGTTACCGGTGCCCTTGAACTCTTCGAAAATCACTTCGTCCATGCGGCTGCCGGTATCGATCAGGGCCGTGGCGATAATGGTGAGCGAGCCGCCCTCCTCGATGTTACGTGCCGCGCCGAAGAAGCGCTTCGGCCGCTGCAGCGCGTTGGCGTCGACACCGCCTGTCAGCACCTTGCCGGAGGAGGGCACGACCGTGTTGTAGGCACGGCCGAGACGCGTGATCGAATCGAGCAGGATTACGACATCGCGCTGATGTTCGACCAGGCGCTTGGCCTTTTCGATCACCATTTCCGCAACCTGCACGTGGCGCGAGGCCGGTTCGTCGAATGTCGATGAAATAACTTCGCCCTTTACCGAGCGCTGCATGTCGGTGACTTCTTCAGGCCGCTCGTCGATGAGCAACACGATAAGATAAGTCTCGGGGTGATTGGCGGTGATTGAATGCGCAATGTTTTGCAGCAGCACGGTCTTGCCGGTGCGTGGAGGCGAGACGATGAGCGCGCGCTGGCCTTTGCCGATCGGCGCTACAATATCGATGACCCGGGCGGAGAGGTCCTTCTTGGTTGGATCCTCGTATTCCATCCTGAGCCGCTCGTCGGGATAGAGCGGGGTCAGGTTGTCGAAATTGACCTTATGCCGCGCCTTTTCGGGGTCCTCGAAATTAATCGTGTTGACTTTAAGCAGCGCGAAATAACGCTCTCCTTCTTTCGGAGAGCGAATATGACCTTCGACCGTGTCACCGGTGCGCAGGCCGAAACGACGGATCTGGCTTGGCGAAACATAAATATCGTCCGGCCCGGACAGGTAATTGGATTCCGGCGAGCGCAAGAATCCGAAGCCGTCGGAGAGTACCTCGACAACGCCTTCGCCGATGATGTCGACTTCCTGCGTTGCGAGTTGCTTCAGGATTGCGAACATCAGTTCCTGCTTGCGCATGGTGCTGGCGTTCTCAACCTGATGTTCTTCGGCAAACGCAACGAGATCGGCAGGAGTCTTGGACTTTAAGTCCTGGAGTTTCATTTCCCGCATTGGGGGTTTACGTCCTTGGAAGCGTTACCGGCGAAGCTTTGAATATAAAAAACTTGCGCCGTTTGACTTTTGAGATAGATCGCAGGTCTGGGGTGACGAGTTGGCAGTAGGGAAAGGCCCGGAACCCGATGCTGCGACCGGCCCGAACATTTTAGGGAGCCGGAACGCGACTGCATCCGCCTGCGTTCGGTGGGATGCCACCAAGATAAGTTGAGCCACCGTTCGACGCAAGAGGGCAGGTGCGTGTGAGCAACTGCGGGGATGACTAGAACGGTTTGACCGTCGCCAAGATGACGATCGCGATCAACATAATCGTCGGTATCTCGTTGATAATGCGAAAGAATTTTTGACTGTGCGAATTCCGGTCAAATCGGAATTCATTTACCCAATGGGCAAATAGGCCGTGCGCGATGGTCATGGCGATCACAAGAACAAATTTGGCCAGAAACCACCCAGCGCTAAACCATTGCCCGAGCAACACCAAAGCGATCCCGGCGATCCAGGTGACAGCCATGGCCGGCATCATGATGAAGTTGAGAAGACGATGCTCCATCATCTTGAAGGTTTCCGATTGGTCGGACCCGACACGGGCAGCCGCGTGATAGACGAACAGGCGCGGCAGGTAGAGCATTCCTGCCATCCACGCGATCACAGCAACGATGTGGAGCGCTTTCACCCAGAGATACATCTCGGCTACCTGCGTATGCGCTTAAGCATGCGCTCAACGTGCGCGATCGGAGTGTCAGGTGATATCCCATGCCCGAGATTAAAAATGAGCGGGCCATTGCCAAGGTGACGCATCACATCATCGACTTCTCGATCAAGAGCTGCGCCGCCAGCCAAAAGAGCAAGTGGATCGGCATTGCCTTGCACGGGGACACGTGATTGCAGTGCATCCCGCGCAATGGATCGCTCAAACGTCCAATCGATGCCGATGGCACTAACTGCCGTCATCTCCACATAGGGAAGAGCCATCGCGCCAGCTCCGCGTGGAAATCCAATGATCTTGGCGCGGGGCACTCGTCGGCGTACGCCCTCAACGATTTTTTGTGTAGGAGCAATACACCAGCGATCAAACTGGTCAGGACCAAGCACACCCGCCCAAGTATCAAAAATCTGCACACAATCTACGCCGGCCTGAAATTGCCCCACCAAGTACTCAATTGATGCATCGACTAGGCGATCAATCAGTCGAGAAAAACTCTCGGAATCACGATGGGCGAACAGTCGTGCTGGAGCCTGATCAGGTGTTGCCTGTCCTGCCACGATGTACGTCGCAACCGTCCAAGGCGCTCCACAAAATCCTATCAATGCCGTCTTATCATCAAGCAAAGCCTTGACCTGGCGCACGGTTTCATAGATCGGCGCCAGAACATTTCGATCAGCGACCTCCCACATATCGGAAAGCGCATCTGCATCACTCAAGGGTTCTAGCTTTGGTCCTTCCCCAGCCAGGAATTCGACCTTCCGGCCAAGCGCCAACGCAATAACAAGAATATCGGAAAATAGAATCGCGGCATCAAAACCAAATCGCCGGATCGGCTGCAACGTCACTTCCGCAGCTAGCTCTGGATTAAAACAAAGATCGAGAAATCCTCCGGCCTTTTCCCGAGTCGCACGATACTCCGGAAGATACCGTCCCGCCTGCCGCATCAACCATATCGGCGGAATCACTTCCTGTTTGCCTTCCAGCACGCGCAGTAGCTTTTTCCCCACGATACCGCTGATCCCGTCTTTATCCATTAAGAATCTTCTTAGAATCTGTAGTGTTTGTTAGAGCGTTGATTGGACTCATGCCTGTCGATCAACATTCTGTCCACTGACTTGCAAACGCCGATCCAGAAGAGGCTTTAATTCAAGGTCAATTCAGTCCACAAGAATGGCCCTGAATTCACGAGCATTGGCGGGGATATCCCCTTTTGTCCCCATGTGGCCATCCACATCCCAGCAGTCTGGTCCAAACCATTCCGTGTAACCGTCCCGCTTTCTGCAGTGTGGAAGAAAATTGAACTTCCGATCATGGCTGGCTTGCTTGTTGGGGCAGGCCGTGGCCTTCTCCCGTCGTATCCACAGGCTTTCCGGCCAATATACAGATGCCTGAGACCGGTTATTTTCACTTACACTTGGTATCGGATGCTACCGGCGAAACCTTGATAACGGTCGCGCGGGCTGCGGCTGCACAGTACGCGAATGTGTCGCCGGTTGAGCACCTGTATCCGATGGTGCGATCGAAAAAACAGCTCGACCACGCTCTTAGCGAGATCGGGGAATCCCCTGGTCTGGTTTTGTACACCCTGCTCGAAGAGGACCTCATCGAAGCCCTGGAGAAGAAATGCCGCGAGCTCGGGTTGCCTTGCATGTCGATCCTCGGGCCGGTCTTGCGTCTGTTTCAGTCTTATCTCGGGGCTGAGACAATCCATCGGGCTGGGGCCCAGCACGTGCTTAATGCCGAATATTTCCAGCGCATCGACGCTTTGAATTTCACGATGCTGCACGACGACGGCCAGCACGCCGAAGGACTGGAGGAAGCCGACGTGGTGCTTGTAGGGGTCTCGCGTACATCCAAGACGCCGACCTCGATCTACCTCGCCAATCGTGGCGTGAAAACCGGAAACGTACCACTTGTGCCGGGCGTACCGTTGGCGCCCGCGGTCGAAAAACTCACCCGGCCTCTCGTTGTCGGTCTTTACGCGAGCCCCGAGCGTATCGTGCAGATCCGCGAGAACCGTCTGCTGGGACTAAAAGCTCACCGCGACGACGATCAGTATATTGATAGGGCCGCGGTGGCCGAAGAAGTCTCGTTCTCTCGTCGCCTTTGCGCCAAGCACAGTTGGCCGACAATCGATGTCACGCGTCGATCGATTGAAGAGACGGCGGCCGCCGTTATGCGTTTGCTCACCGAGCGCCGGCGTCACCCCGTAGGATGATCCATGGCGCTTTGGCTTGCTGCGCAACCTCTGGTGCTTGCTTCTCGTAGCGATGTACGTGGCAAGATTCTGGCGGCAGCGGGGCTGCGCTTCGAAATAAGACCGTCGGCAATCGACGAACGCCAGATCGAGGCTCAAGCCGGTATCAATGATCCCGCGAGCGTTGCGCGTCACTTGGCGCATGCGAAAGCAAGTGCCGTGGCAAATGGTCTTCCGGGACGGACGGTACTCGGCGCCGATCAGACGCTGGCGCGCGGCGTGAAGCGCTTTACCAAGCCGACTGACCGCAACGTCGCTTCCGCGCAGCTGCGAGACTTGCGCGGCCGCACGCACGAACTGCACTCGGCGCTCGCTCTTGTTCGGGACGGTTCGCTGCTATTCTCCTGCGTCGATACCGCCAGGTTGACCATGCGCAACTTCAGCGATCGTTATCTCGAGGACTACCTCGATATGGCGGGTGATGCCGCGTTCAAGAGCGTCGGCGGGTATCAGCTCGAAGGTATCGGTATTCACTTGTTTGAGCGGGTGGAAGGCGACTATTTCACGATTCTTGGCTTGCCGTTAATGCCGCTGCTGGCATACCTGCGTCAGAACAAATTTATCGACAGCTGACCAATGTTTGTGCTCGGTCTCACCGGCTCGCTAGGTATGGGCAAATCGACCACGGCAGGATTTTTCGCCGAATTGGGCGTACCGGTTCATGATGCCGACGCAGCTGTCCATCGCCTCTATAAAGCCGAAGCCGTGCCGCTCATTGAGGCCGCATTTCCCGGCACTATTGTCCGCGGCGAGGTCGATCGCGAAAAGCTTGCCAAGCGCGTGCTAGATGACCCCGCAGCGATCAAGAAACTCGAGGGAATAGTGCATCCGCTCGTGCGTGCCGCCGAGCAACATTTCCTTGCCGAGGCAGAAAGGAAAAATGCCCAGGTCGCGGTGTTGGATATTCCCCTGCTATTCGAGACCGGCGGCGACCGGCGCTGCGACGCCGTCGTGGTCGTATCTGCACCCGAAGACGTTCAGCGCAAGCGGATATTCGAGCGACCTGGCATGACGGCACAGAAGTTTGCGGGGATTGCAGCAAACCAAATGCCTGATGCGGAGAAACGAAAGCGCGCTGATTTCGTCGTGGATACATCGAAAGGATTCGATGCGGCACGTGCGCAGGTACGTGAAATTCTCGCGCGAATAGCTACAATGCCAAAGCGTCGTCCCTGATTCTGCAGCACAAGCGCATGCGTGAAATCGTCCTCGATACCGAAACAACAGGCCTCGATCCGGCCCAGGGCCATCGGCTCGTTGAACTGGGCTGCATTGAACTGCTCAACGGAATACCAACTGGGGCGACCTTCCACACCTACATCAATCCCGAGCGCGACATGCCCGCCGAGGCATTTGCAGTGCACGGCCTTTCGGCCGAATTTCTCAAAGGGCACAGGCGGTTTATCGACGTGGTCGACGATTTTCTTGCCTTCATTGGCGACGCTCCGCTTGTGATTCACAATGCGGGATTTGATCACGCCTTTCTCTGTGCTGAACTCAAACGTGTCGAGCGCGAATTGATCGCGCGTGAAAGGCTCATCGACACGCTGCTATTGGCACGCCGTAAGCATCCGGCAGGGCCTAATCGACTCGACGACTTGTGCGTCAGGTACGGCATCGACAATTCGCGCCGGACGAAGCACGGCGCACTGCTCGATGCGGAGATACTTGCCGAGGTTTACGTCGAATTGATTGGTGCACGGCAGGCGCAGCTCGGTCTTGCCGAATCCAGCGAGCGCGGGCTGAGCGGCCCTGACGATGCAATTGTCGTCCGCACGCGCCCTCAGCCGCTGGCGCCGCGGTTGAGCGAGACAGAACTCGCCGCGCACTGCGACTTTGTGGCTGGTCTCGGCGAGAACGCGTTGTGGAGCTACTACCAACCTGCGGGTATTTGATCAGCTTCCCGCGGCAGGCGCCGGCGTTGGCTGCGCCTGGGCCATCTTCTGGCGATACAGACTGACAAAGTCTACAGGGTCGAGCAGGAGCGGCGGGAAGCCGCCGTTACGGACCGTAGTCGCAATGACTTCGCGCGCAAACGGGAACAGCAGACGCGGGCATTCGATCATCACGATCGGGTTGAGACTTTCTTGCGGGACGTTTCGAATTCGGAACACCCCGGCGAATTCCAACTCGAATCGGAACAGCAGTGTGGAGGACGTCTCGGCTTTCCCATCCAGTTTGATCACGACTTCAATGTCTGTTTCTGACAAAGGTGTCGCACCCACATTGATCTGAATTCCGATCTGCGGTTGTTCCTGCCGGACGTTGAGCGATTGCGGCGCGTTTGGGTTCTCGAACGAGAAATCCTTGATGTACTGGGCAACTACGGTGAGCTGCGGTTGCTCCTGGCCAGCTCCCGGTGCCGGACCGACTTCTGCCGGCCCCCCGTTTGTCGTCGTCATAAACGCTCCTTCACACCACGCCACTGCGCGCGCGGCGGTTGGCTAACATAGGGTCGGTGGGGGAACAAGGATTGATGCCGGCCAGAGTCGGCGCTCATTCTTTGCGACGGTCAGGCAGTGAGGGGTCTGGCACCTGGTGCCATTGCTCGGGAGCAAGATCGACGAGGCCATCTTCCTGTCGAGGCGCTGCGCCGACAAAGGCACGACGCAGTGATCCGACCAGTAAGACCAGGGCGATAATGTCGGTAATAAACCCCGGAATTAGCAGTAAAATCCCCGCGAGCAGAATGCGGCCTCCCCCGGCGTCCGTGTGTAGGGCTGCAAAAGAACCCTCGTCCATTGCTACACGGATGCGGGTCACATGGGCGCCGCCGGCATGGCGTAAAATCAAAGCGCCGCAAAGCGATCCGGCCAATATCAAGCCTAACGCCCACCCGAAGCCAATTGTCGCAACAACTGTAACGAACGCGGCAAGTTCCAGAATGGGAAGCGCGAGGACTGCCAATATTACCCATTTTGCCACATTCATCGGTGTTTCTCTGAGAGTGTGATGTTGGCCTAGGCGTTCTGATCGTCTAAGGTCCCGCTTAGAGACCTGAATTGCGCCGAAGCACCGGCGCGAGGCCCGGCCCAACGGATTGATGCGGCCAATAACGGATGCAACAGCGGCGGTGCCGATCGACGGCACCCGATCGTACGCAAATCCGGCCGGCGAGTGGCCACGGTAGCCGAAAGCATGCGAGACGTGTTCGATATCTATACCATCATATTTCTGGCGCTCGCGGTATTCATCTTCTTGCGCCTGCGCAGTGTGCTGGGTCAACGGACGGGCAGAGAACGACCGCCGTACGATCCATATTCGGCGCGAGAGCCTGTGCGGCCGACGCCGGAAAAAGTCGTCGCCCTTCCCAACCGGACGACGGAGACGGTCGCGCCAAAGCCTGCGGATCCCGTCGAGAGTTCATCGGATCGATGGAAGGGTGTTGCTGAAGCTGGCTCGGTTATTGCCGGCGGCCTCGACGCTATTGCCGCCGCCGATTCAAATTTCGATGGCAAGCATTTTTTGACGGGCGCGCGTGCGGCCTATGAAATGATCGTCAACGCCTACGCTGAAGGCGATCGACGGACGTTGAAGAATCTTCTTGCCCGCGAAGTCTATGACGGCTTCGAGAGCGCGATTGCGGAGCGTGAAAAGCGCGGCGAAACGGTGGAAAGCCGGTTCGTATCGATCGACAACGCGGATATCACGGCTGCCGAATTGCGTGGGCGCAATGCGCAGGTGACCGTGCGGTTTCAGTCCAAGCTTGTTTCTGTCACGCGCGACAAAGACGGCAAAGTAATCGACGGCAATGCCGAAAAAGTAACCGACATCACCGACGTCTGGACCTTCGCGCGCGACGTCAGTTCACGCGATCCGAATTGGAAATTGATTGCCACCGAAGCCGGGCAATGAGTGCATGCCGGAAACGCTTTTCCGCACACTCACTCGATTTGGGCTTGGTCTCGCAATAACCGCCGCCGCTGTGGCGCCGGCCTCGGCCACCAGCGTCCATTTGCGCAACGCGCGGACCGAGGCCGTCAACTTCGCTGACCTAGCAGACTGGAAGGACGACGACCAAAAAGCGGCCTTCGACACATTTCTCAAGAGCTGCGGTGCCATTCTAAATGGTACGCGCGCAATGCGGGCGGCGCGGCCTTTCTATGGCGCCTTGTTCAAGGTGTGCGAGCGGGCAGTGTCGGCCGGCAACCTCGATCGCGACCGTGCTCGCGCCTTTTTCGAGGACAACTTCAAGCCGATGCGTGTCGTCCCGGTGGGGCAGACGCAGGGATTCTTTACCGGGTACTACGAAACGGAAGTGGACGGCTCGCGCTTTCCCAGCGACGAATACTCCATTCCGATGTACGCGGCGCCGGCGGAAACCGTCAGAAAACGTCAAAGCAAGGTTTTTGCCGATCTTGACCGTAGCAAAATCGAAGATGGTGCTCTCGCGGGGAAGAGCCTGGAAATCTGCTACGTCAAAAGCCCCATCGACGCCTTCTTTGCCCAGATTCAAGGCTCGACGCGAGTTAAACTGGACAGCGGAAAATTGCTGCGACTGAATTATGTCGCGAGCAACGGAATGCCCTACACGCCCGTTGGAAAGTTCCTGATCGACCGCGGTATCATTTCAAAAGAAGAAATGTCGATGGATAAGATTCGCGAATTCATGGAGGCGAATCCCGAAGAAGGAAAGGCACTACGGCAGAAAAACCGCTCTTTCGTTTTTTTTTCGGGAAACCCCCTTAAGTGCACATGAGGAGTGCATTGGCGCACAGGGCATTCCACTTACTCCGGGCCGCTCGCTGGCGGTGGACAAGAAGATCCATATTTATGGAACGCCGATCTGGATCGATGCCGAGTTCCCGATCGAGAGCGAAAAGCCGGACACCAAATTCCGTCGTTTACTGGTGGCGCAGGACACGGGATCGGCGATTGTCGGGCCGGCGCGCGCCGACATCTATTTTGGGCACGGCGAAGAGATCAGTCACATTGCGGGGCGGATCAAGCAGAACGGGCAGTTCGTGATGCTCGTGCCGCAGAGTATCGCAGTCAGCGGCAGCGCAGTGGTGGCCGTTACGAACATCCGGCTTCCAGCACCGCGCCCGAAAATAGTCATTACCGCCGCAGCCCGTTCGAGCACGACCGGAAGCGTGTCGGCACGGTCTGCCAAGCGGCGTCATTAGCCCGATGAAGTCCAGCGACGGCAAACGGCGTCGCGTCCTATCCGCCGAGGAGCGGGTGTTGTGGACCGCAATCACGAAATCGATTGCGCCGCTGCGGGATTCGGATGCCTTAGAAGAGATTGAGACGGCGGAACATATCGCTCCGCAGATCGATATACTTTCTGCAAAAAAAGCACGGTCGGCTGAGCCGGCAGGCAACAGGCCGCCGGCGCCCCTTGCAGCGCTCGGACGCCGCATGCGCACGCGCGTCGCTCGCGGCAAAGAGGCAATCGACGGCCGCCTCGATTTGCACGGGCTGACCCAAAGCGAAGCGCACCGGACACTTTTGCGCTTCCTGCAAGCCGCGGCTGCGCGCGGCGCGCGGCTTGTGCTTGTCATCACCGGGAAAGGCCGCCGAGGCGAGGGTGAGCGAGGAATTCTCAAGCGTCAGGTGCCGCAGTGGCTAGGCCTTCCGGAATTCCGGGCATTGATAGTCGGCTTCGAGCAAGCGCACGTTGCTCATGGTGGCGAAGGTGCGCTGTACATCCGACTGCGGCGCACCCGGCGTATTTGAAGTCGCAGTGCGTGTCAGAGAATAAAGCGGCTTAAATCGACGTTCTTGGCGAGGTCGCCGATGTGTTTCTGCACGTAGTCCGCATCGATTTTGACGTGTTCGCCAGAACGATCGGGCGCCGCAAACGAGACGTCATCGAGCACTCTTTCCATTACTGTCTGTAATCGACGGGCTCCGATATTCTCGACGCTGGCATTCACCGCGACGGCAATGTCCGCGATGGCATCGATGGCATCCTCGCCAAATTCGAGCGTGACGCCCTCGGTGCTCATGAGCGCAATATACTGCTTGATCAGCGAGGCTTCTGGTTCTGTCAGGATTCTACGCAAATCGTCACGTGTGAGCGCCTTGAGTTCTACACGGATCGGCAGCCGCCCTTGTAGTTCGGGCAATAAGTCCGATGGCTTCGATATGTGAAACGCGCCGGACGCGATGAACAGAATGTGGTCGGTTTTGACTGGCCCGTGCTTTGTGTTGACGGTGGTGCCTTCAATTAACGGCAGCAAGTCGCGCTGCACGCCTTCACGCGATACGTCGGCGCCACGCAATCCCTCCCGACCGGCAATCTTGTCGATCTCATCGAGAAACACGATACCGTTTTGCTCGACGGCCTTTACAGCTTCTTGCACCAGTTGATCGGTGTCGAGCAGCTTGTCGGACTCTTCATTGACTAATATGTCGTGCGACTCTTGAACGGTTACGCGCCGCGTCTTTGTGCGGCCGCCGCCGAGTTTGCCGAAGATGTCACCGATGTTGATTGCGCCCATCTGTGCGCCAGGCATGCCCGGTATTTCGAACATCGGCATGCCGCCACCACCGGCCTGCACTTCGATCTCTATTTCCTTGTCGTTCAACTCGCCTGCTCGCAGTTTCTTTCGGAAACTCTCCCGTGTGGCAGGGCTTGCGCCCGGGCCGACCAGCGCGTTGAGGACGCGTTCTTCCGCCGACTGTTCGGCGCGTGCCTGGACGTCCTTGCGTTTTCGCTCGCGCACAAGCGCGATACCGATCTCGACAAGATCGCGCACAATTTGCTCGACATCGCGGCCGACATATCCGACTTCGGTAAATTTGGTTGCCTCGACTTTCAGAAACGGCGCGCCAGCAAGCCGCGCGAGCCGGCGGGAAATCTCGGTCTTGCCGACGCCGGTGGGGCCGATCATCAGGATGTTCTTTGGCAGAACTTCCTCGCGTAGCCTTTCGTCAAGCTGTAAGCGCCGCCAGCGGTTGCGCAGCGCGATTGCAACCGCGCGCTTGGCGTCGCCCTGGCCGACGATATATCGATCGAGTTCGGAGACGATTTCGCGTGGAGAAAAGTCAGTCATGATCGCTCACGACTTCAAGGTCTCGACGGTGACATTGCGATTGGTAAAGACGCAAATCTCCGCCGCGATGTCGAGCGACTTTCGCACGATCTGCTCTGCATCGAGCGCCCCATCCAGCAGCGCGCGTGCCGAGGCAAGTGCATAGTTGCCACCGGAGCCGATTCCCATGACGCCGTTTTCGGGTTCCAGCACATCACCGGTGCCGGTGAGAACCAACGAGACGTTCGCGTCGGCAACAATCATCATAGCTTCGAGACGGCGCAAATAACGGTCGGTTCGCCAATCTTTGGCAAGCTCGACCGCCGCACGGGTTAACTGGCCCGGATATTGTTCGAGCTTGGCCTCCAGTCGCTCGAATAAGGTGAATGCGTCCGCAGTGGCACCAGCAAAGCCGCCAATGACGTCGCCCTTACCAAGGCGCCGGACTTTTTTTGCATTGGATTTGACGATGGTCTGGCCGATCGTAACCTGCCCGTCGCCGCCGATAACGACCGAGCCGCCCTTGCGGACGGTCAGGATGGTCGTGCCATGCCAGGAGGGAAGTTCGTTCGGCGACATACGGTTAAAGCCCCACGATCCGCGTCATCTAGTCATGACAAGCCGTATTTGCAAACCGTTCGCAACGCTGTGGCGAATCCCGCAAACCCCTGATAAAAGGCGCGCGAACAAAGGACTTTCGCATGCGCAAGGGCGCCGTAAAGCGCAAGACCAAGGAAACCGACGTCGAGATCGAAATCGATCTCGACGGAGCCGGCCGTGGCTCGATTGCAACCGGCATAGGTTTTCTCGATCACATGCTCGACCTGCTTGCGCGGCATTCACGCATCGACATCACGGTCAAGGCCAAAGGCGACCTCCACATCGATCACCACCATACTACCGAAGATGTCGGGATCGCGCTCGGCCAGGCCGTCAAGCAGGCGCTCGGCGATATGAAAGGCATCACGCGATACGCCGACGTGCACGTGCCAATGGACGAGGCCTTGACGCGGGTTGCGATCGACATTTCCGGTCGGCCCTTCCTGGTCTTCAGGGCCGAGTTCGTGCGCGACAAGGTTGGCACGTTCGACACCGAGCTTGTGCAAGAGTGGTTTCAGGCCTTCGCGACGAATGCCGGTATAACGCTTCATGCCGAGGTGCTGTACGGTACAAATGACCATCACATCGCCGAGTCCTGTTTTAAGGGCTTAGCGCGCGCACTACGCGCGGCCGTGGCCATTGACCCGCGCGCTAAAGACGAAGTGCCGTCCACGAAGGGTTCGCTGGGATAACGTCGCCAGCGATCGGAAGTGATCCGACTCCTGCAGTCCATCTCGTAGAATGGACCTGACGAGCCGGCCATGTTGTTTGAGTATGAGGACGTGTAATGCCCACTTATACCGTACACGCACCACAGTCCGGGCGGATGGACGATGCATCGCGCGCGCCGGAGCAATTTGTATTTGTGCGTGACGGATTTCATTTTTGGGCGTTTATTCTGGCCCCGCTATGGCTGCTGTTGCATCGGCTCTGGCTGGCTCTCCTCATTTATGTTGTCGGCTATGGCGCCCTCAGTTTCGGGTTCGCTTTTGCGCGCGTGTCCTCGAGTGCCCAGGTGATCGTCGCGCTGCTAATCGCACTACTTATGGGATTCGAGGCCTCGAGTATCTGGAGGTGGACCTTGAATCGCCGCGGTTGGGCAACGCTCGGATTCGTGGTCGCCGAAGATGCTGAAATGGCGGAACGCCGCTTCTTTGCAAAGTGGCAAAACCTCTCGCCCGATGCTAATTCGGTTCCTGTAACCGAACCGAAATATTCAACTCCAGTACGGCGAGGCCCGCCTTCACCATCCGACGTCATTGGCCTGTTTCCGGAGCCGGGAGGCCAAAGGTGAGCGTTGCAATTGTCGACTATGGCTCCGGCAATCTGCATTCGGCTGCCAAGGCATTTGAGCGTGCGGCGCGCGATAGCGGGCAAGGTCAGCCAGTTGTCGTGACCGGCGATCCCGATGCGGTCTCGCGAGCTGATCGGATCGTCCTGCCTGGCGTTGGCGCTTTCGCGGATTGCCGCCGAGGACTTGATGAAATTCCCGGAATGATCGATGCGCTGGAACAGACTGTGCGCAAGAAGGGCAAGCCGTTCTTCGGAATCTGCGTTGGTATGCAATTGATGGCCGAGCGGGGACGCGAATACCGGATCACGCCTGGTCTCGGCTGGATATCGGGCGAGGTCGACCGGATCACGCCATCCGATCCTGATCTGAAAATCCCACACATGGGCTGGAACACACTCAACATGTTGAGGAATCACCCGGTGGCCGAGGGTATCCCGCTCGGATCGGGCGGCTTGCACGCATATTTCGTGCATTCCTATCAATTGAACACGACACGAAGTGCTGACCTGATCGCGCAGGCCGACTACGGCGGGCCCGTTACAGCCATCGTCGGCCGGGACAACATGGTCGGCACTCAGTTTCACCCGGAAAAAAGCCAACGACTTGGCCTCGCCCTGATTGCGAATTTTTTGAAGTGGAAGCCGTGATTCTGTTTCCTGCAATCGATCTCAAGGAAGGATTGGCCGTTCGTCTTGAGCAGGGCGACATGGCCCGCGCCACCGTCTTTCATCGGGATCCCGCTGCCCAGGCGCGTGCGTTTGAGGAACAGGGATTCGAATATCTTCACGTTGTCGACCTCGATGGCGCGTTCGCCGGCAAGCCAAAGAATGGCGCAGCCGTTGACCGCATCCTCGAGCTGGTCAGCATCCCCGTCCAATTGGGTGGGGGAATCCGTGATACCGCGACGGTTGAAGCGTGGCTGGAGAAAGGCGTCACCCGCGTCATTATCGGAACTGCGGCGGTGCGCGATCCGCCTTTCGTAAAGCAGGCCGCGCGCGACTATCCTGGGCAAATCGCGGTCGGACTCGACGCGCGCGCTGGAAGGGTGGCGGTTGAGGGTTGGGCCGAAACGTCCGAATTGTCGACGCTCGACGTCGCGCGTCGTTTTGAAGACGTTGGAGTTTCCGCCATTGTTTATACTGATATCGCGCGCGACGGCATGCTGCAGGGACTGAACCTCGACGCCACGATCGCGCTCGCGGACGCGATTTCGATTCCGGTGATCGCATCGGGCGGTCTCGCGTCGATCGAGGATATCCGGGCATTGCTTAGCACGCGCGCGAAAAAGCTTGCCGGCGCGATCGCAGGTCGCGCGCTCTACGACGGTCGGCTCGACGCTGGAGAGGCACTCAAGCTCATTAGTACAGCAAGGGTGGCGACCTGATGTTCAAGGTTCGCATCATTCCCTGCCTCGATGTGAAAGATGGCCGGGTTGTCAAAGGGGTGAATTTCGTCAATTTGCGAGACGCTGGCGATCCGGTCGAGGCGGCGATTGCGTACGACGCTGCCGGTGCAGACGAGCTCTGTTTCCTCGACATCACTGCGAGTCACGAAAACCGCGATACAATCTACGATGTGGTCACACGCACGGCCGAGGCCTGCTTCATGCCTTTGACTGTCGGCGGCGGCGTGCGCACGGTTGACGATATCCGCAAGCTGCTCATGTGCGGTGCGGACAAGGTGTCGATCAATACTGCGGCGGTGGCGCGCCGCGCCTTCGTGAAGGAGGCGGCCGAGAAATTTGGTGACCAGTGTATCGTGGTTGCTATCGATGCGAAGAAGGTTTCGAAATCCGGTGAAAAAGACCGCTGGGAAATTTTCACGCATGGCGGGCGCAATCCGACAGGCCTTGACGCTATCAGTTATGCCAAGGAAGTCGCGGCATTAGGCGCCGGCGAGATCTTGCTGACGTCTATGGACCGCGACGGGACCAAGGCCGGCTACGACATTGCGCTCACCCGTGCGGTGGCAGATGCCGTCAAGGTTCCGGTCATCGCCTCGGGCGGGGTCGGCACCTTGGATCACCTCGTCGACGGCATCCGCGATGGCCACGCGACCGCGGTGCTGGCGGCTTCAATCTTTCATTTCGGCGAGCACACAGTGCGCGAAGCCAAGGCCTATATGGCCAAAGCGGGTTTGCCGATTCGCATGGATGCGTAGTGCGTCGCCCTCTCCCCGCAGGCGGAGAGAGATGATAAAGGACCGCCTAAAGGACTGCATATGGGCAAGTTCACGCTGGCCGACCTTGAAAAAAGGGTTCACGAGCGCGCCAAGGCAAGCGCTGCCGAATCCTATACACGCGCCTTGATTGAAAAGGGCATTGCCCATTGCGCCAAAAAGCTCGGCGAGGAGGCCATCGAAACCGGTCTGGCGGCGGTGGAAGAGGACAATAACCGGCTCACCGCGGAAGCCGCTGACCTTCTTTACCACCTGCTGGTGCTGCTGGAAGCTCGCGGCGTGACTTTGGCCGATGTCGAGGCGGCGCTCGAGAAACGGACGGCGCAGAGCGGGCACGAGGAAAAATCAGCGCGCCCACGCTGATCGGATGTTGTGATGGAACAGCGCATCGAAGAAAACCTCTCGCCTTATCGAACCTTCTCACGCGCGGAATGGGCCGCACTCCGTGAGGATACGCCGATGACGCTGACTCAGGAGGAGGTCACGCGTCTGCGTTCGTTGCACGACCGGCTCGACATGAAAGAAGTCGAAGAAATTTATTTGCCGCTGTCACGTCTCTTATCGATGTATGTGGCGGCGACACAAAGGTTGTTTGTTGCACAGGAACGCTTCCTTGGCACCGAAGACACCAAGATGCCGTATATCATCGGCGTGGCGGGCTCGGTGGCTGTCGGCAAATCGACGACGGCCCGTGTGCTGCAGGCGCTCCTGGCGCGATGGCCGAATGTGCCGAAAGTTGATCTTATCACAACGGATGGATTTCTGTTTCCGAATTCCATCCTCGAACGCGAAGGGCTGATGGAAAGGAAGGGCTTTCCCGAAAGCTACGATCTTCCGGCGCTACTGCGGTTCTTGTCTGACGTGAAGGCTGGTCGCCGCCCGGCACGCGCACCGATCTATTCGCACCTCGTCTACGATGTGGTCCCCCACCAGTCGATTGAAGTCGATCGGCCCGACATTCTCATCGTCGAAGGTCTTAACGTTCTGCAAACCGGCCGGCTGCCGAAAGATGGCAAAGCCATTCCGTTTGTTTCGGACTTTTTTGATTTTTCGGTCTATCTCGACGCCGACGAATCAGTTCTGAAATCCTGGTACGTCGACCGGTTTTTGACACTGCGCGGCACCGCGTTTCGCGACCCGAAATCCTATTTTCATCGCTATTCAAATCTGTCGGACGAAGAGGCGACCGAAACAGCGTCATCGATCTGGTCGCGCATCAACCTCGTCAACCTGCACGAAAATATCCTGCCGACGCGCCAACGCGCTGATCTTATTTTGAAGAAGAGCGAGAGCCACCTCGTCGAGGAAGTCTCGCTGCGAAAGCTTTGATCAGGCCGCGCGGCGGCTTAAATCAAAATGCTCGAAATAGCGTTGCTTGATCGCCGACACGGGCAGAACGATCAGCACGTCCGTGGTGCCAAATTCGTGGTCAATCACCGCACCGTCGCCGATATAGGCGCCAAGCCGCAAGTAACCTTTGATCAACGGAGGAAGCGCGCGGAGCGCCGCTTTCGGATCGATCGCCTCTTTCGACATCCGGTTCATCTCGACATAACGTTTGGGCAGCGCCCTTGCACGCCATGGCTCCGGCGCGCCCGCATAGTGATGTAGGAACGACAGCGGAAGCGCCATGCGTTTTGGATCGGTGCCATCGAGGCTTGCGCATCCGAACATCACATCGCATTGGTTTTGCAAAAAATATACATGGATGCCGTGCCACAGAAGCTCGACGGTGCGCTTGTTACGATAGGACGAAAGTACGCAAGATCGGCCGAGCTCAAGGAATTGCAAGCGGTTGTGGCGGGCAACGAGGCCGCTGATATCAAACTCGCCGGCGGTGTAGAATCCGCCATACTCTTCAGCGAGCGGTTGGCGCAGCAGCCGGTAAGTGCCAACCACGGCCGGCCGTTCCAATGCGCTGCGATCGCGCGCTGCATGATCGATCACGAGCAGGTGGTCACATATCGCGTCGTAACCATCGATGTCGCGCCGCGCGAGGAGTCGGGCAGGACTGGGAAGTGCGGGCCCCTCTTGGTAGAAAACCTGGTAGCGAACTTTTTGAGCCTGACGAACCTCCGCGGCAGTCTCGGCTAGCCGTACTTCCAACGTGCCGATCCGGCCCATTGTTTGCGAAGTCCGACGAGCGCGCGTGGCCGATGCGCGGAGGCCGCCGTAGGCCTGCAATGATGGGATAAACCCCGGTGTACCAGGGCTTGCCGGGGTTGGTCGCAGGCGCTCAAACAGGCTGCGTGGCTGAAAGGTGGCGCGAATGGCCATACGCATTCAGGATCCTGTATTTAAGTTCGCTTGGCGACTTTGACTGCGAAATCCGGACGCCCGAATCACAATCGTAACTCGTGACATCCCTACACCACGGGCCGGACACGGAATTATGACAATGTGGAGAAGCTGGCGTCACGCCGCAAGCGGGCTGGTCCCGGGTCCGCAGGCGGTATCGAGGATTTCGCGCAACCGTTCACGATCAAGCGGCTTGAGTAAGAGTCCGTCGAGGCCAGCATTGAAAATTGATTGGCGATCCTCCGTCTGGGCGTTGGCAGTCAACGCAATCATGCGCGTGGGAGAGTCGCTCGCTTGAGCCTCAGCTGCACGAATCCGACGAGCGGCTTCCAGGCCATCGATACCCGGCATCTGAAGGTCCATCAGCACAAGATCGTACCGGCAGCCTGATGCACGCGCTGCCAGCCAAGACTCAACGGCTGCCTCACCATTCACGGCGATGGTAGGACGATGTCCCAGTCGCGTAAGGAGAGCGCGCGCGAGCAATGCATTAATTTCGTTGTCTTCAGCAACCAGGACTGACAAACCTTTGACCGGAGGAGCGGAGGTGTCTGATGTCTCGGCGACGACTTCGCTTGCCGAATGCTCGAACGTGTCAGTGATGGCAAGGCGCGCCGCCAGCGATGCGGCACGCACCGGCTTGACGAGGTAACCGGTGAAACCGGCCGCTTTTAGCGCCTGCAACTCATGGCGCTCGCTCGGTCGGATCATTGCGATGCGCCTGGGTATATGGAGCTTGGTAAGATCGCAGTTCTCCGTCATGGCTCGCGCGAGCGGATAGTCAATAAGCAGTGCATCCCAGGGCCGCTCCGGGAGGAGAGCTGCGGCAATCTTCTCGTCGATCACGGCGCAGGTACTGGCGCCCCATCGCCCAAGCCGGCGCGAGAGCAAGGATGCCTCGATTTCTGCCGCCGCAACGATCATGATGGCCGAGCGATTGAGTTCGGGGGCGGCGACGGCCGGTTCCGGCGTATCCGCCGGCACTAGTCGTACGCTGATGCTAAAGGTCGAACCAACACCGACTTGGCTCGTAACATCGATGCGTCCATCCATGCGCTCGACGATCCGTTTGGAGATCGCAAGGCCTAGACCGGTACCACCGTATTTTCGTGTTGAAGAACCGTCGGCCTGCTCGAAATCATGGAAAATGCGCGGCAAGTCTTCTTCGCTTATTCCGATGCCGGTGTCGCGAACCTGAATACAAATCTGGTTTTCGGAATCTCCCGGTTCGACGACGACTCCAATGCCGCCTTGTTCAGTAAACTTCACCGCGTTGCCGATCAGGTTAAGCAGAACCTGGCGCAGACGGGCAACGTCGCCGATTACGTTTGCCGGAATGCGCTCGTCGACATAAGAAACGATTTCGATTCCTTTTGCTTGGGCACGAGGGGCCATGAGCTCGACAGATTCCTCGATCATGGATGCGAATGCAAACGGACGCGATTCAATATCGAGTCTGCCGGCTTCGATTTTTGAGAAATCGAGGATCTCCTCAATCAATGTCAGTAACGTCTCACCGGAGGTTTTTGCAGCTTTCGTGTAGGTCAGCTGCTCAGGTGTGAGCTGTGTGTCGAGCAGCAAGTCGGCCATGCCAAGCATGCCGTTGAGCGGCGTGCGAATCTCGTGACTGACGGTGGCGAGGAAGCGTGATTTGGTTCGGCTCGCGGCTTCAGCTTGATCGCGGGCAAGCGTAAGCGCCTGCTCGGCCTCGACGCGACTTGTGACGTCCCGCCCGACGCCCTGAACTTCCGTTCCATTATCGCTGCGAACGGAGACCTCCCGCCAGGATATCCAGCGTACACCATGACCAGATTCAACCTTTTCGTCGTGCATCCGGGTCCCGTCGGCCTGGACGGTAACGACACCGCGGTCACGAACAGACAGCTCTGATGCGCTGCCGATTAGACTCTCACGTGGCTTCCCGGCAAGTTTGCAGAATGCATCGTTTGCGTAAGTGATCCGGCCCGAACTGTCGCGCCTGACGATAATATCGCCTTGTGCCTCCAGGAGGCTCCGCGCTCTCTCTTCTGCTTCGCGCACCTCCCAGAGACGGTCCGACAGGTCTTCGATTTGGTTTTCCAGCGTGCGCTGCCTGTTTTTGGCTGCGCGATACCGTGTGTAGATAAATGTCGCCAGGATGCCGGTGACCACGGCGCCGGCGGCAAAAACGTAGCTGGCGATCTGGAATTCCGTACCCCGCATGGCCCTGGCCATCGCGGGGGTTTGCGATCGAAAGTGTCGACTGCCCCGCGATCGGAGGCCATTTGGCGCTGGGAACGTTGCAAATTTATTCTCAATTAACCGCGTGCCTGCCGTTCGCGTGAACGTGGTAAATGCATTATTAATCGCTCGCAGTCGTGCCCGTACAACGGGTGTCAGCTACGCGGCGCGGCGAGAATCGTCAGCAAGTGCCCGATAGGAAAGTGCCTCTGCGAGATGTACATGGCCGACGGAATCAGCTGCGTCGAGATCGGCGAGTGTCCGTGCAACTCGTAGCACCCGATGATAACCGCGTGCGGACAGTCGCATCGAATCCGCTGCGTCGCGAAGAAGCGACAAGCCAGAAGAATCGACGCGTGCAACGCCCTCCAGCACAGGCCCGCTTACCTGCGCATTCGTTCGGACGCTATCCAGGCCCATCGTTGCATAGCGTGCCGCCTGGATATCCCGCGCGCGAGCCACGCGGCTGGCGACTTCACGGCTGCCTTCGGCCGGTGCCGGCAAGATCAAATCTGCAGCTGTGACGCCGGGCACTTCAACATGCAAGTCGATGCGGTCCAGCAAAGGGCCTGATAGACGGCCCTGATATTCGGCGGCGCAGCGTTCGTTTGCTCCGCGCTTGCAGAAAAAGCCGGAATCGCTCGCACGTCCGCATCGGCAAGGATTCATAGCGGCCACCAACATGAAGCGTGCCGGATATGTGATGCGATGGTTGGCGCGCGCAATTGCGACTTCTCCGGTCTCAAGCGGCTGACGCAACGAGTCGAGCACCTGGCCGGAAAACTCCGGCAACTCGTCCAGAAAAAGAACGCCATTGTGCGAAAGCGAAATTTCGCCCGGCCGTGCTCGCAGGCCGCCCCCAACGAGCGCCGGCATTGATGCAGAGTGATGCGGAGAGCGGAAGGGCCGGCGATTCGTCAGCGCACCGCCTTCGATCACGCCGGCAATTGAAGCAATCATTGAAACTTCGAGCAACTCGGCAGGCGACAGGGGAGGCAATATCGTTGGTAGCCGCGCCGCCAGCATTGATTTTCCAGCGCCGGGCGGACCGATCATGAGCAAGTTATGACCGCCGGCGGCAGCGACCTCGAGTGCCCGCTTTGCGCTTTCCTGTCCCTTGATATCCGAAAGGTCGATCGCTGCATTTTCGCGCTCGTGAATTTTCGGCTGTGGGCGAGCGAGTACCTGCGTGCCCTTGAAATGGTTGGCGATCTGGATCAGCGAATGCGCGGCAATGATCTCGATCTCGGGGCTTGCCCAAGCCGCCTCGGATCCGCAGGCGCCCGGGCAAATCAGGCCTTGACCGCGCCCGTTTGCGCCGATTGCAGCCGGCAGCACGCCCGCGACGGGAGCGATCGAGCCATCCAGTGCAAGTTCGCCCAGCACCGTGAATCCACTCAGCGCGTCATGCGGAATCGCGCCTATTGCCCCCATCAGCCCGAGCGCGATGGGAAGGTCATAGTGGCTGCCTTCCTTCGGCAGATCAGCGGGAGCGAGATTGACGGTGATGCGGCGCGCCGGCAGTGCGAGGCCAGACGCGATCAATGCGGCGCGGACGCGCTCCTTGGCTTCAGACACGGCCTTGTCCGGGAGTCCGACGATATTGAAAGCGGGCAACCCGGGTGCGACCTGGACCTGGACGTCGACGGCACGCGCCTCGATGCCCTCGAATGCAACGGTCGCGACTCGACGGATCATGCAACCTCGAATTTCCGGATACTCGTAAAAGTAGTATCTGAAGCGGCGGCATAGTGAAACAAGAATTCCGGATCAGTCGGGACATGGATTGATCTCAGCCGTTCGGCTGATGATCATGGGTAAAGAGAAAAGCAGGAGGATCGACAATGATGGCTCGATGTCTCGCGGCCTTCGCCATCGCCGTGTTCGGGGCTCCCGCATCCGCCGCGGACCTGAAGCCGTGGAAACATGTGGTGATCGAGCCGAAGGGCGACGCCGGCTTCATGCTCATGGTTGGCGAGCGCGACTTTGCATCGAGGCATGGCCTCAAGCTTGAGATCGTCCCGATGAAGAACGGCTCGCTCGCGCACAAGGCGCTGCTGGCCGGTGAGGTCGACAGCATCGAGTCGAGCCCGGGCGCTGCAATTCTTGCGGGCGCACGCGGTGCAGACATCAAGATCATCGGGTGTGACTGGCCAGGTGTGCCGCATGGACTGATGGTGAAATCAACGATCACCAAGGTCGAGGATCTCAAGGGAAAAACGATTGCGGTGGCAGCTCCAGGATCGCTGCCGAACCTCCTCATCAACGCCATTCTCGAGAAGCACAAAATGCCCTCGTCCGATGTGCGTTTTGCCAATCTCGGTGGTGACCTCGACCGATACAAGGCCGTCACGGCCGGCGTTGCCGACGCTGGGATCGTCGCGGCCGAATTCATGGCGGTCGCGCCAAAAGACGTGAAAATGCTGGTCTACGGCCACGATGTGCTGCCGAACTATGTACGGCTGTGCCTGAGCATGACCGGCAAGACAATTGCGGCAAGGCGGGCCGATGCCATCGGCTTTGTTTCTGCTGAGATGGAGGCCCTCAAATTTGCCGTCGGCCATCGTGACGAGACGATCAGACTGACGCAATCCGCAATTCACGCCAAACCGGATGATCCCCGTCCCGCATATGCTTTTGACGACACGATCAATCGCCGTGCCATCGATCCATCGGTGCCTTTGCCGATCGACAAGCTGAACTGGATGCAGAATGAACTGGTAAAGGCTGGCAATCTCAAAGCGCCGATCGACCTTGCGACGATGACGGCACCAGAGATCCGCGCCGAGGCGGCCAAGCGCGCGAGCAGGTAGTTAGACTTTTACCGAGGCCATGATACCGGCCGGGAAAATGTCCTCCGGCTTCGCGAGACTATGCGCGATGCCCTGCTCGTGCGCGTAGCGCAGGAATAACTCCAATGTAGGCCGGTTTGGTTCTATTCCATAGGGGAACGTGTCGCCGCCGAACATCTGCTGCATGCGGGCGGTATAGGCCGTCAGCCACGGTACCGGGTAGCGAGAGACGGCCGGGTCGAGAATGCGCTCAAGGCTGCGCCGTTTTGATTCCTCAAATGCGTTGTACAAATTTCGCGCGACCCACGGCCTTCCGTCGAGGACAGCCTTGCGCATCGCAATGACATGCATGATCGGATAAATGCGGGTTCGCTCATAATAGCGCTGCTCCTCGGATTCATAATCGGGAAAAAGGCGCACCACGTCCGGATGCTTCTCACGGAACGAATTCGGCGGCCGCGCGATGATGACACAGTCGAGTTCGCCAGAAGCGATCATGCCGCTGAGAGTCTTCTCCGGCACGCTGGTAAGCCCCACGCCCCGCGGCAGCGATAGTTCGACTTTCTCAATACGGCCGGCTTCATTGGTGCCGGCCTGTATCCATTCGATGTCGGACAGCCCGACACCGGCCTCATGCATGAGCCAGCCGCGCATGTAGACAGCGGCCGTGTGCGCCCACTCAGGAACGCCGACGCGCTTGCCGCGCAAATCTTTTGCAGTTCTTATGCCGGCCTTGCGGTTCACGTAGAAGGACGCGAAACGGAACAGGCGCGAGGCGTAGACCGGCAAACCGATGATGTCGGAATCCTTCCGCGTCACCTGCGCCGAGAATTTGGCGAACGAAAGCTCGGATACGTCCCATTCGCGATTAAAGGTGAAGCGAGAAAAAATCTCGTGGTGCCCGAGCGTGAGCCAATTGACTTCTATCCCTTCGGCGCGCACCAGCCCAAAACGAAAATCGCGAAAGTGATCATAGTCGGTCGTTGCGATGGTAAGCGCAACGCTCATGACTTTGCGCGCCGCTTTGCCTCGATCTTGTCCCAGATCAGCGCTGCCACATCAGGACCACCGAGATTCTTTATCGCGCGGATTCCGGTCGGGGAGGTGACGTTGATCTCGGTTAGAAAACCGTCGATCACGTCGATGCCGACAAAGAGCAACCCGCGATCACGCAGAGCCGGGCCGATCCGCTTGCAGATTTCAGCCTCGCGTTTCGTGAGATCGGTGGCGGCCGGCACGCCGCCTCGAACCATGTTGGAGCGCAGATCGTCCGCCGCCGGTATCCGATTCACGGCGCCACCATATTCCCCATCGACCAGAATGATGCGTTTGTCGCCGTTTTTGATGTTCGGCAAAAACTTCTGCACGACCCATTGCTCGCGAAAGGTCGCCGTGAACAGGTCGAACAGGGAACCGAAGTTGAGATCCTCGCGCGCAATCCGGAATACGGCTTCACCGCCTTTGCCGTAGAGCGGCTTCATCACGATGTCGCCGTGTTCGACGCGAAACGCTTTGATTTCGGCAAGGTCGCGTGAGACCAGTGTTGGGGGCATTAGGTCCGGAAATTCGGTGACAAATACTTTTTCGGGCGCATTGCGCACACTTGCCGGATCATTGACCACCAACGTCTTTGGATGGATGCGTTCGAGCATATGGGTTGTCGTGACATAAGCGAGGTCGAATGGGGGGTCTTGGCGCAGCAGCACCACGTCGAATTCCGCGAGCTCGACACGCCGCAGCTCACCCAAGGTGAAATAGTCGCCGGCGGTGTCGCGTACGCTGAGCGACTCAATCTGGGCGAAAACCCGTCCATTAAGCAAAGCAAGCCGGTCAGGCGTGTAATAAGCGAGCTTGTGGCCGCGTTTTTGGGCTTCCAGGAGCAAGGCGAATGTCGAGTCGCCTTTGATGTTGATCCGTTGGATCGGATCCATTTGAACGGCGATTTTCAGGCTCATGACTACCTAATGGGCGAACAAAGCGTTAACAAATTATCCGCAGTATAGCGGCTTCGGAACGTCTTGCATGGCCGGGGGGCCGACTGGTGAATCTGCCCAAGCTTTCGATTGCGGCGCGACTCTATACGATCTTTGCGCTGATGGCCGCCACTACCGTGGCGCTGTCGATGGTCGCGGTGTCGAACGCCCATCGTCATGCAGCACTGACAGACGAATTTGAGTCCGCCAATGCGGGCAGCTGGAATGTCGAGCGCATCAACGGGCTGATTTATGCCAGTACGATGGAGACGCGTGGAATCTATATGTCTCCGGACCGCGCCGAGGCCGCGAAATATGCCGACTCGCTGGTCAAAGTCACCGATCAAATCAGCGCCGTCATCGGCGATTGGCAGCGTAGCGTCCGCAACAACGACGCCTTGGCGTTCAGCAATTTCGCCGTCCGTATTAACGGCTATCAGGATGCACTGTACAAGCTCGCGCCGCTCGCCAAACAGTCCGGACCGCAGGCTGCACGCGAATGGGCCGAAAAGAATTTACCGGCGCAGGTCCGTGCCGAGCTGAGCAAGGATCTCGAGAAGCTCAGTCAGCATTATTCCGACCGTGCGAGTCAGATCTATACCCAGATTGATGAGGGCATCGATCGCACGGCTATGCTGCTCAGTGTGCTCGCCTGCTTTGCGGTTATCCTTGCAATTGCGGGCGCACTGACCATAGCGCGTAGCGTAATTAAACCGATCACGGAAATAACGAACGTCACACAGGCCGTCGCTGCCGGCAACGGTTCGATTGCGATACCGTTCAGCAACCGTTCCGACGAGATCGGCGCGCTCGCGAAGTCAATCAGCGTCTTTCAGAATGCCATGCGCAACAACGAGGAACTCAATCGTACGGTGCGCAGTGACGCTGATTTCCGTACCCGCCGGCAAGAGAAGATGTCGAGCGAGATCTCGCACTTCTCAGCCGAGATCGAAGCTACTCTCGCCGAGCTCGGCCGCATTTCCGACGAGATGCTCGCAGCCTCGACCCAGCTGGCGGCCGCCGCGGACAACGCCTCGAGCAAGACGGCACGCGCCGAAGAAGCGTCGTCGGAAGCCAGCAGTAATGTGCGGGATATCGCCTCAGCCGCGGACGAGTTGTCAGCCTCGGTAAACGAGATCGACAGGCAGGTTGCGCAGTCCAATTCGATCGCGACCAAAGCCGTGAACGAGGTCGAATCGACGAACCTCGCAGTCAAAGAGCTCGATGAAGCGGCCGCGCGTATCGGCGACGTCGTCAAACTGATTACGGATATCGCCGAGCAGACGAACCTTCTCGCGCTCAATGCCACGATCGAGGCGGCCCGCGCCGGAGAGGCAGGTCGCGGTTTCGCCGTGGTTGCTGGCGAGGTGAAAGCGCTCTCCGGGCAGACAAGCCGTGCCACAGAGGAAATCGGCGCCCAGATCGCGGGCATGCAACGCGCGACACGGCGCTCGATTGCTGCGATCACCGGCATCGAACAGACCATCCGCGAGATCGGCAACATCAGCAGCGCGATTGCGGCTGCCGTGACGGAGCAGGGCGCTGCTACGCAGGAAATTGCGCGCGGTGTCGAGATTGCGGCGAGACGCACGGTGGAGACAGCCAAGGAAGTCAACCTGATGGGAGCAGCGACGCAGGACACACGCTCAAGCGCCGCAACGGTCAAGGCCGTGGCCGATGACCTCGGCGGCGCGGCGAACCGAATCCGCGCCCAGGTCGATCAGTTCTTCGAGCGGCTGAGCGCGTAGTCACACGTCGAAAGCAGCGGGGATATGCTGCGGGATTTTCCCCGGTGCTACCAGAATCGCATCGAACCGGATGTCATGGATTGAGTCGTCGGGGTTGGCCGCAAGCCATATCTCCGCTGCGGCCGCAATTCTCCGGCGTTGCCGTACATTGACCGATTCTGCCGCCTCATTGATCGTTGCCCGAGCCTTCACCTCGGCGAACACCAGAAGTCGGCGTCGTCTTGCAACGATATCGATCTCGCCGAGCGGGCTCCGCCACCGCCGTGCCAGAATGCGAAATCCTTTCGCGATGAGGAACGCTGCCGCGCGGCTTTCGGCTGAAATACCGACACGAAACGCCGCCTGCCTCTCTGGTCGCGGATCGCGCCTTGCTGAACGTGGCGGCAGTTCACCCTGTGCCATTCTCGTCGTCTTTGGTCAAAGCGAGCGCGCGTTGATAGATCTCGCGCCGCGGACGTCCGGTCGCGACAGCGACCTCACCGACCGCGTCCTTGACCGACACACGCAACAGCGCGCGCTTGAGTAGCGTGTCGATATCGTCCGCGCGTTGTTCTTCGGCCGGCGGTGCGACCAATATCACGAACTCGCCACGTGTTTCCGCGCCATTCGTGTAAAGCCGCGCGAGCACGTCAAGATTCTCGTACTTTACTTCTTCGTGCAATTTGGTCAGTTCGCGGCAGATCGCTGCGGCGCGTGGTCCAAGCGTTCCGGCGAGGTCGGCTAATGTCGCAGCCAGGCGTGACCCGGCTTCGAACAGCACCAGCGTCGCCTGAATATTGGCGAGGGCGGCTATTCGTTTTTGCCGTGCGGCTTGTTTTGGCGGCAGGAATCCTTCGAAGAAAAAACGATCAGTCGGCAGCCCAGAAACCATCAATGCGGCAAGCACGGCCGACGCGCCGGGCAACGCCGTAACCGGATGACCCGCCTCGCGGGCGGCGCGCACCAGCTTGTAACCGGGATCGGAGATCAGCGGCGTGCCGGCATCCGAGACGAGCGCAATTGATTGACCTTCGATGAGGCGCGAAAGCAACTTTGGGCGTGCCTCGGCGGCATTGTGCTCGTGATAGGCCGTAAGCGGCGTCGTGATTCCATAACGTTCGGTCAGCTTGCGCGTCACGCGGGTATCTTCACAGGCGATAACGTCGACGCCGGCAAGAGTTTCGAGCGCCCGCAATGTGACGTCGCCCAGATTTCCAATGGGAGTGGCGACTAGGTAAAGACCTGGTGGAACCTTGCCGGCCTCCATCGAAACGCCGAAAGGCGCATAACGGCGCGGCCTCGTTTTGGCGTCGCTTGCCATGATTGGCACTTTAGACGGGCATCTTCGGCGCGTCATCGGGAACAAATCCGTACGCTGTTTCATGGCCTTAACTTTTACGGCGATACCGGTTACGACTGACATAGAACTGTCGCGTGGGGAGCGACCATGTCGGGAATGTCGCGTGAGGGGGCAATCGCGCGCGTATGGCATCACATGCGCTTGGGCCTGTCCGTTGTCGCGACAGGCCTATTGGTTGCCGCCTGCGCTACCCAGCTGGGCGGCGCCGGCCCGGCGCCGCCTGCCGGTGAATCCGCCGCTGCCGGCCAGCCAGCCGACGGCCAGGTTCGTATCGCGCTGGTCCTGCCGTTGACGGCGCAAGGGAATGCCGGCCTCGCGGCGCAGTCGATGAAGAACGCCGCGGAAATGGCGCTCGCCGAATTCAAGGTGAGCAATGTCCAGCTTCTCGTCAAAGACGATGGTGGCTCGCCGCAGGGCGCTCAAGGTGCCGCCCAGCAGGCGATCTCAGAGGGGGCGGAGATCATCGTGGGCCCGCTCTTCGCCCAATCGGTGAGCGCGGCCGGACAGGTTGCGCGGTCGCGCAACATACCGGTCATCGCCTTCTCCACAGATGCGAGCGTCGCTGCACGAGGTGTCTATCTCCTGAGCTTCCTGCCGGAGACTGACGTCCGCCGGATCGTCTCGTATGCGGCCTCGCGTGGCAAACGGTCGTTTGCCGCGCTGATGCCCGACAATGCCTACGGCACCGTGGTGGAAGCGGCATTCCAGCAGGAAGTGGCGCGTCACGGCGGACGGGTCGTGGTGCTGGAAAAGTATCCACATGACGCCAACCGGACGGCGGAGTCGGTGCGCCGCGTTGCCCAGGCGGCCAGCCAGATTGACAGCATATTCATTCCGGACAGTCCGGACGTGGTACCCCAGGTCGCGCAAGCACTCGCCGCCAACGGCGTCGACCTCAAGCGTGTACAGCTGCTCGGAACCGGACTGTGGGGTGACGATACGCGCATCTCGTCGGAGAAATTGCTCGATGGCGGTTGGTATCCTTCGCCGGAGCAGACCGGATTCCGAAACTTCTCGAGCCGGTACCGCGCCCGTTACGGACAGGATCCAGTGCGCACGGCAACGCTGGCATATGACGCGGTTGCGCTGGTAGCAGCTCTCGTCAAGACGCAGGGGATGCAACGCTTCAGCGAGCAGGTCCTCACAAATCCGTCCGGGTTCGCAGGCATTGATGGTGTTTTCCGCTTCCGCCCCGAGGGAACGAACGAGCGCGGACTTGCGGTTCTGCGCGTAACTCCGTCTGGCGGTCAGGTGGTCAGCCCTGCGCCGAAATCGTTCGCGCCGGGGACATAATCTTCAGGCGGCGAGGTCCGCGACCACTGCATCGAGCAACGGGAAGCCGCGCGGCGTAACGCGCAGGCGACCATCGGCGGTTGTTTCCACAGCACCTTCGTTGCGCAAGAACGAAATGCGTTCAGGGTCCAGTTTACGCCCCGAGAGGGCGTTGTAACGCTCGAGATCAATGCCTTCGACCAGCCGTAGGCCCATCAACAGATATTCGTCGGCGGTTTCGCCTGCGGTGAGTTTCTCCGAAACAGTGACGCCGGCGCCACTCGTTTCCACACGCATGAGCCAGGCTTCGGGGCGCTTTTCAGTCTCTGTCGCGACACGGCGCCCGTCGATCGTTAGCCGACCGTGCGCGCCCGGACCGATACCCGCATAATCGTGTCCTCGCCAGTACACGAGATTGTGCCGGCATTCCGCGCCCGGGCGCGCATGATTTGAGATTTCGTAGGCGGGCAGGCTCGCATCCGCGCAGATTGCTTGCGTAAGATCGTAGAGATCGCGCGCGAGATCCTCATCGGGCACAGGCAATTTTCCGGCTCTATGCAAACCGTAGAAAGGCGTGTCGGGCTCGATCGTCAATTGGTAGAGCGACAGATGCTCGGCAGCTTCCGCGATTGCCCGCTTGAGTTCCGCAGCCCAGGCATCAAGGCTTTGCTGCGGCCGCGCATAAATGAGATCGAAGGAATAACGGCTGAAAATCGAACGGGCGATTGCGACTGCGTCGAGCGCCTCTTGCGCGCTGTGCAGCCGGCCAAGTTCCTTGAGCGCGGCGTCGCTGAGGGACTGCACGCCGAGTGAAACGCGATTGACGCCAGCTGTCCGAAAGCCGCGGAAACGCGTTGCTTCCACGCTGGTCGGATTGGCTTCAAGCGTTACCTCGACGTCCGGCGCGACGCTCCAGTGCCTGGCGATGCAATCCAGGATCGTCTGCACCGATGAGGGTTGCATCAGCGAGGGCGTGCCGCCGCCGAAAAATATCGTCGAAACCGTCCGGTCCGGCACTTGCGCCGAAACCGTGGCGATTTCACTTTCATAGGCCCGTAGAAACCGCCCCTCATCTATGCCGCCGTGCCGAACATGGCTGTTGAAATCGCAGTAAGGGCACTTCGACAGGCAGAAGGGCCAGTGCACGTAGACGCCAAAGGGAGTCGTTAACGACATGTTAAGCATCATAGCCCGTGCCGTTTACGGCAGCCAGCTTGCGACAATTCTTGCCGACAACAGTTGATTAAAATTGTAACGGTCTGGAACCGGTCAAGGCCTCGAAAGGCAGGCTTCCGCAAGTTTCATAAAGGCGCGTGCGCGATGAGATAAGCCGCGCCCTTTCGGAGGCAGTCCATGTTTTTCGCTGGCACTCATCTGGCCGAATGTGATGTCGAATCCATCGGGACGGAATAGTGGATCGTAGCCGAAGCCCTTGTTGCCACGCGGCGGCCACACTGCAACGCCATCGACGCGACCTTCGAAATCCTCGACATGCCCATCTGGCCAGGCGAGGCAGAGAGCGGCAATGAAACTTGCGCGACGCTGTTCCGGAGTCTTGGCACCGCGCGCGATCAGAAGTGTCTGGATACGATTCATCGCCGCGCGAAAATCCTTGTCTGGTCCGGCCCAGCGCGCGGAATGGATACCGGGCTCGCCGCCTAGTGCCTCGACCACCAACCCGGAATCATCGGCGAACGCCGGTTTACCGCTCAAACGCGCTGCAGCAACCGCCTTGATGCGCGCGTTCTCGGCGAATGTCGTTCCGGTTTCTTCCGGTTCGGGAAGTCCTAGCTCGCCGGCGGACTGTGTGGCGATTCCATAGGGCGCGAGCAGTTCTCGCATTTCCCTGAGCTTGCCCGGGTTGTAGGTGGCAATGACCACTAAATCGGTCAGGGGTCTGGCCATTTTTGTATTCCGCCCACGCCACTGCACCTCGCGCTTACGCAACGGCCAATTTCTGCAGCGACACCAATTTTGCAATGCCCTTTCGAGCAAGCGCGAGAAGTGCGGCGAATTGATCTTCGCTGAACGGGATCTTCTCAGCAGTGGCTTGTATTTCGACGATGTCGCCGGATCCGGTCATGACGAAATTGGCGTCGGTGTCGGCTTCTGAGTCCTCGGCATAATCGAGGTCAAGCACCGCGGTTCCCTTGCAGACGCCGCATGAAACAGCGGCAATATGGTCGCGCAAGACTTCGGCCTTGATCATGTCACGCGATTTCATCCAACGAAGACAGTCCGCGAGTGCAACCCAGGCGCCGGTGATCGATGCGGTGCGCGTGCCACCATCGGCCTGAATAACATCGCAATCGATCGTGATCTGGCGCTCGCCCAGCGCCTGCAGATCGACCACCGAACGAAGCGAGCGCCCGATGAGCCGCTGAATCTCGACAGTGCGACCGCCTTGTTTTCCGGCACTTGCCTCGCGCCGCGTGCGCTCCGAGGTGGCGCGCGGAAGCATGCCGTACTCAGCGGTAACCCAACCGCGGCCTTGGCCTTTGAGCCAGGGCGGCAGGCGTTCCTCCAGGCTGGCCGTGACCAGGACATGAGTGTCGCCGAACTTCACGAAACATGAGCCTTCAGCGTATTTCACTACCCCGCGTTCAAGCGAAACAGCACGCAACTCATCGATCTGTCGGCGGCTTGGCCGCATCGGGCTTGCTCCCCTGATGTTGATCGCTCACCATAACCATACGCCCCGCTTGAACAAGACCGCTCCAATGGTCAATTGTTGGTTGGTTTTCGAGGAGTAAGGCCTTGGCGTCTCACGACATCCCCATCTGGGCAACACAAGTGAGCCTGGCGGCGCTCAATGAGCGTTCGCGCGAGATTTTCCGCCAGATCGTCGAAAGCTATCTGGCAACCGGTGAGCCTGTCGGCTCGAGAAATCTGTCGCGATTGCTACCGATTACACTGTCACCGGCCTCGGTGCGCAACGTGATGTCGGACCTGGAGCAGCTCGGCCTAATTTTTGCTCCGCACACGTCTGCTGGCCGGCTGCCGACTGAAATCGGCCTGCGGTTTTTCGTTGACGCGTTGATGCAGGTTGGCGACCTGAGCGAGCAGGATCGCCGCTCGATTGAAGCCCAGGTGGCGGGGGCGCATACGGCAAAATCGATGGAGGCCGTGCTCACCGAGGCATCGCAGATGCTGTCGGGCCTGACCCGTTCGGCCGGCGTTGTATTGACGGCAAAAGCAAACGCCCGACTCAAACACATCGAATTCGTTCGGCTTGAGCCGGAGCGCGCGCTGGCCGTTCTTGTTGCAGAGGATGGGCAGGTCGAAAATCGTGTCCTTAATGTCCCGCCGGGACTGCCCACGTCCTCGCTTACAGAAGCGGCGAACTTTCTGAATGCGCGCATCCGAGGAAAGACGCTGGCAGACCTTCAGGCTGAAATTGAGAAGGCAGTTGCCGAAGGGCAGGCCGAACTCGATCAGCTGACGCAGAAGGTCATTGCAACCGGCCTTGCGAGCTGGTCGGGCGGTGAAAACAACGAGCGACAACTGATCGTGCGCGGCCATGCCAACCTTTTGGAAGATTTGCGCGCGGTTGAAGACCTCGAGCGCGTACGTTCGCTGTTCGACGCCCTCGAAACCAAGCGCGGGGTGATAGACCTGCTGGGACGAGCAGAGCGCGCCGATGGCGTGCGTATCTTTATCGGTTCCGAGAACAAGCTCTTCTCATTATCCGGGTCCTCGACCATTGTCGCGCCGTACCGCGACAGCAAAGGGCGGATTGTCGGCGTCATCGGCGTCATTGGGCCAACCCGGCTCAACTACGCCCGTGTCATCCCCATGGTTGACTACACAGCGCGAGTCGTAGGCCGTTTACTTGCCCCATAAACGCTTGATTTTTGACGCCACAGCCCTGATATCCCGGGCATCCGGATATTGCCGAGGATGGATTGAAAACAATGACGGACCCAACCGCCCGCCAGGCCGAAAGTGCGGCCGCCGAAGCGGAAAACCCGACGCCTTCCGAGCAGGCCGACGCGGCTGCCGAGGCCAAACGCGAGGCCGCCGAATTCAAGGACAAGCTGCTGCGCACGCTTGCAGAAATGGAAAACTTGCGCAAACGCACCGAGCGCGAGGTGCTTGACGCGCGACTCTATGGCATCGCGGGATTTGCGCGCGACGTGCTCGCGGTCGCTGACAACATGCATCGGGCACTGGAAGCGATCGGACCGGAATTGCGCCAAAGCCCGGATGCGAATGTGAAGGCGCTAGTCGAAGGAGTTGAGCTAACGGAACGCGAGCTTCTCAAGACCTTGGAAAAGAATGGCGTGAAGAAGTTTTCACCACAAGGCGAGAAATTTGATCCGAACGTGCATCAGGCAATGTATGAAATTCCGACGTCCGATCTGCCTCCGGGCCAGGTGGCCGAAGTCATCCAGGCTGGCTACATGATCGGTGAACGTGTGCTCCGTCCGGCGATGGTTGCCGTCAGCAAGGCTATTCAGAAAACGCCTGCGTCCGCCAACGACAATTCGTAACCAGCGGCTGCGTCAGCGCATATCGATTCCGTCACGAACCGCCCGGAAGCGTCCGAACATCTGATCCCATTCAGTGCTGGGCCCGGCGCCTACAATGCGCAAATAGCCGCCCGAGCCGAACCGTAACCATTGCACTACCGAAAGTGGTTGCCCGGCCGGATTCTTGCCCTCGGCCCTGATCTCATGGCCGGCCGCGTTATTAATTCGCATCGACTCAGCAGATTTTATCGAGAGTTCGCGGACCGGAGTCGTGGCGACCAGGTCGCGCGCAAATCGGCTGCGGTCGCTCGAATCAGAAGGTCCTCCGCGTCCGACCGATATGATCATGATCGGACGGCCTATGGATTTTTCGTTGGCATTGTCAGCGAGGACGACCGTTCCGGTCGGCATGACCTGCACTACTTCGAATCCGGCCAGGTCGCCAAACCGGAATGGCAAAAGGCCAAGTTGCTCCTTGATTGGCGCGGGCCGGAACGTGACGCTTGCGAGCGCCTTGCGCACGACGGCATCGGAATAGACCGAAAGAGCGCTTTCCGGCACTTCCACGTTGATTAGTGCGGTGAGGTCGTGAACCGTGGGCCCGACGGCCTGAGCCAGGAATGACCACCGGTGAAGCGTGGTCCCGTCTTTTTGCATGATCCCGCTGATCAGAAAGCCAATGCCGCTGCCGAATGGAAAGCTTTCCCGCTTTGCTTGCTGGAGCTCTTGCGGAAGCTTGGTAAACGCCGCGGTCTCAAGCTCAAAGTAGGCGCTGGCCGGCAGGTCAAGGATCGAGATCGATACCTTGCGTTCGGTGTCTTCAAATCCGGGGAATCGCGTGCTCGGCTTGAGATCGTCCGGCACTTCGAGACCGACACGGGAGCCCGGCGGATAGGCCGGTTCTGACCCCGCGGGGCCGACAAAGGTCAGCGACCCGGCCCAAGCCACAAACAGGCACGCAATTAGCCGACGAACCATGGTTCTAAATGCTTTCCTAACGAGAGCGCCGGACCCTCCCTACCCGTCCAAATGCGGTGCAGCAATGACCGATAACCATTGTCGGTGCCCGGCGGACCTTGCCTCGCGATTTCGTGACCAACTGACTTGCGGCCTCGGGGCGCCCTCCTATATGAGCCATTAAGCCGCAAAATGTGGCGAATCGCGTATCCAGGGGGCTGGATAAGGGGGTCTGCGGATGAGCCGCTGACATCCCGTTCGGGCGCCAAGTGGCCCGGCCGGCCTGCCGCAATTTGAGAGGAAAAACCATGGGCAAGGTCATCGGCATCGACCTCGGCACCACCAATTCGTGCGTCGCCGTCATGGAAGGCAAGACGCCGAAAGTTATCGAGAACGCCGAAGGTATGCGCACAACGCCTTCGATTGTCGCCTTCACTGATGATGGCGAGCGTCTCGTTGGCCAGCCGGCAAAGCGCCAGGCGGTCACCAATCCGGAAAAGACCATCTTCGCAGTCAAGCGCCTCATCGGACGGCGCTACGACGATCCGATGGTCGAAAAAGACAAGAAGCTTGTCCCCTACAAGATCAGCAAGGCTTCCAACGGCGACGCATGGGTCGAAGCCGACGGCAAGACCTTTTCACCGTCCCAGATATCGGCCTTCATCCTGCAGAAGATGAAAGAAACGGCCGAAGCCTATCTCGGGCAGAAGGTCGAGCAGGCTGTTATCACCGTCCCTGCTTATTTCAACGACGCGCAACGTCAGGCGACCAAGGATGCCGGCAAAATCGCCGGCCTCGAGGTGCTGCGCATCATCAATGAACCCACCGCTGCCGCGCTCGCTTACGGTCTCGATAAGCAGAAGACCGGCACTATTGCCGTTTACGACCTTGGCGGCGGCACCTTCGACATTTCGATTCTCGAAATCGGGGACGGTGTGTTCGAAGTGAAGTCCACGAACGGCGACACGTTCCTGGGCGGTGAAGACTTCGACATGCGGCTGGTCAACTATCTCGCGGACGAATTCCAGAAAGAGCAGGGCATCGATCTGCGTCGCGACAAGCTCGCGCTGCAGCGGCTAAAGGAATCCGCGGAAAAGGCGAAGATAGAGCTGTCGTCGACGACACAGACTGAAATCAACCTGCCGTTCATCACGGCCGATGCGTCGGGTCCCAAGCACCTGACGATGAAGCTGACCCGCGCCAAATTCGAGGCGCTGGTCGACGACCTCGTCCAAAAGACGATGCAGCCGTGCAAGCAGGCGCTCAAGGATGCCGGCATTTCTGCAGCGCAGATCAACGAGGTTGTCTTGGTCGGCGGCATGACCCGCATGCCGAAGGTGCAGGAGGTTGTGAAGCAGCTGTTCGGCAAGGAGCCGCATAAGGGTGTGAACCCCGACGAAGTCGTTGCAGTCGGCGCCGCCATCCAAGCCGGCGTGCTGCAAGGTGACGTGAAGGATGTGCTGCTGCTTGACGTAACACCACTCTCGCTGGGCATCGAAACGCTGGGCGGTGTATTTACGCGCATCATTGACCGCAACACAACGATCCCGACCAAGAAGAGCCAGGTCTTCTCGACTGCCGAGGACAATCAGAACGCGGTGACGATCCGCGTGTTCCAGGGTGAGCGTGAGATGGCCGCTGACAATAAGATACTCGGCCAATTCGACCTGGTCGGCATTCCACCGGCGCCGCGTGGCGTTCCGCAGATCGAAGTTACCTTCGACATCGACGCCAACGGCATCGTCAATGTGCAGGCTAAGGACAAGGCAACTGGCAAGGAGCAGCAAATCCGCATCCAGGCTTCGGGCGGTCTGTCCGAGGCAGATATCGAAAAGATGGTCAAGGATGCGGAATCTCACGCCGAAGAGGACAAGAAGCGCAAGGCTGCGGTCGAGGCGAAGAATCACGCCGAGGCACTCGTGCACTCGACCGAGAAGGCGCTTTCAGAGCATGGCTCGAAAATCGGCGATGCAGAACGCACCGCGATC
>JBKPRE010000002.1:0-30571 GCA_046734435.1 Pseudomonadota bacterium | reverse complement strand
TTGCCTCGCAGCTTGGAACGGGCCTTGATGGCGTCGACCAAAATCTTGATCCCGCGACCGCCGAGACCGATCCTTACACGTCCCAGCGCCCTATGCTTCCGGTAACGCTCTCCGACGCAGTTACGCTCTTTGAGCAGGAGCCCTTGTTCAGAGACCAGTTTGGGAAGACCTTTGTCGACTACTACACCAGGATCAAACGAACCGAGCTGCAGCGATACGAGACATATGTCAGGGAAAACGGCATTGATCGCGCCAGCGATACTCCGACGCAGTGGGAACAGGACGAGTATTTCGATTTCTTCTGATCGATGCTGCTGCCGAGATGGAAAATAAGAGGATCGCGCGATGACAACGTTGGAAAGGATGCAAATCCCGTCGCGCGCCGGCAACGCCCCCTTGTACGACTGGGATGAACTCGTTCAGGAAGATCGGGTGCACCGGCTGATCTACACCGACTCGGCGGTGTTCGACACGGAGATGACGCATATCTTTGGCGGCACCTGGGTCTATCTCGCGCACGAAAGCCAGATTCCCAACGCCAACGATTTCATTACTGGCAAGCTCGGCCTCCGCCCGCTCATTATTACCCGTGATTCCGAAGGCCACATCCGGGCGCTGTTCAATCGTTGCACGCATCGCGGCACCACGCTTTGCCGCTGGAACAAAGGCAATGCCCGCTCGTTCCAATGCCCCTACCATGGATGGAATTTCGCAAATTCGGGCAAGCTTCGCGGTGTGCCGTGGCCGGACGGATATGCCGAAAAGCTCATTCGCGATCCGAAGTTCAACCTGGCCCAGGTGCCCCGCGTGGAATCCTATCGCGGCTTTATTTTCGGCACCCTCAATATCGGCGCACCATCGATCGAAGACCATCTTGGGCCCATCAAAAAACCGATCGACGAATGGCTCGATCGCAATCCGGGCGGCAAGGTGACGGTATGTGAGGCCAACCGGTTCAAGTACAAGGGCAACTGGAAACTGGCCTACGACAATTCAGGCGACGGCTACCACGTCATCTATTCGCACCAATCGCTTCTCGAAACCGAGAACCGGTTCAAGGACGAGGACACGGCGAAGGGCATGTCCTACTACAGGCAAGAACCCGACGAGCAGCCGATGTACATCCAGTACATGGGCAACGGCCATCATTTCAAGGACAAGCGCCCAAATCTCGAGAAACGTCCCGGCGGTCTTTGGGCAATTGAATCCTTGCACCCGGGCATGGAGCATGTCGCCGAGAAGCTGCGCGCAAAATACGGCAAGAAAGCCGAGTCGCTTCTCGATCTTGCAGGCTCGGAGCCGGTAAACATTAACGTCTTTCCCAATCTTTCGCTGCTGGGCAATCACATCCAGGTCTTCCAGCCGGTTTCTTACGAGGAAACCGACGCAATCTGGTACGGTACAAAGATCGACGATGTTGACGGCAGCATCGGCGAGGACGCATTGAACGACATCAACGCGCTTCGTATGCGCACGCAGGAAGGCTTTCCGAATTTCGGCGAGGTCGACGACATCACCAACTTCGAGCAGATCCAGCGGGGCCTTCGCTGCATCGAAGATGAATGGATTTACATGCACCGCGGCCTCGGCATACCGGGGCGGATCGAGACCCTCAAAGACGGGACGATCAAAGGGCCGGCCACCGACGAGCTCTTCATGCGCGAGTACATCCGCGAATGGAAACGGCTGATGAAGACCGAACCCGACATTGCTATTCGCCGGGAGCCATGACGATGCGCAGCCCCGCAAACTACGATCCGTCGCGGTTTTCGTACTACGTGAGCGATGCATTCTACAGCGAGCTCGTCGAGGACTTTTCCGACTGGCAGACTGACGATCGCGCGATTGAAGATGCCGCCGAGCGCGACCTGTTCCGGCGGCTGGTGGAGCACGAGGCGCGGATCCTGGACAATCTCCTATTCGAAGATTGGTTGAAACTATTCACTCCCGAGTGTGCTTACTGGGTGCCTTCAACCCCGGACAGAGGCGATCCCCGGCGCGAGATCGCCGTCATGTTCGATGACCGGCGGCGGCTGGAAGACCGCGTCTATCGCTTGCGGACCGGGTATGCCTGGTCGCAAGCGCCACCGTCGCGGACGTCGCGACTGATCGGCAATGTCGAAGTCTTTCATGGCCGCGCCGGCGATCAGCGCATGGTGCGCTCGAACTTCATCATCAGCGAGTTCTGGGACAATGAAATCCGCACGCTGTGCGGGTGGACGGGACATCGTTTCCACAAGCTCGATGGCCAATGGAAAATCTCAGCAAAGCAGGTGAATTTGCTTGACTGCGATCAATGCATCCGCAATCCGAGCATTATTTTGTAGCGGTGCGCTGGACGGATTGTGGCGCGATGGTCGTTCGGTGTCACGCAATCGAAACAGACCTTGCCAACCAAACGACGGCGGCTGCTGTCGTCACTGTGCCGACCAGCAAACCAATAAAAGCAATCATCGGCAATTCGACCGAGCCCATCTTTTTGCTCCGTGGTCAGCATCACGGATACAAAATGCTCATCGCGGGCGCGTCGTGCGATCGGAGGAAACGAGAAAAAATGGTGGGCGCGACAGGGATCGAACCTGTGACCCCTACCATGTCAAGGTAGTGCTCTTCCGCTGAGCTACGCGCCCTTAGGCCGGATTGATCTATCGGCTCCAAACCTGCGAGGCAAGACCGCGAAAAACCGCTAGGCGGCCAGCATTTTCTGCACTTCAGTGACCAGCTCGCGCAGATGCACCGGTTTGGATAAGACCTTGGCCTGCTTGGGCGCGTTGGAATCCGGGTTGAGCGCCACGGCGGCAAAGCCTGTGATGAACATGATCTTGATGTCGGGGTCGAGTTCGGCTGCCCTGCGGGCAAGCTCGATACCATCCATTTCCGGCATCACGATATCGGTGAGGAGGAGCTCGAACGGTTCCTCGCGCAGTCGGTGATAGGCTGAAAGGCCGTTGTCATACGAGGTCACGTCAAATCCCGCATTCTGCAATGCCTTCACCAGAAAGCGGCGCATATCGGTATCGTCTTCCGCGAGCAGGATTTTCGACATAACCACACTGCACCCCATCCGGCCCGATGTGGCCGCCTCAGCAGCCTGATTAAGACTTATGCCCGGTAAACAACGAGTGAACCGAAAGCATCTCTTGGCTTTGTGCCCCTGCCGTGAACAATAGACGGTATAATGGAGTGTTAAACTTGCCGGGGCGGCCAAAGGCCCAGGTATTAAGGGACACCGGAATCGCAATGGCGGTGATGCATGAGTGAAATTCGCGACGAGCTCGACCCGCCGTTCGAGATACTCGAGCCCCAAATCTGCCAAGGGCCGGTGCTGTTTAACTCTCCCCACAGTGGATCGACCTACCCGCGTGATTTTCTGGCGGCCTGTCGGCTGGATGTCGCCACCCTGCGACGCTCGGAAGACAGCTTCGTCGATGATCTGATCGCGGGTGTGGTGCGCTGCGGCTACCCGATGATGCACGCGCATTTTCCGCGCTGTTTTGTCGACGTGAACCGCGAGCCTTATGAGCTTGATCCGCGCATGTTCGAAGGCCGTCTGCCGTCTTTCGCCAATACCCGGTCGATGCGCGTCGCCGGAGGCCTTGGAACCGTCGCAAGAGTGGTTGGCGATGCCCAGGAGATTTACGACCAGCGCATTCCGGTCGACGATGCCTTGCAACGCATCGAAAGCCTGTACAAGCCTTATCATCGCGCGTTGCGCCGGCTTTTCAGCCGGCTGCACCGCGATTTCGGCGCGGCGGTGCTGGTTGATTGCCATTCGATGCCGTCAACGGCCGGTCACAAGGACGAACGGCCACGGCCGGAATTCGTGCTGGGCGACCGATACGGTACGAGCTGTGTCGGTGTGGTGGCCGAAACGATTGAAAAGACGCTGCGGTCGCTGGGCTATACGGTCAGTCGCAACAAGCCCTATGCCGGTGGGTTCATCACGGAGCATTACGGCAATCCGGCTGGCGGGCTCCACGCAATCCAGCTCGAGATCAACCGGGCCCTTTACATGGATGAGCGGCGTTATCAGCGGTCGGCCGCTTTCGACCACTTGGCAGCCGATTTGGAGACTTTGGCCAGGCGACTGGCCGACATCCCCCTGGAACAGTTGCGCCCATATCGGGCCGCTGCCGAATAAGCTAAAAAAAGGGCCGCTTGCGGATGCGAGCGGCCCAAGTCTAGGGAGGAAACGCCCAAGGAGGGCAGCGGTAGCTCTCGCTACCGCACTGCAATAAGCTACACCGCGGCGCACAAAAATCAAGGTTGGAAGCCCTTTTTCCTATGCTAATACCGCATAGCTGCCGCCCGACCAGACCCCTTCTGGCATGCCTATGCAAAAGCGGAAGAGCCGAAGTGGCATGACGGCCATCGACTTCAGCAGCTTTGTGGATCAGCTCGCTACGGCATCCGGCGATACGATCCTTCCATTCTTCAGAACGGCCCTTGCAGTCGAGAACAAAAAGGCCGGCGGGTTCGACCCGGTTACCGCCGCCGACCGCGCGGCGGAGCAGAGCATGCGTGCTATCATCCGCAAGCAGTTCCCCCACCACGGCATTCTCGGCGAGGAATACGGGTCTGAGCGCACTGACGCCGAATATATCTGGGTTCTCGACCCTATCGACGGCACCAAATCATTCATATCCGGGATGCTGGCCTGGGGCACGCTGATCGGCTTGATGCGATTTGGCGAGCCGGTCTTCGGCATGATGAACCAGCCTTTTACGCGCGAACGGTTTTCGGGCGATGGCGGTGCCGCTCACTACCGGGGTCCGGCCGGCAAGCGCGACCTGCACGTGCGGGAGTGCGCGAGCCTCGATCAGGCGGTGATGTCCACGACCAGCCCATTGCTGATGAACAAAAGTGACCGCGCGGCCTTCGGCAAGCTCGAGGACAAGGTAAAGCTCTCCCGCTACGGCGGCGATTGCTACGCCTACTGCATGCTGGCGGCGGGGCTTATCGACCTGATCATCGAAACCGAGATCAAGCCGTATGATATCGTCGCAATCATCCCGATCGTCGCCGGCGCCGGCGGCATCGTCACGACTTGGGAGAATGGACCGGCGCAAGTTGGCGGGCGGATCGTCGTTGCCGGCGACCGGCGCGTGCACGCTGCGGCACTGGAAGTCCTTGCGCGTTAAAACCGCGGCGTGCCCGGCACGAAGGCGTCGAATGCCGCCCAGAACTGTGCGCGGTAGTGGTCCTGTTCCTGGAGGATCTCGTGCTTTGAGCCGGCAAGAATAAGGTGCCGGCCGGCGAGTAGATTCTGTCCAAACGCCTCAATGGCCGGCGTCGAAACGACTTCGTCGCGCCCGGCTGCGACCATCAAGATCGGCTGCCGGATGCTCGCCGCATAAGCGGGATCCGCGAATTGTTTCATCTGCCGGAACGCGACGTCGGCCCAGGCCACCGTCGGCGCACCGAGACCGAGCGCTGGCTCCTGCTCGAGCACCGCCGCGTTCCGCGCATAGCGGACGGGATCCGACGTAAGGACGTTGCCAATGAAACTTTCGGTGCCGGTGGCGGCAGAATCTCCGGTCGGAACGTAGGCGCCGCCGATTCCAAGCAACCGCATGAAGCGCGCCAACGGGCCAGCGACCTGCGTGAGACGGCCGGATGGCAGCGCGATCATCGGCGCGGCCAGCACGACGCGCTCGAACCAGCGGCTGCCGTCATGACAGGCGCGGATAACCACGGCCCCGCCCATGGAATGCGCAAGAGCGAAGATCGGCGGAGGACAATCCGGCAGCACCACCTGCTCCATAATCGCTTCGAGATCGGTGATGTAGTTCGAAAAATTCCGCACATAGCCCTTGTGGCGGTTCGACAGCGCGCGATCCGAAAGCCCCTGCCCCCGCCAATCGAACGTCACTACTGCGAAACCGCGGGCGCGCAGATCGCGCACCGTCTCGAAATATTTTTCAATGAACTCGGCGCGCCCCTGCACGACCAGCACGGTGCCCTTGCGCCCCGGCGGCGGCGCCCAGCGGGCGAAGCGCAAATTCACCCCGTCGGGGGTTTGGATCGCGCCGGTCACCACATCGTCGGGCACCGGGTTGGCAGGAATGGAAACGAGCTTCATGTGGCCGGAAGGTGAGCCGGAGCGGCGCGCAAGCGCGTTATAGCAGGGCGGTGAAGGCGCTCAATTGCGCCTTGTTTGATGCCAGAAACACCAGTAATTCCAATTATTTACCCTGTCCATGGGCGGACCTTGCACGCCGGAAAACCGCTCCCATATCAGGATTGCGCAGGCCTTCGGGCTGCGCACGGTTTGGTTCGGCCATTTCGGCGGACCACCGCATGTCGCTCAACAATGGAGGATATGCCATGCGAACTTTCGATCTTGCTCCCCTTTATCGTTCAACCGTCGGCTTCGACCGGCTCTTTTCCATGCTTGATGGATTTGAGTCCGCTCCGGGCTACCCGCCCTACAACATCGAGCGGACCGGTGAGAATGATTACCGCGTCACTGTCGCGGTTGCCGGCTTCGGCGAGAATGAACTCTCGATCGAAGCGAAAGAAAACACCCTGACGATCAAAGGCTCCAAACAGACCAAGGAAGAGCAGAACGGCGAAGTGCTCTATCAGGGCATTGCCGCCCGCGCCTTCGAGCGCGTCTTCCAGCTTGCCGACCATGTGCAGGTCAAGAACGCGAGCCTCGAGAACGGATTGCTGCACGTTGATCTCGTGCGTGAAATCCCGGAGGCGAAAAAGCCGCGCCAGATCCCGATTGGCAACGGCAAGGCAAAGGCCCAGGTCATTGAGACCAAGGCCGCCTAACGCCAACCTCGACCATCAAAACGGTAGCGCCCCGGACCATCCGGGGCGCTTTCATTTTGGTTCGGCTCGCCGCTACTTTTTCTGCTGGCTGCCGCTTTCGGGCGGCGCGACCTGATGATGCGTGCCGCCCGAACATAGGGAGGCGTCAGCGACGTGTTCGGCGCGGGTGCCATGGAGAGCATGTCACCGAATTGCGCGTAGGCCACGACCCGGAGCTCAATGCCCGGTCACAGGCGTACGTAATAGGCCCCGCGCAGGAACCGTTTCGCCTTTGGGGTCGAACCCCAAGAACGGACTCCAGAATGTCGGGAGGCGGCAGAATGTCGATCGGTGGCGCATCGAGGTAAAGCGATTGAGCGCGCGCGGCGCCGCCCACGGGACCTCCCGCCACAAGCACTGCCGCCAGCGTCGCCAGAGGCCGTAGTCCCCTGCTTTTCGTCGCCAAGAGCCGAGACTAAACGGTTAACGCGACCTTCTTGGGGGCCACGGGCACCCCAGGGCGCAATAACGTTGCGTGGATATGAGGGCCCCGGCAGCGGTCCTTGCCGGTCCGATGTTGCCGCCGCAATAAAACGAAAGATTTCGCTCACTCTGGCGTGGACCAGCCTTGTGCGACAGGGCAAAATTTGGCATGGTCCATTAGGACAGTAATGCTGTCCTAATGGCTGGCGAGCACGGGTGGCGGCTCTTAGGTCGCAGGGCAGACATCGGTGGCGCCCGAACAGGTGCAGCCACGGGCGGCGACAACGCCGGACAGGTTGCCCCTTCTCGGAGATCAGTTACGCGTCGACCGCGTGCGGCAAGCACGCGGACGAGGCGGGTACGCCGGAGCGATGACCGCGCCCGGCGAGAGCAGGACGAGATGAGCGAGCGGAAGCGCAACGCTGCATTTGCCGGACGCGGATCCACCGCAGATCCCGGCACACCGTTCGCGCAGGGTCTCTACGATCCCGCGCTCGACAAGGATTCGTGCGGCGTCGGTTTCATCGCCGACATCAAGGGCCGCAAGTCGCATCAGATTATCGAAGACGGGTTGCGCATTCTTTGCAATCTCGAGCATCGCGGCGCGGTGGGCGCCGATCCGCGCATGGGCGACGGCGCCGGCATCCTGGTGCAGATCCCGCACAAGTTCTTTGCGAAGAAGACTGCCGAGCTTGGATTCAAATTGCCGGCCGCCGGCGACTATGCCGTTGGTTACCTCTTCATGCCGCAAGACCCGAACTGGCGGCAGATCATCCGCGATATCTACGCTGAGGTCATCGCGCGCGAGAAACTGACCCTGCTCGGCTGGCGCGACGTGCCGACCGACAATTCGACGCTCGGTCAGTCGGTCAAGCCGACCGAGCCGAAGCACATGCAGGTGTTCATCGGCCGCGGCAAGAAAAAGATGTCGGAAGATGAGTTCGAACGCCGACTCTACATCCTGCGCAAGTCGATCTCGAACGCAATCTACCGCCGGCGCGAGCGCCGCACCTCCGGCTATTATCCGGTGTCGATCTCGTGCCGCACGGTGATCTACAAAGGAATGTTCCTTGCGGACCAGCTCGGCACCTACTATCCCGACCTGCACGATCCGGATTTCGAGAGCGCCCTCGCGCTGGTGCACCAGCGCTTCTCAACGAACACGTTCCCGACGTGGTCGCTGGCGCATCCGTATCGTTACATCGCGCACAACGGCGAGATCAACACGCTGCGCGGCAACGTCAACTGGATGGCGGCGCGGCAGGCGTCGGTTTCATCGCCGCTGTTCGGCAAGGACATCAACAAGCTCTGGCCGATCTCCTACGAGGGCCAGTCAGACACTGCCTGTTTCGACAACGCGCTCGAGTTCCTTACGCAGGGTGGTTACTCGCTCGCGCACGCAATGATGATGATGATTCCGGAGGCCTGGGCGGGCAATCCGCTCATGGACGAGGAACGCCGTGCTTTCTATGAGTATAACGCCGCGCTGATGGAGCCGTGGGACGGCCCGGCGGCGATCGCCTTTACCAACGGTCGGCAGATCGGCGCCACGCTCGACCGCAACGGCCTGCGCCCGGCGCGGTACCTGCTTACGACTGACAACCGCATCGTGATGGCTTCCGAGATGGGCGTATTGCCGATCCCGGAGAAGGACATCGTCAAGAAATGGCGGCTGCAGCCAGGCAAGATGCTGCTGGTCGACCTCGACGAGGGCCGGCTCATTCCCGATGAGGAATTGAAGGCTACGCTGGCGAGAAGCCACCCTTACAAGGAGTGGCTTGCGCGCACGCAGATTGTGCTCGAAGAGCTTCCCGGCACCACGAATGTCGCGCCAATCTCGAACCTGTCGCTGCTCGATCGGCAGCAGGCTTTCGGTTACACGCAGGAAGACATCAAGTTCCTGATGACGCCGATGGCAACCACCGGCGAGGAAGCGGTCGGCTCCATGGGCAATGACACGCCGATTTCGGCGCTGTCCAACAAGCCGAAGTCGCTGTTCACCTATTTCAAGCAAAACTTCGCGCAGGTCACCAACCCGCCGATCGATCCGATCCGCGAGGAACTGGTGATGAGCCTCGTCTCCATCATCGGGCCGCGCCCGAACCTGCTTGACCACGAAGGCATGTCGAACACCAAGCGGCTCGAGGTGCGCCAACCGATCCTTACCAATGAGGACCTGGAAAAGATCCGCTCGATCTCGGAAATGAGCGGCGATCATTTCAAGTCCCGCACCTTCGACATCACCTTCCCGGCGGAGCATGGCGCTGACGGCATGGGCTGGGCGATCGATGAGCTCTGCGAGCGCGCGGAAGAGGAAGTGCGCAACGGCTGCAACATTATCATCCTGTCGGACCGCAAGGCGGGCGCCGACCGCATTCCAATTCCGTCGCTGCTCGCCTGCGCCGCCGTGCATCACCACCTGATCCGCAACGGCTTGCGCACATCCGTCGGCATGGTGCTGGAGACCGCCGAGCCGCGCGAGGTGCATCATTTTGCCTGTCTCGCGGGCTACGGTGCCGAGGCGATCAATCCTTACCTCGCCTTCGAGACGTTGACCGCGATAAAGGATGATCTGCCGGGCAAGCCGGCCGACGACAAGGATGTCGTCAAAAAGTACATCAAGGCAATCGGCAAGGGCCTGCTCAAGGTGATGTCCAAGATGGGCATCTCTACCTATCAGTCGTATTGCGGCGCGCAGATTTTCGATGCCGTCGGCCTGCGTCAGGACTTTGTCGACAAGTATTTCACCGGCACGCATACGCGCATCGAAGGCGTCGGGCTTGCAGAAATTGCCGAGGAAGCCGTCCGCCGTCACCGCGACGCCTTCAGCGACGCGCCGATCTACCGCTCGATGCTGGACGTCGGCGGCGACTACGCGGTGCGCGTGCGCGGCGAGGATCACGTCTGGACCGCCGAGACAGTGTCGCGTCTGCAGCACGCGGTGCGCGGCAATTCGCAGGACCACTACCGCGCTTTTGCGCAGATCGTGAACGAACAGAATGAGCGGCTGCTGACGATTCGCGGCATGTTCCGGCTCAAGAAGGCCGAGGAAGACGGTCGCCAGCCCGTGCCTTTGGAAGAAGTCGAGCCGGCGAAAAACATCGTGCGGCGCTTCTCGACCGGCGCCATGTCATTCGGCTCGATCTCGCGCGAGGCGCATACCACGCTGGCAATCGCGATGAACCGCATCGGCGGAAAGTCGAACACCGGCGAAGGTGGCGAGGAGGCCGATCGCTTCAAGCCGCTCCCGAACGGCGATTCGATGCGCTCCGCGATCAAGCAGGTCGCTTCCGGCCGGTTCGGCGTCACCGCCGAATATCTCGTCAACTCCGACGTGATGCAGATCAAGATGGCGCAAGGCGCAAAGCCTGGCGAAGGCGGCCAGTTGCCTGGCCACAAGGTCGACAAGACCATCGCCAAGGTTCGCCACTCGACGCCTGGCGTCGGCCTGATCTCGCCACCGCCGCACCATGACATCTATTCGATCGAGGATCTGGCGCAGCTGATTTTCGACCTGAAGAACGTCAACCCGGCCGGCGACGTTTCGGTGAAGCTCGTATCGGAGGTCGGCGTCGGCACGGTCGCTGCCGGTGTCTCCAAGGCGCGCGCCGATCACGTCACCATCGCCGGCTTCGAAGGCGGCACCGGCGCCTCTCCGCTCACCTCGATCAAGCACGCCGGCAGTCCCTGGGAAATCGGTCTTGCCGAAACCCACCAGACCCTCGTGATCAACCGTTTGCGTGGCCGCATCGCCGTGCAGGTCGACGGCGGCATCCGCACCGGCCGCGACGTGGCGGTGGGCGCCCTGCTTGGCGCCGACGAATTCGGCTTCGCGACCGCGCCGTTGATCGCGGCCGGCTGCATCATGATGCGCAAGTGCCATCTCAACACCTGCCCGGTCGGCGTCGCGACGCAGGATCCGGTGCTCCGGAAACGCTTCAAGGGTCAGCCCGAGCACGTCATCAACTATTTCTTCTTCGTCGCCGAGGAAGTGCGTGAGCTGATGGCCGAGCTCGGCTTCCGCACCTTCGACGACATGGTCGGGCAGATGCAGATGCTCGACCGCCGCAAGTTGGTCGAGCACTGGAAGGCCAAGGGCCTCGACTTCTCCAAGCTGTTCACAAAGCCGACAGCGGAGAAGGGCACCGCCATCTACAAGTGCGAGGAGCAGGATCACAAGATCAAGGACATCCTCGACCGCAAGCTGATCACCGAGGCGCAGGCCGCGCTCGATCGTGGCGCGCCGGTGCGGCTGCAGGCCGTCATTCACAACACCGACCGCGCCTGCGGCGGCATGCTCTCCGGTGAGGTGGCCAAGCGCTATGGCCATGAAGGACTGCCCGACGACACGATCCACGTCCGCTTCACCGGCACGGCCGGGCAGAGCTTCGGCGCCTGGCTCGCGCGCGGCGTAACCTTCGAGCTCGAGGGCGACGCCAACGACTATGTCGGCAAGGGCCTGTCGGGGGGACGTCTGGTCATCAGGCCGCCGGCGGAATCAGGCATCGTGCCGGAGGAATCGATCATTGTCGGCAATACCGTGCTTTATGGCGCGATCGAAGGCCAATGCTATTTCCGCGGCGTCGCCGGCGAGCGCTTCGCCGTGCGCAATTCCGGCGCGATCGCCGTGATCGAGGGCGCCGGCGACCACTGCTGCGAATACATGACCGGCGGCATCGTCGTCGTGCTCGGCCGCACCGGCCGCAACTTTGCGGCCGGCATGTCGGGCGGCATCGCCTATGTGCTCGACGAGGACGAAAGCTTCAACTCACGCTGCAATCTGGCGATGGTCGAGCTCGAGCCAGTGCCGGAAGAAGAGCAGGTCGCCGAGGAGGAATTTGGTCACTACAACGATCTGGAATCGCACGGCCGCGTCGATGTGATGTCCGATCTCACGACCAAGGATGCCGAGCGCCTGCATATGCTGATCTCGAACCACGCGCGCTACACCGGCTCCAAGCGCGCCGCCGAGATCCTCGCCGACTGGAATAAATATCGCCCACTGTTCCGCAAGGTGATGCCGGTCGAATATCGCCGCGCGCTGGCCGAGATGGCGAAGGAGAAGGCCGCCACGATGCAGGCCGCGGAATAATACCGTATGGGCAAGGTCACCGGCTTTCTCGAGATTGAGCGCGAGGACCGCGACTATCAGCCGGTCGCGGAGCGCATAAAGCATTGGCACGAATTCGTTCTGCCGCTCCCGGAAAAAGAAATCCGGGACCAGGCCGCGCGGTGCATGGATTGCGGCGTGCCCTATTGCCACGGCACCAGCCGGATCACCGGCGCGCCGACCGGCTGCCCGGTCAACAACCAGATTCCGGACTGGAATGACCTGGTCTATCGCGGCAATTGGGACGAGGCGGCGCGCAACCTGCACTCGACCAATAATTTTCCGGAGTTCACCGGCCGCGTCTGCCCGGCGCCGTGCGAGGCATCCTGCACGCTCAACATCGACGAGAACCCGGTTACCATCAAGACGATCGAATGTGAAATCGCCGATCGGGCGATTGCCCAGGGCCTCAAGCCCGACAAGCCGCAGCGCAAAACCGGCAAGAAAGTCGCGGTCGTCGGTTCAGGACCGGCGGGGCTTGCCTGCGCGCAGCAACTCGCGCGCGCCGGCCATGACGTGCACGTCTACGAACGCTGGGCAAAAGCCGGCGGCCTGCTCCGCTACGGCATCCCCGACTTCAAGATGGAGAAAATCCACGTCGATCGCCGCGTCGAGCAGATGCAGGGTGAAGGCGTCACGTTCCACTACAACGCGCATGTCGGCGTGAATGTCCCGGCCGATAAACTGCTCAAAGAGCATGACGCAGTGGTGCTTACCGGCGGCAGCGAAAAGCCGCGCGACCTGCCCATCCCGGGGCGCGAGCTCAAGGGTATTCACTTCGCGATGGATTTCCTGCCGCAGCAGAACCGGCGCGTGAGCAACGAGCCGCAAGGCAATGTCGAACCGATCCTTGCGAAAGGCAAAAAAGTCGTGGTCATCGGCGGCGGCGACACCGGTTCCGACTGCATCGGCACATCAATTCGTCAGGGCGCGGTGTCGATCACCAATTTCGAGATCATGCCCGAGCCGCCGGAGCACGAGAACAAGATGCTCACCTGGCCCGATTGGCCGCTGAAGCTGCGGATCTCGTCAAGCCATGAGGAAGGCGTCACGCGCGAATTTGCGGTGCTGACGCAGAAATTCACCGGCGAGAACGGCCAGGTGAAAAAGCTTCACTGCACGCACGTCGACGCGCAATTCAAGCCGGTGCCCGGCACCGAATTCGAGATCGAAGCTGATCTCGTGCTGCTCGCCATGGGTTTCGTGCACCCCGTGCATGAGGGCATGCTCAAGGCACTCAACATTGCCCTCGACCAGCGAGGCAACGTTTCGGCCGACACAATGGCCTACCAGACGTCTGTGCCAAAGGTGTTCACCGCGGGCGACATGCGGCGCGGCCAGTCACTGGTGGTGTGGGCGATCCGCGAAGGCCGTCAGGCGGCGCATGCCGTTGACAAGTTCCTGATGGGATCATCGAGCCTGCCGCGCTGACGCGGCGGTCCTTGTCGCGTTTAGCGGAAGTTGCCGAACAGGCCGATCGGCCGCGGCGGGCGCGGGGCGTCGTCACGATATTGCGGGCGAACCGGCTTGGGTTCGGATTTAGCTTCCGACCGGGGTTTTGGCGGCGCGTTTTGGGTGGTCTTCGCAGGCGGCGCGCTCTTGGGCGGCACAGCCGCTTTTTTGTCAGGAGTGGCAGGCGGTTCGGGCCGCGCGGTCTCGGCTGGTGGCACGGATGCCATGGCGCCGGCGGGCACCGCCGCTGCCGGCGGCAGAATGACCTTGCCCTCGCTGTCGGGTTTTAATGCGAAATCGTCGGCACGTCCGCGCGGAGCCGCAACGGGCTCGCCCTTCACCAGCACGCGCGTTGCCGTGGCATCGCCATGCGGCGAGCTGCTTCCGGCGCCTCCCACCAGGTCCTCCGAGGTGGTGGGCACAACCGTCAGCGGCACCACGGGTCCCGCCATTGGACGAGCCGCCGGCTTGCCGTCCGGCGTCGCCGGCATAGCCGGACCCGACGGAATCGCGATCGGCGCCACGCGGCTATTCATCTGGCGGCGGATTTCGCGCTCGACATAGTGCGCGAGCTTGAGCGCGCCACTCTTTGTGAAGAAGACGCCGTCGCTCGAGCGCAGCCGGCGCATCTGGCCTTCGTAGTCCGGACCGAAGTTCGAGTATTTTCCCGCCTCGTCGACGAACCCATCCCAGATATCGATATAGATCACGCCGGCCCGCTCGGCGCGGGCACGGTAGAGGTCATTGAGGTAGACGGCATCGGCGGTCGACTTCGTGCCGCGGATCGATGGCAGGCCAACCCAAAACACCGGCACGCCTTTGCTCTTGAGCGCGGCGATCGTCTCGTCGATACGCTTCGAGTAAATCTCCGCCCACTGGTCCGTGCGGAACTCGATGACGCCATTCGCCCTTTTGCCGGGCTGCGGCTCGGGCGTCACAACAGAATCCTGCTCATCGTCAGCCTGGTCTTTGCTCTTCGCATCCTTGTTGTCAGCCGCCGGCTTGCTCGTCTTGTCCTTTTCTTTCTTCTTGTCCGCTTCCTTCGCCAGGTCGCGCTCGCGTATGTTTTGGCGGTCACTGACGCCGAGCATCATCACTACAAAATTCGCCTTCTCCTGAGTAAGCATGTCGCGCGCCACATGCCACCAATCGAGATCGCCTTTCGCCTCGTACCGCAGCAATCCCGAATGCAACTTGTTCTTGCGGACAACGGCGATTTCTGACGAATCCGCGAAGGCGTCTTCCAAACCGTAGGCAAGCCAGTCGGCCATGGCGTCGCCCATGACGACGATCGAAGTCGTCGGCGCAACCGCATCCGGTTTCGTCTCCGCCTTTTTCGGGGGTGGCGCGCGAGAGTTATCCACGGGCGCCTGTTGCTCATATGTGTTGTCGAATTGCCGCTGGCCGCCGCCGAAAAATCCGCCGAAGAAACCGCCGCCGCTCGGCCGCTGTGGACGCTGCCGGCTCAAAAATGGGAAGCGATCATCGCCAAAAAACTGCGCTTGCGCAGGCGAACTGACGGCCAATTCGAGAGCGGCAAGGCCCGCAAAGTCCACCGCAGCCAGAAGGGCTGCCCCAACAAGCCAGCGCGAAAACCGGTTCTTTCCAGTCATGCGAGGTGCCAAACCAATGGGTCCGTACTGCTGCAACGGCCCTCACCGCCATGGACCATTAGCGCCTGAAAAATGTCAACTCAAAGGTGGTCCGGCCGCTATCCTTAACGCGCGCGCAGCTGGTCAAGGATGCCGGCGGAGGCAAAACCGTCCGGAATCCGGCCGCTTCTGGCCTGAAATTCGCGAATTGCAGCACGGGTCTTAAGGCCAAACTGACCATCGGGCTCGCCGACATCAAAGCCGTGCCGCGCCAGCAGCTGTTGAAGTTCCAGCCGCTCCGTCCGCGACAGAACGCGCTCATATCGCGGCCAGTCCTGTGCGAACGCACCCCCGCCGCGCAGCCGGTCCGCAAGATGCCCGATCGCCAAGGCGTAGGCTTCAGCGGGGTTGTATTTCATGATGACGCTGAAGTTCGTGAGCATCAGGAAGCCCGGTCCCTGAACGCCGGCGGGCACCAGCAGAAACGCGTGATCATCCGGTCGCGGGAACGGATGGCCGTCGGGACGCCTGATGCCGTGACGTTCCCATTCGCGGATGGACATTGTCCGGCTATGGTCCGCGAGAAGGAAATTGAAGGTCGCCGGCACAATCACCTCGTAGCCCCACGTCTGGCCGGTGATCCAGCCGTCCTTTTTCAGATTGTTGGCGGTGGACGCGATGATGTCGGGCATTGAGTCGACGACGTCACGACGCCCGTCGCGATCAAAGTCGACCGCATAGCGCTTGAATGCCGTCGGCATGAACTGCGTCGGGCCGAATGCCCCTGCCCACGAGCCGACCAGATGCTCAGGCCGGACGTCACCGTGCTGAAGAATTTCAAGCGTCGACAGGAATTCTTCACGGAAATAGTTCTGCCGCCGTCCAATGCAGGCCAGCGTCGCTGTGGAACGCAGCACAGGGCGGTCGCCGCCAAGCGTTCCATAGTTGGTCTCGACACCCCAAATTGCTGCGATCGTATAGCGGTCGACGCCATAGGTCCGCTCTACGGCATCAAAAACGCTGCGGTATTTTTCCAGCAGCGCGCGGCCTCGCTCGATGCGTTCGTTCGTCACGAGGATATCGAGATAGTCCCAGACCGATTTGGTGAACTCGGGCTGGTTATCGAGCAGGTCCATGATGCGCAGATCGGGCGTCAGCGCCGCTGTGTACTTCGCAAAGGTGTTTCGCGAAACGCCCCGCTTCGCGGCTGCCGGCCAGAGGCGCTGGATACAACCGTGAAAATTGGCCGCCGACGCACGAATGGCCTCAGCCATCATGAGCGGATGGCCGGACGCGCCTGACTGCCCGCTCCACTCGGTCTGCTGAAGAGTCGATTGTGGCAGCGCTCCCGTGGTGGCGGGGTAACGGCCGTCGCGGGAATCCTGCGCGGCGGCAATTCCTCCGGCAGCCGCAAAAACGCCAGCAATGACAACTAGTGGCAACCGTCCGCGCATGCCCGTCCCATCGTTAATCCGTCATCCCCAATCTATGGGTGCCCCGATATCATTTCAGGGCCGTTAATGGTGTACTTCTTTATGTCGCATCTGGACCCCCGCCCTGACCCGTGCTTTCTGCGCCAGAATTCACGACTCATTTTGAAGACCCTCGCATGACCCGCATTCGCAAAGCCATATTTCCCGTGGCCGGCCTCGGAACCCGCTTTTTGCCCGCGACCAAGGCCATGCCCAAGGAGATGCTTCCGGTCGTTGACCGGCCGTTGATCCAGCATGTGGTCGACGAAGCGCGCCAAGCCGGCATCGAGCATCTCGTCTTCGTGACGGGCCGGAACAAAAGCGTGATCGAGGACCACTTCGATCGCCAGTTCGAACTCGAATTAACCTTGATGGAGCGCGGCAAGAAGGCCGAACTCAGTCTGCTATCCAAGGACCTGCCCGAGGCGGGAACAGTCAGCTTCACACGGCAGCAATCGCCGCTCGGCCTGGGTCACGCCGTGTGGTGCGCCCGTGAGCTTGTCGGCCATGAACCGTTCGCTCTGCTTCTGCCCGATGTGCTGGTCCAGCATCCGCGCGGCTGTCTGATGCAGATGATCGATGCCGCCAAGGATCTCGATGGCAACGCCAATATCATTGCGGTCGAGGAAGTGCCGGCCGAACGCGTCCATATGTACGGCGTTGTCGGCGTCGGCGCCGCAAAAGGAAAGGCATTCTCGATCACCAAGATGGTCGAAAAGCCGAAGGCCAGCGAAGCGCCTTCCAACCTTTCCATCACCGGGCGCTATATCTTGCAGCCGCAGATCTTCGAGCTGCTCGAAAAGCAGGCGGCGGGCGCCGGAGGCGAAATTCAGCTCACCGACGCCATGGTTGCGCTGGCGCGCACGCAGCCGTTTTATGGACTGAAATTCGAGGGCCGCAGCTTCGACTGCGGTTCGAAGATCGGATTTCTCGCGGCAAACATCGCTTACGGGCTGCAGCGCAACGACATCGCGCCGGAGCTTCGCGCCGAAATGCGCCGCCTGCTCGACGACAAGTAACTAGCGCTGCACGCGCACGCCGAGCATGACGACGCTTGCGGTATAGCTGGCGCCGGGGGCGTTCGATTGCAGCCAGTCCTGCCTGAACTCACCTTTGACTTGGAATTCACGATTGAGCTTGTAGGTTACGCCCGCGCCCGCCCGCCGAATAGCGCTTGTCGAGCCGGTCGTTCCCCACATAGTCGTCGACACCGAAGCCAAGCTTGAGACTTCCGACCAGCCATTGTCTGAACGCGTGATCGACCTGGAATCCAATGTTGCGATAGAGCACGCCGGACACGCCGGGGATGGTCGATTCTCCGATCGTTGATCCCCCGATCACCTTGACGGTCGTAAGTGCGCTCGCGGTGTATATCAGCGAGGCATCGCCGATCAGGCCACTGATATCTTCCAGCCGCGGATCCTCGTAGACACGGCGCGTATAACCGATTGCAGCCTCGCCCGTGAGCAACCGGCTGAGCTCGAATTTCGCACCGACCTTTCCGGTCAGGCCGTTTGAATTGCGCTGATAGCCGGAAGAATCAGTATTGAGGTCATGCACGCGGGTATCGCCGATAATCTCCGCAAAGGGTATCAGACCGGGCGATAACTCGTAGCTGCCGCGCAACTTGCCGGCATATTGATCGTAATTACGATCGTCATTGGACGACGTTGAGCCATCTGTCAGTTGCGACTGCTGATAGACGGTGCGCTCCACATCGCCTTTGATCGAAACATCGAAACGGTTGAAATGCTGTCCGACGCCGACGGTGCCACCCCCTGTTACATAGATCGGAAGCTTGGCAAGCCCGGCCTGCAAATTCGGGCTACCGGGATTATCGGTCGACACCAGAACGCGTCCGGCGAGATCAACACGGGTGTCGTGCGTAACATCGATACGGCCGTCGACGCGGCCGTTGACGTAAGGCCGGTTCAATGACGGCGTTTCGTCGGGGCTGTAGGCAATGTAACTGCCGCGCAGGTCGGCCTTCAATTCGTGGCGCGACCAGTTCGACTGCACACGCAACTCTGGCGCAATAGTGTAGAACCAGGCCGCTTTGCCGTTGGACGTTTGTCCCGGGTCAGTATTGTAGCCGCCGATCAATTCGACCGCGGGAAAAAGATCGAACGCACCGGCACGAATGCCCAACGCGGCGTAAGGATCCTCCGGCTCGGCGTGGGCTTTTCGTTTTTTCAGAGGCGTACGGATCGGCCCAATCTGCACCGGCGGCGCTCCCGGAATTCCTGTCGGGACGCTCCCGGTCACGTCGGCGGACTTGTCGTAGGGCGAAGGCGCTGGCTGGGCGGGAACGCCCGGCGCGATTGCCTGCGCATTCACGGCATTTTTTGTTTTGATTTTCGACCGGGACCTGCGCGTGTTTGTTGAATCGAAGCCGCTCGTGCCCGCCCCTGCGCCCGCAGAAGCAAACGTCGCTGTCTCGGCAAGCTTCGCCAGCCCGTCACGATCGTATTTCTGAAACCGCGGCGCACTCCCTGGCGCCTGCAGCTTCGGTGCGAACGCATCCATGAATGCAGCCGACACCTGAGCACGCGCATCGCTGCCGTTCAGCAGCACGCATCCGGCGAACAGAAGACCGACACCGCACGGTGCTATCGGGCTGGGCATGCGTTTGGGCGGCGCCACTTCCGGAATCGCTCCTGGTCCCCACGTCGCCAAAGCCGCACGGCCCGGCAGCGCGCGTGCAGGCGCACACGCCGGGCAGCGGACAGCGGTTAACGGAAGCTAAAATCTTATGGTTAACGGGCGGTTGACCGCGTACTGACCCGGGTTTGACGGGCTAAAGCCAGCCTTTGAGCTCGCGTGTGACGACGTCACGGATCACCGCAATGCCGCCGGGGCTGTCGTTGAGACAAGGGATCGCGGCAAAGTTCTCTCCCCCCGCCTCCTCGAATATGACCGCGTTCTCCATTGCGATCTCTTCCAGCGTTTCAAGACAATCCGCCGCAAAGCCCGGCGTGATCACGGCGAGATTTTTCACGCCACGCTCGGCCAGCGATTTCACGGTCGCATCGGTGTAGGGTTTGAGCCACTCGGCAGTGCCGAAACGCGACTGGAACGTCATGATCAGGCGTTCGTCATCGAGCTTGAGCTTTTTGCGCAGCAGCGCCGTCGTCTCGCCGCAATGCTTGAGATAGGGATCGCCCTTGGCGACATAGTCTTCCGGCATGCCGTGGTAGGAGGCGATGATCACGTCCGGCTTGAACGAAAGCTTTGCCATTTCCGTATTGAGAGAGGCCGCAAGCGCATCGATATAGACGGGCTCGGCGTAATAGGGTGCGGCGACACGCAACGTCGGCTGGAATCGCATGCGGCGCAGTGCACGGAAGACTTCATCGCAGACCGTCGCCGTCGTCGCAGCGGCATATTGGGGATAGAGCGGAACGATCAAAATTTTCTCGCAATCCTGTGCCGCGAGTGCTTCGAGCCGCGACTGGATCGATGGATTTCCGTAGCGCATGGCCCAGTCGATCCTGATGCGCTTGTCCATCTTGTCGAAGATCTCGTCCAGCTTGTCGGACTGCGAACGTGTGATGGTTTTCAGCGGCGACTCGTTGCGTTCCTTGTTCCAGATCTTGTCGTAGTCGCGTCCCTTGCGGCCCGGCCTGACCGTCAGGATGATGAAATTAAGAACGAACCACCATTTGATGCGGTTCTCCTCGATCACGCGCGGGTCCGACAGAAATTCCCTGAGGTAACGGCGCATCGGCCAGTAACCGGTCGCGTCGGGCGTGCCAAGGTTGACCAGCAGCACGCCGATCCGGCCGCCGGTTGCCGAAACTGTCGCAGCACTCATGGCTTGCGCTCATCCGCGATCAGTTTGCCGTCATTCGGCAGCGTGCCGGGCGGCATCAGTTTCACCGAGCCCTTCAGCTTCGTGATCGACTGCAAAGTCGCGGCAACCGCGGCCTCAAGAGCCGGGTCGACCGGCGCGCACTCGGCCAGCAGCATCATCGTGTCCTGTTCGGCCTCGCGGTCGACGACGAGGCGGACGCGCTTAAGCTCGGGATGGCGCGCCGCGACTTCGGCGATCTGCTTGGGATGTACGAACATGCCCTTCACCTTCGCCGTCTGGTCGGCGCGGCCCATCCACCCCTTGATGCGTGCGTTCGTGCGGCCGCACGGGGAAACACCCGGCATCAGCGCCGAGAGATCGCCGGTGGCGAGGCGGATCATCGGGTAATCGCGATTAAAGGAGGTTACGACCACTTCTCCGACTTCGCCTTCCGGCAGGGGATCGCCGGTGCCGGGCCGAACGATCTCGACGACGAGGGTCTCGTTCACGATCATGCCTTCGCGCGCCTCGCTCTCATAGGCGACCACCCCCAGCTCGGCCGTGGCGTAACACTGAAGAACGGCAACGCCGCGACGGCCGAGCTCGTCGCGCAGTGACGCCGGCAGCGCGGCGCCTGAAACAAGGCCACGCTTGAGCGAGGACCCATCTTTTCCGGATTTTTCGGCGGTATCGAGCAGGATCTTCAGGAAGTCCGGCGTGCCGACATAACCCTTCGGCCGATAATGCGCGATCGCCTCCAACTGCTGCTCAGTGTTTCCCACGCCGCCGGGAACGACCGCGCACCCCAGCGCATGCGCACCCGACTCCAAAATGAAACCGCCAGGGGTGAGGTGATAGGCGAAGGAATTGTGAACGATATCGCCCTTGCGGAATCCTGCCGCGAAAAGTGCACGTGCCGCGCCCCACCAATCGCCTCCCGCACCCTCGGGCTCAAAAATCGGCCCTGGTGACATCAACAGACGTTTTACGTTTGCAACCTGCGTGACATTGAGACCGCCGAACGGCGGCGCCTCTTTCTGCATTGCCACAAGATCTGTCTTGCGGAGAACGGGCAACTTCGCCAAGGCCGCGCGCGAATTGATGGCTTTTGCATCTGCTCCCGCGAGATGCCTGGCCCATCCCGGGGCAGTCATGGCGTGCGCGATAGCGGCCGGCATCTGCGCGAACTGCTCGCGCTCACGCACTGCAGGATCGCGAATCTCGAGCGAGTCGTAGTGGCCGGTCATGGCCTAAGCGAGCCACCTCTTGCGCCGGCGATAGTGCTTGCCTTCGCGGAATGATTTACGCCGGCCCTCGGATATGCCGAGGTAAAATTCCTTGACGTCCTCGTTCTCGGCGAGCGCCTTGGCCTCGCCGTCCATCACCACGCGTCCATTTTCGAGAATATAGCCGTAGCGCGCGAAACGCAGTGCCATGTTGGTATTTTGCTCGGCGAGCAGAAAAGACACGCCCTCTTTTTCGTTCAGGTTCTTCACGATCTCGAAAATTTCCTCAACGATCTGCGGCGCAAGTCCCATCGACGGTTCGTCGAGCAGAATCATCTTGGGACGCGACATCAGCGCGCGGCCGATGGCGCACATCTGCTGTTCGCCCCCTGAGGTGTAGCCGGCAAGCGAATCCTTGCGCTCGCGGAGCTTTGGAAAATAGCCGTAGACCAGATCGAGATCTTGCTTGATCGCCGCCTTGCCGTCGCGTCGCGTGAAGGCGCCGGTCAAGAGATTTTCCTCGATCGTCAAATGACCGAAACAGTGCCGGCCTTCCATGACCTGAATGCAGCCGCGTCGAACAAGCTCGTTCGGCGACAGATCCTGGACCTCGGCATCCTCGAACACGATAGAACCCTTGGTCACGTCGCCGCGCTCGGCGTGCAACAGGTTGGAGATCGCCTTCAGCGTCGTAGTCTTGCCAGCGCCGTTGGCGCCGAGCAACGCGACGATCCCTCCTTTCGGCACTTCGAGCGACACCCCTTTGAGCACCAGTATGACGTGGTCGTAGATCACCTCGATGTTATTGACCGAAAGAATTCGATCTTTCTGTGCAGCGGGTGTCGGACTGGCTCGCTCTACAGCGGACATCAGCAACTACTCCGAACGGTGAACCTCTCCCCATTTTCCGGGGAGAGGTCTTTCACGTCAGCAGCTTCTTACGAGGACTTGTCGCAGGCCTCGGTTCGCTTCGGCCAGCCCGTGTTCTTCTCGACATATTCGTTGGCTGCCGCGTCCAGCATAGGACGTACTTTTTCCTTCATGGGCTGGATCCAGTCGGAGATCTTGACCCATTTTGCTCCATCCCACTGCTGCATATAGGCCGGCGCATGACCGTTGTGGTCGGTGCAGTTCACACCAGAGATTGGCGCGGCGAAGTTCGGAAAACCGAGCTCCTTCCAGCGCGCTTCGCTGATGTTGAGCGTCTCGAGACCACGGCGCACATCTTCACCGGTCACGACCTTCTTCCCGGACAGCTTCTGTGCGTTGCGGATCGCTTCCGCGACGAGCACCGAATTGTAGACGCCGCGGTTATAGAAATTCTCCGCGAACTTGTCCTTCTCGACCTGGCTCTTGCCCTTGTCCACGACGTATTTCTTGATGTCCTGGATCGCAGGATAATTAGAACCGAGGCCGTTGAAGTTGAGCGCGAGATACCCCTTGGCCGCCTGGCCGCCACCGCGGGCATCATCATCCGACCCGGACCACCACACGCCGACGAAGTGATCCATCGGGAAGCCGTTCTCGGCCGCGCGTTTGACCGCGGTCGGGTTCATGGCGCCCCAGCCCCACATGATCATCCATGCCGGGCGATCGCGTCGCACGGCCAGCCATTGCGCAGACTGGTCCTGCATTTCCTTGCCCGCGACGGAATACTCTTTCACCGTAAAGCCGTAATCCTTGGCAAACTCCTGCAACAATGGAAGCGGCTCGCGGCCGTATGGGCTCTCCAGGAAGATGAAGCCGATCGTCTTTCCTTTAAGCTTGTCCAATCCGCCTTCCTTGCCGCCGATGTAGCGCATGGCCATAGACAGGCCGTCCCAGTATGTCGCCGGCGGGTTGAACACCCATGGGAATTTTTCGCCGACCGCCGAAGCCGACAGGCCATAGGCCATCGACAGGATTGGAATCTTGTCGACGGCAGCCTTCGGGATGATTTGCAGCGTGATGCCGGTCGAATACGGATTCACAACCGCAGGCTTCTTGCTCTTGACCGATTCCCAGCACTCGACGCCTTTCTTGGTGTCGTAGCCGGTCTCGCATTCTTCGATGTTGAGCTTCACACCGCCGATGCCGCCATCGCGCTCGTTGAGCATTGCGAGATAGTCATGCATGCCGTTGGCGATCGGAATGCCCGATCCAGCGAACGGACCGGTTCGATAGGTTAACAGCGGCACGTAGATCGTGTCCTGCGCCTGTGTGGTGCCGGTGAGCACGGCGGCTCCCAGCAAGCTCGCACAGGTCATGCCGACCAGCAGATGTCTTGCCTTCATTTTATTCCTCCCTTGGTTCGCATCCCTTCGGGATGCGGCCTTCAGTTTCTCAATTCGCCAAATCCGACTTTCTCGGATGGCGATTTCGGAGCCGCGGCTTCAGCCACAGTCGGAAATTGGGTCCTATCCTGCACCATCAATACGGAAACGGCCACACCCTCAGTTTTTGCTTGGCAATTTGCCACAGCCGGGCCAGGCCCGCAGGCTCAGCTATAAGGAAAAACACGATTAGCGCGCCGGTTATCATAAAAGTCATGTGTTCAACGGTCGCGGCATGCAGAGGCAGACCGAGCTCCGGCGGAACGAACCGCAGAATGATCGGCAGTATGTAGATCAGCGCAGCACCGAGGAACGAGCCGAGGAGACTGCCGAGGCCACCGATAATGATCATGAACAGGACCGTGAAGCTCTCGTTGATGGAAAAGACCGTCGACTCCGCGCCGCCGTACCAGAGAAAGACGAGCAGCGCGCCGGCCACGCCGCAGTAGAACGACGAGACCGCGAAAGCGAGCAGCTTGGTCGGCAGCAGGCGGATCCCCATGAGCTCGGCCGCAATGTCCATGTCGCGAACCGCCATCCACATGCGGCCGATGCGGCCATGCACGATGTTAGACGCCACCCAGGTCATCATGGCCACAATTGTGAGGACAATCAGGTATCTCGTTTCCGCGCTGGCGCGGGGCCCGGTGATAATGACGCCGAACAACTCCCGCTGCGGCACTTCTATCGCGGCCGATACATTGTAGTTGTAGAGCCACGGGATCCGGATGAAGCACCATTCGAGAAAGAACTGCGCCGCCAGTGTCGCGATGGCGAGATAGAATCCCTTGATCCGCAAGGACGGGAGCCCGAACGCAACTCCGACCGCCGCAGAGAAAAAGCCGGACACCAGCACCCAGATAATGATATTCACATCGGGAAAAATAGTCGTGAGCTTGTAACAGGCATAGGCGCCGACGCCCATGAAGCCGCCGGTCCCGAGCGACAACAGTCCCGTATAGCCAGTGAGCAGGTTGAGTCCGATCGATGCAAGCGAGAAAATCAGGAACGGAGTCATCACCGCATTGATGATGAAATCGTTCGCGAAGAGGGGAATCACCACATACGCGATTGCGAGAATGACGAGTAAACCGATGCGGTCCTGCAGTATCGGGAAGATTGCCTGATCGCGGGCGTAAGAAGTCTTGAACTGGCCGGTCTCGCGATAAAGCATGATCACACCCGCTCGATGATGCGTTCGCCGAATAACCCCTGCGGACGAAACAACAGGAACACCAGTGCGAGCACGAAGGCGAACCATGAATCGGTGCCGCCACCGATCAGCGGTCCCCAATAAAATTCCCACAGTTTCTCACCGATGCCGATAATGAGGCCGCCGACAATCGCGCCGGGAACGGATGTCAGCCCGCCGAGTATAAGAACTGGCAGCGCCTTGAGTGCGATGACATCGAGAGCAAAGGAGACGTCCGATCGGGCGCCCCACATGATGCCTGTGACCAATGCAACCAGGCCCGCGGCGAACCACACGATCACCCAGATCTGTTCGAGAGAAATCCCGACCGAAAGCGCCGCCGAATGGCTGTCGGCAACTGCGCGCAGCGCACGCCCGATGCGCGTCTTCGAGAAGAAGACCGCGAGGCCGGCAACCATCACCGAGGCGATAATAGCGGCTGCAATGTCCAGCTTTTGCAGCGAAATGATGCCGCCGAGCGCCTTATAAGTGATGGTGCCCTTGGGCAAATAGAGTTGCTCCGTGATCATCACTTTTGGCTCGCCGCCAAATACGAATTGGCCGAAGCCGATAAGGAAATAAGTCAATCCGAACGTCGCCATGAACAGAATGATGTCGGGCTGATTGACCAGCGGGCGCAACACAGCGCGCTCCACCGCAAAGGCGAGCACAAACATGACGGCAATGCTCAGGCCCAGCGCAAGGAAAGCCGGAACGCCGGCATTGTAGAGCCCGACCAGGGTCAGAGCCGCAAAGACCACCATGATGCCTTGCGCGAAATTGAACACACCCGACGCTTTGAAGATGAGCACGAAGCCGAGCGCGATCAGCGCGTAAAGCACCCCACCGACCATGCCTTCCCACAATGTCTGTACGAAAAGGTCCGGTGCCGTGCCCATTTGCACGAAGGGGTCGATGAAGATCTGGTACAGCAACCCCATCGTCCCCCTCAATGCGCAACGCCGAGGTATGCATCGATCACCGCCTGATCGCCTTTGACCTCTGCGGGCGTGCCATCGGCAATCTTGACCCCGTGGTCGAGCACCACGACCCGGTCGGAAAGATCCATCACCACGCCCATGTCGTGCTCGATCAGCGCAATGGTGGTGCCGTAATAGTCGTTCGCGTCAAGGACGAAGCGCGACATGTCTTCCTTTTCCTCCAGATTCATGCCCGCCATCGGCTCATCGAGCAGGAGCAACTCGGGCTCCATGGCAAGCGCGCGGCCCAACTCGACGCGTTTCTGCAGACCGTAAGGCAGCCGCCCGACCGGAACGCGTCGGATCTCCTGAATTTTCAGGAAGTCGATGATCTCTTCCACATGCCGGCGGTGCTCGACTTCCTCGCGCATCGCAGGTCCATAGCGCAGCATTTGCCAGAAGAAATTGCTGTGCATCTTGAGCGTGCGGCCCGCCATGATGTTGTCGAGCGCGGTCATGCCGCGAAACAGCGCGACGTTCTGGAACGTACGCGCAATGCCTCCGCTTGCCGCCTCGTGCGGGCGCATCCGGGTGCGCGCTTCGCCCTTGAACGTGATACGACCCTGCTGTGGATGGTAGAATCCGTTGATGACATTGAGCATCGACGTCTTGCCGGCGCCGTTCGGCCCGATAATGGCGCGGATTTCGCCCTTGCGAATATCGAAAGAGACGTCGCTGACGGCTTTCACCCCACCGAATGACAGCGACACATTCTCGACCGCCAACAGCACATCGCCGACCGCAACTTCGGGTCCGCCCGGCGCCCTCATGCCGCTTTCCCCACGGCGGCGGCAACCGGCTCCGTCTTCATGTCACGGATCTTCACGCGGGCGTTGATGACACCCTTGCGGCCGTCTTCGAACGTCACCTGCGTCGAGATGTCGGCTTCTTTCGACCCGTCATAAAGCGCCTTTATCAGCGGCGCGTATCGATCTTCGATAAAGCCGCGGCGGACTTTTAACGTACGGGTGATTTCACCGTCATCCGGGTCGAGCTCTTTGTGCAAAATCAGGAAGCGTTTGATCTGCGCGCCCGCCGTCATTTTGTCCTGCGCCAACGCGTGGTTCACCTCTGCCACGTGCTTTTCGAGCATGTCGTAGACCAGTGGATGACCGGCAAGCTCCTGATAGGAGGCATAAACCACGTTGTTGCGCTCAGCCCAGCTGCCGACCGCGGTGAGATCGATATTGAGCATCACGGCGACAAAGTCGCGCTTGTCGCCATACGCCACCGCTTCGCGGATGTTGGGATAGAATTTGAGCTTGTTTTCGATGTATTTCGGCGGAAACAGCGTTCCGTCGTTGAGCCGCCCGACATCTTTCGCGCGGTCGATGATCTTGAGGTGTCCGGTCTTCTCGTCGAAGTACCCGGCATCGCCAGTTTTCACATATCCATCCGGCGTCATCACCTCGGCCGTCTTGGCATCATCCCTGAAGTAGCCGGTAAACATGCCGGGGGACTTGAACAGGACTTCGCCATTTTCCGCGATTCGAATATCCACGTTCGGGAAAGTACGGCCGACTGTATCGGAATAAATTTCGCCATCAGGCTGCGCCGTCAGATAGAGAAAAGCCTCTGTTTGCCCGTAGAGTTGCTTCAGGTTGAGGCCGATCGAACGATAGAACGCAAAGAGGTCGGGGCCAATCGCTTCACCGGCAGTATAGGCCACCCGCACGCGCGACAGGCCGAGGACGTTCTTGAGTGGACCGTAAACCAGCAGGTCACCCAGCCAGTAGAGCAATCGGCCGCCAAGCGGCACGTGTTGGCCATTGAGAATGCGCTCGCCGTATTTGCGCGCCACACCGATGAAATAATGGAACATCTTGCGCTTGAGGAAGCCGGCATCCTCCATGCGGATGGTCACACGGGTCAGCAGCACTTCCAGCGTGCGCGGCGGCGCAAAGTAAAAACTCGGCCCTATCTCACGCAGATCGGCCATCGCGGTATCGGAGCTTTCCGGACAGGCCGTGCAAAAGCCGGAGACCAAACCCTGCGCGTAGTTCAGATAGTGGTCGCCGACCCAGGCGAGCGGCAGGTAGGCAAGTGACACGTCATGCTCGGTGAGTTTGTCAAAGGCAACAGTATCGGACGCCGCCTTTATCGAACGCTCGCCGGTCAGCAAGACTCCTTTGGAGGCACCTGTAGTCCCAGACGTATAAAGAATGATGGACGGGTCGCTGCCTTTGCCGGCCGCGATTTCGCCGTCGAGCCACGTCCGCACCGTGGGGTCGCTGGCAAGCGCCTTGCGACCTTCTTCGATGACGTCGTCCATCGAATGCAGCCGGCTGTGATCGTAGTCGCGCAGGCCCCTTTTCTCGTCGTACAGCATCAACTGAAGTTTGGGCACGCGCTGCAACACCGACTGGATCTTGTCGACCTGTTCCTGGTCCTCGACCGCGGCGAAGCGAACATCGGCGTGAGCCAGCACGTAGGCCAGTTCGTCCGCTACCGCATCCGCATAGACCGGAACGGGAATGGCGCCCAACATTTGGGCGGCCATGACCGACCAGTAGAGTCTCGGCCGATTGGCGCCGACGATTGCGATCGTCTCGCCGCGCTTGAGTCCCAATCGATGCAAACCAACGGCGTAGCCGCGGACAATGTCGAGCACCTCCGCCCAGGTCCATGTCTGCCAGATGCCGAGATCCTTGTGGCGCATGGCAGGCCGCGCCCCAAAAATTTGGGCGTTGCGAACCAGCAACTTGGGAAACGTATCCGCGCCAGCGGCGGCGTTCGGCGCCACAGCTCTGTCCTCCCGTGAGGCCGCGCATTTTGCGCGACACTTTTCACCCCTCGCCGTCTTGTTCGGACGATCTTTGTCTCGATATGAAAACACCGCCCGAAGGCGGTCAAGTATCAGATTGGGGAATAACCGGTATGGCGACGATCGCGCCTTATTCGGCGGCCTTGAGGAAGGCAGCCGACCCCGACAGAAACTGCTCCCGCAACGCTGCCTCCTCGGCTTTTGCCGCGGCCAGATGCCGCTGTTTGATCGGTCCGTAGCCCCTAATTTTCTCGGGGATTGCCGCCAGCCCGACGGCGAAACGGTGATTTCCAGGCGTGAGAAACTCGCAGATTTCTCCGAGCAGGTATTCGTAGTCCGCGATCAAACGACGTTCAGTCCGCCTATCCTCCGTATAGCCAAAAAGGTCGAATGCGGTGCCGCGCAAGAATTTCAGCTTCGCGAGCAACCTGAACACCGTCAGCATCCAGGGGCCGAATGACATCTTTCTTGGTTCGCCCGTCGCCGGATCGTGCCGCGCCACCAAGGGTGGCGCCAGATGGAATTCAAAGCGCAGCCTGTCGCCATCGAAGCTCGATTTCACGCGCTCGAGAAAAGATGTATCGGCATAAAGGCGCGCGACTTCGTATTCGTCCTTGTACGCCATCAGCTTGAACAGATAGCGCGCCACCGCTTCCGCGAGTCCGCATTGGCCAGGCGCTTTCTCTGCTTCCACGGTGCGTACTTTTTCAACCCAATTGCGGTAGCGCTGCGCGTAATTTGCATTCTGGTAGGCTGTCAGAAACGCCGCACGGCGGTCGACGGTCTCGGCAAACGACTGCGACAGCTTCAGCGCGTCGTTGTCCATTTCTGGCGCAGGTTTCATCAACTTTTCCAGCGCGGCGGCATCAACTGCCGCCCGGCGCCCGAGGCGGAACGCCGCCAGATTCATCTCGACCTCTTCGCCGTTCAATTCGATCGCCTTCTCGATTGCCTCGGCAGAAAGCGGAAGCGCGCCGATCTGATAGCTGTAGCCGATCATGACCATATTGCCGCCTATAGACCTGCCGAGCAGCTCTGTTGCAATCCTGGTCGCGTTAACAAATTGACGCACTTCGTGACCGGCCGCCGCCGCAATCGCCCGCTTGATGCGTTCCAGCGGCAGGGAAAAATCTGCGTTGCGCGTAAAATCGCCCGGCATGTACTCGAAGCTGTTTACGACGATTTTTGTCCCCGGCTTGAATGCACCGAGCACCTTTTTGGTGGCTGATACGACAACGTCGCCGGCCATCACCAGATCGGCTCCGCCCGCTGCCACGCGAATTGCGTGAATGTCCTCGGGCGTGTTTGCGATACGGATATGGCTGTAGACGGCGCCGCCTTTCTGCGCGAGCCCTGCCATGTCGATGACACCGACACCTTTTCCTTCCAGATGCGCGGCCATCCCGAGGATTCCGCCAATGGTCACGACACCGGAA
>JBKPRE010000001.1:0-10003 GCA_046734435.1 Pseudomonadota bacterium | reverse complement strand
CGGCAACGCGGGCAACTTGCCGTCATGCGAAGTGAAGAGCTCGATCCGGCGCAGCACAGTGGCATGCAGCGCGCGCACCCGCATCGCGAACTGCAGGCGTGCCAGCAGGCGCTCGACAGGCAGTGTGGCGTCGGCCGGCAGTGCGATCGGCACGGCTGCGTCCTCATCGCCGCACACGCGGGCGATGACCGGCACGATCGGGCCGTTCACGGTGGCGACTTGCAGGCACAGCATGCGGGCCGAAGCGATATTGGCCGGCGCGCCCGGCTCGGCGATGACGATTGCGGAGGGCTTTACGGTGACGAAGGCAGCCGGCGCATCGGCCCATTTGGATTCGACGATTGGAAACGCCCCAGCAGTGCTCAGCGCCTCCACCAGCTCGGTCGCCGGTTGTTCGGCGACCACGATCAGCGGACCTTGCAGCGACATCCGGGCGCACGCGCAGTTTGTGGGCGCCACGACTCTAGTCGAGCGCTGTTAATACCCCGTCAACGAACAGTCGAAACTACGCGGCGTCAGCGCCGGCGCGCTGGCGAAATGCTCCTGATATCAGCACATTGGCGCCTTGCGCCTCCAGCGCGTGGGCGACCGCTTTTTTGTCCTCAGCGGCTCCGGCGAGCCGCTGTCCGAGCATGCGATCGGGAAGTGCGACGACCGTTGCGCCGGGCGCTATTTTTTCAAGACAGGCGTCGAGGTCGTTTTGCCGTACGCGATAGCCGCCCACGCTGACAATGTTGGGAGGCGGCACGTTGATTGCGAGTGCCTGGTTCGATGCATCCAGTCTGCAGGCATATCCGGTGTCAAAATATCCGGCGCGATCCGGCGAAAGATGCAGCGCGTCCGCGCCGGAGGGGAATGCCGCGGCCGGGACCATGGGGCCGCGCAGCAATAGCGTGCCTGAGCCGCCGCGCGCCGTCTCGATGACCGTCATCGCTCCAATCGCGCCGCGCGGCACGCTGATGACGCCGTGCGGTATCGCGAGCGCAGACCCGTTCGCGTTTCGCCGGGCAGCGACGATTCCGACCTCTCCGAAACTCGCCACATCGACCACGGTCCGGACGTTCTCACAGGCCTTCGCAGCCATCATCCGTTCTGGCGCCCGCCATAGCGCGATAAGCGTGCAGGATTCGCCGCCCAGAAGGCCCGCCGCCGCCATTGTGGGCACTGCAGCCGCCGGCAACATCATTGCGTCAAAGTCTGTCGCGTCGCGCTGCGCGCCAAACGTGACCGGCTCGAATGCATGATGCAGATGCAACGCGCCGCCGGACAGAAGCCAAGGCATGAGCGCGAGCGCGAGACCAGCAAATGAACTGATCGGGACCGTCGATAGCAGGCGCGCATCGGACGCAATTCCGCCTTCCAGCACAACGGCGAGTCCACCGCTGATGAGTTCAACATGATTGCGCGCCATCGGAATGGCACTGCGCGCATCAACCCCAAATGTGATGGCTGCGACATGTGCGGCCGCGGCATCCGGGCGAACGGACGTGGCAGAGATGTCGACGCCATCCGAAGCGAAGGCGTCGTCGAGTGGCACAATCCCATCGGGCAAATCCCTGCCGAAGCCAAAGATATGACGGACCGGAAACAGGGCCGCCGCCGTATGCATGGCGATGTCCGCGTGGGCAACGCCGCCGGCGCGGCCACATGTCACGATCGCTTTGGCGCCGACGCGGCCCAGCGCGTCTACCATGTCGCGGCGGCGCCAGAGCAGCGGCACGGGCGCGGCAATCATGCCGGCGCGCAGAATTCCGAGAAACGCGACAATGCTGTCGACCGTGTTGGGCAGCTGCATCGCCACGATGGCGTCGGTCGGCAAACCGGAAGAACGCAGGCGGGCCGCGACAGCGGAGATTGCGTGATCGGCTTGCGCGTAACTCAGGGTACGCGGAGCGCCATCGGTGAAGCTCGTGCGGTTCGGGGGATCAGCAAGCGCGGGTGCATCCGGATGACGCACGCCGGCCCGACGAAAGAGATCGTCAAGCGTTGTGGTGATGCCAGATGCCCGGTTGGTCTCGCCGAGGATCATCGCCAGTGCCTCAAGGCCTGAGGTCCTTCTGCCACCACGTTTCCGGCAAATAGCCGAATAGCGACGTTCGTGAGGGATGCGCGATTCGCGCCCAGCGCGCCACCCATTGCACGGGCGGGAAATAAAGCGGCACCACGTAGAAGCCCGACAGCAGCACCCGATCGAGCGCGCGGGTGGCGGCGACGAAATTCTCGCGGCTTATCGCGCCGAGCATCGCGCCGATCATGGCGTCGACGGCCTTGGATCTGACACCCATGTAGTTGCGGCTGCCCTGTTGATCTGCCGCGGCAGAGCCCCAGTAGAACAGCTGTTCGTTGCCGGGCGACAAAGATTGCTCCCAGCGGTATTCGATCATGTCGAAATCAAAGGCGATCCGGCGGCGTTCGTATTGTGTGGCATCGACGTTGCGCACGCGTGCCTCGATGCCGGCGCGCTTGAGATTGCGAACAAAGGCAAGCGCGACGCGTTCCTGATCGCGCGTGGTGGTGAGGATCTCGAACGACAGCGGCCGGCCAGTCGCGGCATGTAGCAGCTGGGTGCCCTTGAGCTCGTAACCGGCGGCCTTGAACAGCGCGAAAGCACGGCGGAGCATGGAACGGTCCTGTCCTGAGCCGTCGGTGACAGGCGGAGACCAGGCGCCGTCCATGATGTCCGCCCGCACGACGCCCGGGAATGGCGCCAGCAACTCGCGCTCACGCGCATTGGCCGGCACACCATGCGCCGAGAGGTCGCAGCCATCGAAATAGCTCGCCGTCCTTTTGTAGAGACTGAAGAAGTAAGTGCGGTTGAGCCACTCGAAGTCGAACAACTGCAGGATCGCCTCACGTACACGGACATCCGAGAAAACCGCTCGCCGCGTATTGAACACCAGACCTTGCATGCCTTTGGGCAATCCATAAGGCAGGTCTTCCTTGATCACGCGGCCATCGCGCATTGCGGGAAAGTCGTAAGCGGTCTGCCACCGCCCTGGATCAGTCTCGACCCGCAGATCGTAAAGTCCCTTCTTGAATGCCTCGAAATGCGTGTTGCCGTCGCGATAATAGTCGTAACGAATCGTGTCGAAATTCCAGATACCGCGATTAATGGCGAGATCGCGTCCCCAGTAGTTCTTGTCGCGTGTGAAGGTGACGCTCTCGCCGGGTTTCACATTGCTCACAGTATAGGGCCCGCTGCCAAGCAGCGGGTTGAAGCTGGTGTCCTCGAATGTATCGGCGTTGACGGCGTGCTTTGCCAGAACCGGCATCAGTCCGATAATGAGCGGCAATTCGCGGTCGTCGGCGCCGCTAAGGTCGAAGCGAACCGTGCGGGCATCGATCGCTTCCACTTTGGTGGCCTTGATGTAGTAGGTACGGAAATTCGGCCGGCCTTTGTCGCGCAATATCTCCCAGGAAAAAATCACGTCGGCCGGCGTCACCGGTTTGCCGTCGGCGAAACGGGCTGCCGGATTGATTCTGAAACTGACGTAGGTGCGCGCGGCGTCGGTCGTGATGCGGTCGGCCAGCAGGCCGTAGAGGGTGAACGGCTCGTCGTAACCGCGGGCGAGGAGGCTTTCGACGATGTAGCCCCTCATATTGGCAGCCGGCAGTCCTTTCACAATGAATGGGTTGAGGCAGTCGAAGGTGCCGAGCACGCCGTGGGTGAGATGGCCGCCTTTCGGCGCTTGTGGATTGGCGTAAGTCGGATGGGTGAAGTCCGGCCCCCACGCGGGTTCGCCGTGCATTGCGATGGCGTGAGCCGCTCGCTGGGCATGCGCCGGCCGCAAACCGAACGCGGTCGCTGCAGACAACGCGCCGAGCACGACGACACGTCGCGACGGACGCAAGCAGGTCCCCGCAATGGCAGTTGAGGGCGGCGTGAGTGTCGGGCGAATGCGATTCGGTCCGGTTTTGAGGGAATTTATCATAAGGCGGCAGGGCCAGGACGGGCCGCATTTTCAGCGCATTCGTGGCTTTATTGCAGGAGAGAATTCGGCTATCAGGCGTCACGCTCCCGCCGTATTTGACCCGGACAGAGCCGGGCAACCAGCGGCAATTCTGGGGGCGTCATTTGCCGCGGAAAGAAATAACAAGGGAACAGTTACAATGGATCATCGGACCGTATCGGTCCGGCCGTGGGGCCGGGCGTTGACCGCCACCATGGTCATGACTTTCGCAGCGACGCTGTTCGCGGGTCCCGTCTTTGCGCAGCAATCGCAGCCCAAGGCGGCGCCAAAGGCGGCGCCGAAGGCACAACCGGCACAACCGGCACAGCCTTTGCAACCGGCCCAGCCGCAGCAGCAGGCCGCTGACCAGCCGCAGCTGATGTATTCGCCATGGATGAAAGTGTGTGGCCAGGGGCAGGACACGGGCAACAAGAAGGTTTGCGTCATCACCAAAGACGGCCGTCTCGAAAACGGAATGCCGGTCGCCATCGTTCAATTGTTCGAGCCGGAAGGCGAGGCCAAGGTCCTGCGGGTCACCGTTCCGCTCGGAATGCAGCTCGCACACGGCACACGGCTGATCATCGACCAGCAGCAGCCTTCGCAGCAGCCCTACAAGATCTGCTTCCCCGTCGGATGCATGGCGGATTATCCCGTCACCGACGACATGATCACCAAGATGAAGAAGGGGCAGAACATCGTCGTGCAGGCGATCAACATGCAGGGCACGCCGATCAGCCTGCCGCTGCCGCTGAACGATTTTGCCAAGGCCTATGACGGGCCGCCCACCGATCCGAAAGCCTTCGAGGAGCAACAGCGCAAGCTCCAGGAAGAGCTTCAGAAGAAAGCCGAAGAGGCGCGCAAGAAACTGGAAGGCCAGCAGAGCCAGGCCCCAGGCGCGCCGGCGCCGGCTCCAGCCCCGGCACAAAAGAAGTAGCGCACGTCACGCTCGTGCAATTAAAGGCGCGGCCCTGGGCCGCGCCTTTTTTTCGTTTGAGCGCTCGAATTAATGAACCTGCGAATTGCGCGGACGGTACGCGCCGCTTTCGTCGCGGACGAAGACCTCGGCAACGTCGGGGTGCCGGATCGGCTTGCCTGATGTATCAGGCAGCAGGTTCTGTTCTGATACGTAGGCGATATATTCGGTTTCCGAGTTTTCGGCGAAGAGGTGATAGAAGGGCTGATCCTTGTGCGGCCGGATCTCGGCGGGAATCGACTGCAGCCATTCCTCGGTATTGTTGAATACCGGATCGATGTCGAAGATGACGCCGCGGAACGGATGCACGCGGTGTTTCACCACCTGACCGATCTTGAATTTCGCTTCGCGCATCTTTTCCATCAGGCGTTCCGTTTCGCTCAGAAGGCGTAGCGTCTTTTCGCGTCAGGATCTTTGGCTGCAACAAGCTTCGCCAGATCGAGGAGAACTTTCGCCTGCTTCCAGGTCGCGTCGTCCTGCATCTTGCCGTCAATCATGACTGCACCGGCGCCATCCGGCATGGCGGCGACGATTTTCTGTGCGAAGGCGACCTCGGCCGGATCGGGAGAGAAGACATTTTTCGCGATGTCGATCTGCGACGGATGCAGCGACCAGGCGCCGACGCATCCCATCAGGAATGCGTTGCGGAACTGCGTCTCGCAGCCGGCGGGATCGGCGAAGTCGCCGAACGGGCCATAGAACGGCTTGATGCCGGCGGCGGCGCAGGCGTCGACCATCTTTGCGATCGTGTAGTGCCATAGATCCTGCTGCGATGACGCGCGCGGCGCATCGCCTTGCGCGTCGGCGAGCACCTTGTAGTCGGGATGACCTCCGCCGACGCGCGTCGTCTTCATCGCGCGCGAGGCGGCGAGGTCGGCCGGGCCGAGACTCATGCCGTGCATGCGCGGGGAGGCGGTCGCGATCGCCTCCACATTGTTGACGCCCTGCGCGGTCTCGAGGATCGCGTGGATCATGATCGGTTTCTTCAGCTGGTACCGGGCCTCAAGCTGCGCAAGCAGTTGGTCGAGGTAGTGGATGTCCCACGGGCCGTCGACCTTGGGCAGCATGATCACGTCGAGCTTGCTGCCGGTGGCCGCGACGATCTCGGTGACGTCGTCGAGCGCCCATGGCGAATTGAGGGCGTTGATTCGCGTCCACAGCCCGGTCGATCCGAAATCGGTCGCACGCGCCATCGCGATGAAACCGTCGCGCGCCGCCTTCTTGGCATCGACCGGAACGGCATCTTCGAGATTGCCGAGTACGACGTCGACTTGTCGCAAGAGTTCCGGCACCTTGGCCCGCACTTTCTCGATGTGCGGCGGCACAAAATGAATCATGCGCTCCAGCCGCACCGGCAATTCGCGCAACGGCGCTGGAGCTCCGATGGCGAGCGGGGCATAGAATTGGCGCGGAAGTTTCATCGGCATCCTCAAAACCCGGCCTGCCGTTTAGAGGAATGCAAAGGCGGAGCCAAGTGCTGCCAAATATCTTTAAGTTAACGTGGCTCGCGACGCTTTCTTTCCGCGTCATCCCACGCGGTCAAAGCCTGAAAATCAGGCACAAAGCCGAGCCCTTTCTGGGCATCCGTCGACAGGACTGATTGGGATGTGACCACATCGACCAGCGCCGGCGCGTTCTTCAGCGCCCGACGCATCGCGCCTTCCAGCTCCGACGGTTTTTCGACGCGCTCGCCATGCGCGCCGAGCGCGCGGGCCATGCCGGCATAATCCGAGTGGCGCAAGGTCGTGCCGACGACGCGTCCGCCATAATTCATTTCCTGATCAAGGCGCTCGATGTTCCAGGCGGCGTTGTTCGATACGATGAAGACTACTTTCGCGCCATGCCTGACGGCGGTGTCGATTTCCATGGCGTTGATGCCGAATGCGCCGTCGCCATTGACGGAGATGACCTGGCGGTCCGGCATGGCAAGCGCCGCTGCGACAGCGAAAGGCACGCCGACGCCGAGGCAGCCGAATGCACCGGCATCCATGTAGGTGCTGGCGGTCAGTCCGGTGCGGGCAAAGCTCAGTAGGTCGCCGCCATCCGCAATCGCGATGTAATCCTTCGCGGCCGTGGCGGCGATGGCGTCGAAAATCACGCGCGGATGAATTTTGCCGTCGCCGCCCGTCGCCGGCTTGTCTTTCGCGGATTGCGCGGCGGCAATGCGATCGCGATGCCGCTTGCGCAGGCCATCGGCCCAAGCCTTGTCGCTGCCGCTTTCACGATTGCCGGCGGCCGTGACCATGGCGTCCAGCGCAAGGTGAGGCGAGGCGAGGAGTTCCGGCTGGCCGCGCCGATTGTCGATCAGCTCACCAGGACTGTCGGATAGTCGGATAAAGCGCGCGTTTGGAAACACGGCCGGTGAACCGTAGCCGACCTGGTAGTCGAGCTTGCGCCCGATCAGCAAAATGACGTCAGCGTCGGTCATTGCAGCCGCGCGGACGGCGGCCACGGTCGATGGGTGGTCGGCCGGAACAAGCCCGCGGCTTTCCTGCGTATCCAGATAAAGCGCGCCGGTTGCTTCGAGCAGCCGCACGAGCGCGGGCCCGGCTTGCCGTGCGCCGCGTCCGGTAACGACGACAGGACGCCTCGCCGACCAGAACACGTCCACCGCCTCTTTCACCGCAGCGGGATCGGGAGGGATGGCGCGCGGCGGCTTCGGGTTGATCCATTCATCGAGCACCAGTTGCGGCGGCACATGCGTGCGCAGCACATCGGTCGGCACTTCCAGGTAGACGGGACCTGGCTCGCCATTGTCGCCCATGGCGCGCGCCACGGCTTCGTCGAGCTCGCGAATGACCTGGTCCGGCACGCGCGCGGTGCGCGCGGTGCGTGTCACCGGGCGCAGAATGTCGACATGCGGAATATCCTGCAGCGGTCCCATATTGGCTTGCGGGCGCGACGTGCAGCCGCCGATCAGGAGGACTGGAATCCGGGCAAGCGATGCATTCGCGATGGCCGTTACGGTATTTGTCACGCCCGGGCCGGCGGTCACCATCGCAACGCCGAAATTGCCCATGAGCTCGGCATGGGCGTGGGCCATGTGAACCGCGGCCCCTTCGTCGCGCACGTCAATGATCCGGATTCCCTGACGGGCGACGTGATCCCAGATTGGCTGGATATGCCCGCCCTGCAGCCCGAAGATCCGGTCGATGCCTCGCGCCTTTAGGAAGCGTGCAATCCAGGCCGCGCAGGACTGCTGATCCGCATTGAGATCTTGCGACTGAAGCGCGGGCTTGCTCATGAACTCACTCCCGTTGGCGTGTATTTCGTGCGCAGGACGCGATGCAGGATTTTTCCGGTCGCGGTCCGCGGCATGTCCTCTTCGGCAATGAACGATATCGACCGGGGGCGCTTGTAGCCGGCGATACGGTCTTTGCACCATTCCATGATTTCTTCGGCGGTGGGCGCTTCCCCGTCCCGCGCGATGATGACGGCGTGAACCCGCTCGCCCCACTTTTCATCGGCAATGCCGATGACGGCGACGTCCTTGACTTTGGGATGGCCGCCGACCAGCGATTCCACCTCGGACGGATAGACGTTCTCGCCTCCCGAGATGATCATATTACTCTTGCGGTCGACCAGGAAAATGTAGCCGTCCTCGTCGCGACGGGCGAGGTCGCCGACCGCGCAATAGTCGCCGCGGAAAGCGTCGCGAGTTTTGTCGGGCAGCTTCCAGTAGCCGTCGAAAGTGTAGGAGTTGCACGAGTAGAGTTCTCCGGGCTCACCGTCGCGCACGTCGTTTCCGTCCGCATCGAGCAGCCGGATCGGCCGCGACCCGATGCATTCGCGGCCCACCGAGCCGAGCTTGGTGAACTGTTCGTCCGGATGAAGCATGGTGACCCATCCGGCTTCCGTGGAACCATAAAGCTCGAACAGGCCGGAATTTTTGAAGTAGTCCATGATTTCGAGCTTGGTGTCGCGCCGTGCGGGTGCCGAAGAGACCATCAACTTGGTGACGGCCGATACGTCGTGCTTCGCGCGGACCTCGGATGAAAGACCGAGCATCATGATGTAATGCGTCGGCACCAACGACGTGAACGTCGCATGCCCGTCGGCAAGCGTTCGCACCAGGTGTTCCGGGTCGAAGCTCCTCCGGCTGTAAACCGTGCAGGCCGCGCCGCAATACGCAAAGGCTCCGAAAAAGAACAGCGAGTTGGCGTGGCACATCGGCATGACCAGCAGGCCGGAATCGCGGGAGCTGAAGCCAAGCTCAACGTCGGTCACGAGCGACAGCATCGCACTGCCACCATGCGAGCGAATAGCGCCCTTCGGTTTGCCGGTCGTGCCGGAAGTGTACATCAGCGTCCATGGGTCCTCGGGCACCACGGTCACCGCCGGAGGGCGATCGCTGGCGGCGGCGATAAGATCCTCGTAGGCGCGATAGCCGGCATGCCGGCGATTGGTGCCGAAAAGGATGAACTTGTCGGGAGCCACCGGAAGCGAATCGCGAACCGGCTCGATCGCGTCGATCAGTTGATCCTGAACGATGAGCGCGCCGGCCTCGCAATTCTCCACGATGTAGCGGATCTCCGGACCGACCAGCCGGAAATTGATAGGCACGGCGACCAGGCCCGCCAGCGCCGTCGCTGCATAAATTTCAAGCCATTCGACGCAGTTATAGGCGAGGACGCAGACCCGATCGCCTTTGGAGAGACCGAGACCCATTAACGCGTTGGCAAGACGGCACGATCGCTCATGCCAGGTTCGGAAGGTCATCGCCCGTTCAAGATCGCGCGCGCCGATCTTGTCGGAAAATGTGTGAGCATGCATGCCGAGCACGATTCCCATGTGCGGCAGCTGTCTCATTCAATTCTACTCCACAGCAGTTGAATAATACTGTGCCACTGCGGTGGCTCTGGCAATGCGTGACGCCGCCTATAGGGCATGACAAACTCTGACCGCCATGCAACCGCTGACCGGCCTTTTTGTCCTCGACTTCACCACGCTGCTTCCCGGACCGTTGGCAACATTGATGCTCGCCGAAGCCGGCGCCGAGGTGCTCAAGATCGAGCAACCGGGAGGCGAGAATGCGCGGCGCTTCCCGCCGTTCGTCGGCAATGAAAGCGCGGCCTTCACG